>CAYPQX010000053.1:0-6179 GCA_964412975.1 uncultured Steroidobacteraceae bacterium
GCATTGACCTCGTGGCCGGCGCCGAGGACTACCCGCGCCGCATCGACCACGACAACTCCAGTGTCGCGAGCGCAATCGCCTACGACCGGCTGGGTATCTACATGTTCGTCGCGCTCGAGACGAGCCGGCAGGTAGCCGTCGTCGACGCGCACGCTGGACATGAGATCTTCCGTTTCGGCGTCGGGCGCACTCCGCAGGGCCTTGCGGTCTCGGCGGACGGCACCCGGCTGTACGTCAACAATTTCCTGGACCGCACCGTCGGCGTGTACGACCTCTCGGAGCTCCTGACCGAGGGCATCGCGAACGTGCCGCGACGCACGACCAAGGTCTCGCACAGCGGCGAGAAGCTCTCCGCCGAGGTCCTGCAGGGCAAGCGACTCTTCTACGACGCGCAGGACACGCGGCTCGCACGCGACGCCTACATGAGCTGCGCGTCCTGCCACAACGACGGCGGCCACGATGGCCGGGTCTGGGACCTGACCGGCTTCGGCGAAGGACTGCGCAACACCGTGAACCTGCGCGGCCGCGCCGGCGCACAGGGCGCCCTGCACTGGAGCAATAATTTCGACGAGGTGCAGGACTTCGAGGGCCAGATCCGCACACTGGCCGGTGGCACCGGGCTCATGACGAACGCCGAGTTCAATGCCGGCACGCGCAGCCAGCCGCTGGGCGACCCGAAAGCGGGCGTCAGCGCGGACCTCGATGCGCTCGCGGCTTACGTCAAGTCGCTCACGGCCTTCGCCTCGAGCCCGCTGCGCAACGCGGATGGCTCCCTCACTGCCGCGGCCACGACCGGCAAGACGCTCTTTGTCTCGAAGAATTGCGCAAGCTGCCACGGCGGTGCCGCGTTCACGACGAGCGGCAGCAACAATCCGCAGGACATCGGCACGATCAACGCAGACAGCGGCAACCGGCTGGGTGGTGCGCTGACCGGCATCGACATACCGACCTTGCGCGACGCCTGGGCAACGGCTCCCTACCTGCACCGCGGCTCCGCTGCCACGATCAGTGAAGCCATTGCTTCGCACGGCGGCATCTCGCTGACGGCTACCGAGCTCACCAATCTATCGGCCTACGTGGCGCAGATCGGAGGCCAGGAATCGGCACCGGGCGGCGGCACGAGTGGATCACCCAGTACGGGGACGGGCCTGGCGGGAAGCTACTTCAACAATACAAGCCTTTCCGGCTCGCCGGTGCTGCAGCGCGTGGAAAGAGTGAATTTCTCCTGGAGCGGATCGCCCGGTCCCGGAGTCAATGGCAACCAGTTCTCGGCGCGCTGGACTGGACAGATCGAAGCGACTGCGACAGGCAATTTCCAGTTCCAGACCCGCTCAAATGACGGCGTACGGCTGTGGATCAACGGCAATCTCGTAATCGACAACTGGGCAAGCCATGCAACGGTCAACGACGTAACTGCCGTGATTGCGCTCACCAAAAATCAGCGCTACGCGATTACGATGGAATTCTACGACAACACGAGCCAGGCGGTCGCAAAGCTTTACTGGAAGCGGCCCGGGCATTCCACATTCGCCGTCGTCCCGATCACTCGCCTGTATGCGAACTAGGCTGGCGCTCGCCGCGCTCACCTGCCTTTGCAGCGTTGTCGCGGCGAACGCTGCAGAGACCACCGTACTGCCGGCGCTCGAAAGGGTGTACGTGAATCCTGCGCCCGCGCCGCTCACTGATTTCACACTGACCGATCACACAGGGAAGCCGCGGGCATTCTCGAGCCTCAATGGCAAGCCCGCCCTGGTCTTCTTCGGGTTCACGCATTGCCCGGATGTCTGCCCTCAGACGCTCGCGCGCCTGAAGGCGCTGCACCTCGCGCGCGACGGCGCGTTGAAATCCGCCCGGATCGTGCTGATCAGCGTCGACGGCGAGCGCGATACGCCCGCGGCGCTCAAAGCCTATCTCGCGCCCCTGTCGCCAGACTTTATCGGCCTGACAGGGGATCCGAAGTCAACGGGGAAGATTGCCGCACAGTTCGCCGCCGTGTTCTTCAAGGAACCACCCGGCAAGGACGGCAATTACAACGTCATGCACTCCTCGCAGATTTTCGTCGTGGACAAGGCGGGACGCCTGCGCGCGTCATTCGTCAATGCCTCGCTCGAGGACATGGCGACGATCACATCGCTCCTGATCGAAGAAACCGGCTGAGCCGCCGGCCGCATCCGGACTAGTCTTCCGTATCTTCGGCGGGTGATTCGCGGCGCGCGGCATGAAAGGCGGCGCGGAACGCGTTGAACTCGCCCGCCTCGATCGCCTGGCGCATCTGCGACATCAGGTTCAGGTAGTAATGCAGGTTGTGCAGCGTCGCGAGACGCGGTCCCAGCATTTCTCCGCATCGGTCGAGATGACGCAGGTAGGCGCGGCTGTAGTGACGGCAGCTATAGCAGCCGCAATCCGGATCGACGGGTCCCGTGTCGGCGGCATGGCGCGCATTGCGGATGTTGAGGACGCCCCAGGGCACGAACAGGTGCCCGTTGCGCGCATGGCGTGTCGGCATGACGCAGTCGAACAGGTCGACGCCATCTGCCACGGACTCGACGAGGTCCTCCGGGCGACCGACACCCATCAGGTAACGGGTTTTTCCGACGGGCATTTCGGGCAGCAGCGCCTTGAGCACACGCTCGCGGTCGGCAACCGGCTCGCCGACCGACAGGCCACCGATCGCGAGCCCATCAAAACCGATCCTCTCGAGACCCTCGAGCGAAGCACGCCGCAGCGCCTCATGCATCCCGCCCTGGATGATGCCGAAGAGCACGCCCTCTCCCGGCTCCGAGTCCCATGCGCGGCGGCTCCGCTCTGACCAGCGCAGCGATAGCTCCATCGATTCGCGCGCCTGGTTCTCGGAGGCCGGATATAGCGTGCACTCGTCGAACACCATCGCGACGTCGGAACCGAGCGCGCGCTGGACCTGCATCGTGCGCTCGGGATCCAGGAATACCTCGGCGCCGTCGACGGGCGAACGAAAACGCACGCCCTCCTCCGACAGCTTGCGCATCGTGGCCAGGCTGAATACCTGGTAACCGCCGGAGTCGGTCAGTATCGGCCGCTGCCAGTGCATCATGCCGTGGAGTCCGCCGAGCGCACGCACGATCTCCGGGCCCGGTCGCAGCATCAGGTGAAACGTGTTCGAGAGGATGATCTCGGCGCCGCAGGCGAGGAGTTCCTCGGGCGTGACGCCCTTGACGGTTCCATAGGTGCCGACCGGCATGAAGGCGGGTGTTTCCACGTCGCCGCGCCGAAACTCGAGGCGTCCGCGCCGCGCAGAGCCGTCTTTCGCAACCACGTTGAACTTCACGCGCGCGCCCCGCGGGCATCGAGTGCGGCTGGATCCGGGGTGACGAACATGCAGTCCCCGTAGCTGAAGAACCGGTAGCGTCCGGCAATCGCATGATGATAAGCGGCGAGCACCTGCTCCAGCCCGGCGAACGCAGCAACGAGCACAATCAGTGTCGACTCCGGCAGGTGAAAGTTCGTCAGAATCGCATCGACGACCCTGAATCGGTAGCCCGGCCGGATGAAGATGTCCGTCTCGCCTTCCCGGGCCTCGAGCTGCCCGCCCGCGGCCGCCGCCTCGAGCGCCCGCACGACCGTCGTGCCGACGGCGACCACGCGGCCGCCACGCGATCTCGCCGCTTCGATTGCGGCAACCGTCGCGGGCGGCACCTGAAATCGTTCCGCGTGCATGCGGTGCGATTCGAGGTCATCGCTGCGTATCGGCTGGAACGTACCGGCACCGACGTGCAGGGTCAGGCGCTCGACGCGAACTCCGGACGCGGCAATCTCCAGCAGCAAGTCCCGATCGAAATGCAGTCCCGCGGTCGGCGCCGCGACGGCACCGGCCTGGTCCGCATACACCGTCTGGTAACGATTGCGATCGAGGGCGTCCGCGGCGCGCGCGAGGTAGGGCGGCAGCGGCACGCTGCCTTCGGCCTCGAAATACGGGAGCGCACTTCGATCGAGTTCGAGTTCATACAGCTCGCCGTGCCGCGCGAGAACCCGCGCCACGGCGCCCGCCGGAAGTTTGATCGTCGTGCCCGCCCGCAATCCCTTGCTCGCACGCGCCTGCACAAGGATGCGCCGGTCGTCCAGGATACGTTCGAGCAGGAGTTCGCAGGCACCGCCGCTCGCTTTGCGGCCGGCAAGCCGGGCCGGCAGCACGCGCGTGTCATTCAGTACCAGGAGGTCGTCGCCCCGCAGCAGGGACGGCAGATCCGCGAACTGGAGATCGCGAAGCGCGCCCGTACCGCCGTCGAGCGCGAGCAGGCGGCTCGCCGTGCGACGCGGCAAGGGCCGGACTGCGATCAGATCCTGCGGCAGCGGATAAGAAAAGTCTGCGCGGCGCATGGGCCGCGCACACTAGCACAGAGCCGCTTTCGTTCAGCTCGCGTCTGGCGTCTCGGGCGCCGACGGCGACGCTGGAGCCCGCGGCGGCTTGCGGTGGCGCAATTGGTTGCGCGCTGCACTTTCAGGAATCCGTGCGCTGAGCGTCTGGGCGCGACGATCCCGGAGGACCTTGAGCTCGACCGCTTCGCCCGGCTGGTACGAGCGGAGGATGCGCATGGCATGCCGGCCGTTCTGTGGCTCGCGCCCGCCGATCGCAACGATCACATCTCCATCCTGCAGCCCGAGTGTCGCATCCTCAGGTGCCCGCGCAACGAGCACGCCCTTGTCGGCGCCGAAGTAGCGCCCGAGGCCGGGCGTCAGGGTCACGAACTCGGCATCGCCCCACTCGTCCAGCAACCAGTGCGCATCACCCTCGAACGCCTGCATCGGCGGCAACGCCGACAGCGCGCGGACCGCCGGATGGGCCGCCATCGCGGCCGGAGTCGCGAAGTACACCTGGTTGAGCGGCCGCGCCTCGACGCTGAGCTTGACCGGCTTGCCCGCGCGACGCAGCTCGAGCGCGACCTTCTGGCCGGGTTCGATTGACTCCATCACCTTGACGAGTTCCCGGCCGGTCGCGATCGGCTTCGCTTCGATCGCGACGATCACGTCGCCGACCTTCACGCCGGCTTCGGCCGCGGGTCCGCCCGGACTCACGCCGTTCACGCGCACCCCGCCGCCGTTCGCCTCGGTGCCGCCCAGGTTGACGCCGAGCATCGCGCGGCGTGGCCCCGGCCGGATCACCTCGAATCGGCGCAGCACGCCGGCACCCATCGCCTCGCCGCTCAGTTCGGCGACTTCACGGGCTGCGTCCTCGAGCCGCCGTTGCGCGTCCGCCAGGCGCTGCTCCAGCGCTTCGTCATCCGCGGACTGTGCGAACGCCGGCGCCATGCCGGCACCCAGCGCGAGCGTCGCAATCAATGCAGGGATCTTTCCAATCATCGTGGTCTCCATGATTCAGTAGGTGCCGACCGCGTCCGCATAGCGGACCTG
Organism: uncultured Steroidobacteraceae bacterium; assembly: GCA_964412975.1. Lineage (GTDB taxonomy): Bacteria > Pseudomonadota > Gammaproteobacteria > Steroidobacterales > Steroidobacteraceae > SCUD01. The sequence continues at coordinate 5,386 of CAYPQX010000053.1, forward strand.
GACCAGCGAGTTCATCAGGTCGACGCGCTCTCGCCACAGGCGTTCGGCCCGCTCGGGCGCATTCGGCTCGAGGGCCACATGGCTCAAGCGGTCATCGAGGAGCGCGAGGCGGTCCTCGATTTCGGCAACCGTGAAAGCCGTGCTGCCGCGCATCGCATGGCGATCCGGCAGCGTCGCGAGCAGCCATTCAAGCCGCGCGTTCTCCACGCGGATGCCGTCGCTCACCAACACGATATCTCGATCCGCAGGGACCGACGCCAGCGCGAGTTCGCGCTGCGCCGACTGCAGCCACCAGCCGAGCCCGGCGGCGGCCATCAGCACGACCGCGGCGAGGCTGGCCGGCCAGCGCAGGCTGTGGCGCGATTCGCGAGCACGGCGCGCCGCCAGCACGCCCGCGAAGCCCGCTGCCGGCGGCTCGAAATCAGCCAGCGCCGCCAGGCGCGTGCTCCATTCGGTCAGGCCGGAGTGCATGTCGTTCCCTCCGCGATCGTGTCGCGCGCGCCGAGCGCCACGCGCAAGCGGGCGTGCGCCCGCGACAACTGCGACTTGGAGAAGCTCGGCGTGCGCCCGAGCGCCAAACCGATCTCTGCATGGGTGTAGCCTTCGACGTCGTGCAGCCAGACGACCGCGCGGCCGACCGCCGGCAACGTCATCAGCGCGCGCTCGAGGCCGGCGTCATCGTCCGTCAACGCGCCGCGCTCCAGCGCGGGCAGTCGGTCGACCCCGCCCGGGTCCTTGTCGAGCCACTCGAGGCTGCGGTGCCACGGCGAGCGCAGGTACATCAGCGCCCGGTT
>CAYPQX010000054.1:0-5089 GCA_964412975.1 uncultured Steroidobacteraceae bacterium
CAATCCGCTCACCTGGACGATCGACGACCTGCCCGAGGTCGGCGGCGAGACCAGCCTCGAAACCTGCCTGCGCGAAGCGCGGGCCGCCGGGTTCGAGGGCGTCGAGCTGGGCTGCAAGTTCCCGCGCACGGTGCCCGAGCTCAAGGCAGCGCTCGCGCCGCATGGCCTGGCGCTCGTATCCGGCTGGTACAGCGCAAACCTCCTCACACGAGACGCCGCCCAGGAATTCGAGGCGATGCGGTCGCACCGTGACCTGCTGACGGCGCTTGGCTGCGAGGTCGTGGTGGTTGCGGAAACCACGCGCTGCATCCACGGCGACCGGCGCGCGCGCCTGTCGCAGCGACCCGTGCTCGCCCCGTCGGACTGGCCGCAGTTTGCGGCCCGGCTCGACGAACTCGGCTCCCGGCTTGAGGATACCGGCCTCAAGCTCGCCTACCATCACCACATGGGAACGGTCGTCCAGACCGAGGACGAAGTGGACCGGCTGATGGATTCCTGCGACGACGCGGTCGGGCTCCTGCTCGACACCGGTCACCTGACCTTTGCAGGCGGCGATCCGGCGCGCGCCGCGGCGCGCCATGCGTCGCGCATCGCGCATGTGCATTGCAAGGACGTGCGCCGCGCAGTGCTCGGGCGCAGCCTGAATCGGGATTGCAGCTTCCTCGATGCCGTTCTCGACGGCGTATTCACAGTCCCCGGCGACGGCTGCGTCGACTACCCGGCGACGCTTGCACCGATTGCGCGCGCGAAGTACCAAGGCTGGCTCGTCGTCGAGGCGGAGCAGGACCCGAGCGTGGCGCCGTCTGCCGCCTTCGCGAATCTCGGCTACCGCAATCTCCGCCGCTTCGCTGAGCTGCATTGATGGCTATGAAGACGAGTCGGATGCGCCGCGGCCTGATTGGCTCTGCGCTGGCCGCCGCGGTGCTCCGACCCTTCCGCGGGTTGGCGGCGACGCACGGTTATCCGCGCCTGATGGAAGGCCCGATGGTCGGCGGCGTCACGCCGGAATCGATCACGCTGTGGGGCCGGGCCAGCGGCGAACTCGATCTCGAGGTCGAGTACGGCACCGATCCGGGCCTCGCCGGATCAGTGCGCAGCACGCCGGTGCGCGCGACAGCCGCGACGGATTACACAACGCGCATCACGCTGTCCGGGCTTGCGCCCTCGACACGTTACTATTACCGCTTCCTGGTCGACGGCATCCCGGACCGGTACCGGTTGACGCCTGCCTGGACGCGCACCGCCCCCGCCGGGACCGCGCCGTTCCGCGTCGCGTTCGGCTCCTGCGCGCGTCATCAACTCGATGCCGAGCAGCCCATCTTCCACGCAATCGCTGCGGCTGAGCCGGATCTGTTCTTCTGGCTCGGCGACAACATCTATGCCGATACGGCGTCCACGTGGGTGTTTGCCGAGGACTATCGCCGCCAGCGCGCAATCGCTTCGTCGCAGCCCCTGCTGCGATCAGTACCTCAGCTGGCAATCTGGGACGACCACGACTTCGGCCTCAACAATTCCGATCGGTCCAGCCCGGTGCGGGAAGCGGCGCTCACCGCATTCGGGAACTACTGGGCGAATCCGGGCTTCGGCCTGCCAGACTGCCCGGGCGTGTTCTTCCAGCTCGCCTATGGCGGCGTGGATTTTTTCTTCCTCGACGGCCGTTACCACCGCAGTCCCAATGCAGAGCCGGACGGGCCGCAGAAGACGATGCTGGGCGAGCGCCAGCGCTACTGGTTGCGCCAAGCGCTCGCCGCGAGCCGCGCGCCTTTCAAGGTGCTGGTCAGCGGCAGCGGATGGTCATCGCAGGACGGACCGACCGGAGATACCTGGGGCGCGTTCCTGACTGAGCGCGATGACCTCTTCGACTACATCCGCGATCGCGGCATCGAGGGCGTGTTCTGCCTCTCGGGCGACACCCACTTCGGGGAAGTCACCTGCATCCCGTGGTCGCAACGCGGCGGTTATGACTTCTATGACCTCGTCAGCTCGCCGCTGGCACAGGCGACCGGCACGTCTTTCCTGAATTCGGAGCCAGAAATGCGCATCCGCGCACCGTACTTCCGCAGCACCAATTTCGGCTTGCTGGATTTCCGCTGGGATCCGGAGCCAAGCGTGCAGTTCACGCTGCGCGACGCGCGCGGCGATCGCGCCTTCGAATCGCTGACCTTGACGCCCGCCGAACTGCGAAACGGCGTCGAGAGCTGGCGGACCAAGATCGACCCGCGCGAACTCGAGCGCCGCGTTCGCCTCGGCCTCAGTCCTTGAGGCCCAGCGCCTCCGCCACCGCCCGCCAGGACACGTACTTGAAATTCTGGCGTTCCGCCGGCGGCGTCAGATTGCGGCCGTCCTGCAGGACGATCAACCCGTCGGGATAATCCGGACCCAGCGGCCGGCTCGTGATCTCGAGCCCATCGGTCTCGGAGACACCGTCCACGCCCCGATCGGGGTCCGCAACCACGTGGAAGATCCCGACAAACTCGTGTTTGCCTTCGCGACGGTAGACCGCATAGTTGTCGGCGCCCTGGTTCGATACGACGAGGTACCCTTTGCCGTCGCGGCCGTGCCAGATCGCGACGCCTTCGATGTCGCCGACTAGGCCGTTCGGGCCATCCACGCGGTCGATCTCGGTGCGCGTGTCGCCGCCATCGGCTTCGGCGGAGTACTTCCAGAATCCGCCGTCCTCTTCCGCGACGTACAACGCGCCCGTTTCGTCGTCGGCGACGCAACCTTCTGCTTGCGTGCCGACCAGGAAGTCCCGCACCGCTTGTGCCGCGAGCCGGCCATTGTCGTCGCGCAACTGCCACTGCCGGAACAGACCGTCGCCCGAGTCGTTGATGAACACGTAGTACTCGCCGGACTTCGCACTGCGGTACATGCACAAGCCGTAGGGATCGCCGAGTCCGGTCGGGACCGGCGGCGCGGCGCGCGCGAGGCGGCGATTTGCTGCATCGAGCAGGTACAGCGCGATGCTCTTGTCGGTGCGGTTACTCGCGGCTACGACGGTGACAGTGCGACCGCCCAGGCTGAAGCCATCCCGCAGGTCGACGTTGTTCATCCGCCCATCAGGCAACGTTTGCAGCAGGCGCCCGTCCAGGTCGTAAACGTAAAGGCCCAGGTTCTTGTCCGTGCCAATGACCAGGCTCTGCGACGGCACCCGAGGATGCACCCAGATCGCCGGGTCGTCGGCCGCGTCGCCGAAAGTCGACACGGGAACCGTTCCGAGCGTCGGCGCGACGGCGCGGGCTTTCGGTGGCTGCACGATGCGCGGATCGACGGCTGTCGCGGTCACCAGGCCGAGTTCGCTCACGACCTGCTGCCATCCGACCAGTTTGTGGTTGGCGAAGGCACCGTCGTTGCTCTCATCGGCGACGACGAGCAGGCCGTCGGGAAACTCGGCGCCCAGCGGCATCGCTGCAATCGCAAGGCGCTCCGGTTCTTCGGCGGCGTCGATGCCCGCGCCTGCCCCAATCGTGAACCGTCCGAGCAGCTCGCCCTCGAGCGAGTAGATCGCGATGCGTCCGGCAGACACATCGGAGACGATCAGCTTGCCGCTGCCATCTGCGTGGCTGACGAGCGCAAGGCCCTTGGACTCCTCCGCGATCCTGCCATACGGCTTGCGCAGGTCGACGACGCGACGCGCAGCTTCGGATTCGGCATCCGCAGCGATCGCGAGCACGCCGAACATCTCATCGCTGAAGTACAGGACGCCGGCTGCATCGTCGACGACGCAACTTTCGGCGCCCCTGCCAAGCGGCACCGTCCGCAGCAGGCGGCCCTGCAGCTCGCCGCGGGCAGCATAAAGTTCCCACTGCAGCAGCAGCCCGGCATCAGTTGTCCCGAACAGGTAAACGCGACCCGTGATGGCGCTGCGATAACTGCAGAGGCCAACCACCTCATCGCGGGCTTCCAGCGGCGCACCGGCAAGCCGGTAAACGCGTCTTTCGTCATCAATCGAGTAACCGACCACCGTGCCGGACCGCGGCTCGTGGACCATCACCAGGGGCAAGCTGCGCCCATTAAAGTCGAACCCGTAGCGCACCGTGATGGGACCGGCTTCGATATCGCTAATGACCTGGAGCCGCTTGCCATCCAGCCCGTACGTTTCAAGTCCGCCCGTACCTCCTGCCCCCAGAATCAGGCTTTGAGAGGCCTCTTCTGGGTGCAACCAGATGGCAACGGATTCGGCGCCATCCTGGATGCTAGGCTCGGTCTCCGCCGCCGCCGCAATCGTCACTGCCGCGGGCCCATCCGTGGACTCGACTTTTGCCGGCGAGCAGCCGACGGCCACGAAGATGAAAATTGGGGGGAGCCAGGGGCGATTCTGCATCGGGAATCCTTAACTTCTGGACGAAATGAAATATATGTTCTAAGTTTACACAAAATGGAAATTTTATTTCAACCCAACGGGCCCAACGGGCGGACATCGGCGTGAAATCTCTGCTCGCAGCGTTCGCGACCGGACCGGCCGCGCCGGCCCTGACCGACCCGGGCCGGATCGATGCACTGTATCGTCGCTATCGCTTTCGCGTCCTCGTCGCGATCACGATCGGCTACGCCTTCGCCTACACCTGTCGCCTCGCCCTCTCGGTCGTCAAGAAGCCCCTGATCGACGAAGGGTTTTTTTCGCCCCAGGATCTCGGCCTCATCGGCTCGGCGCTTTTCTACTCGTACGCGTTTGGCAAGCTGGTCAACGGCTTTCTCGCCGACCACGCCAACATGAAGATCTTTTTCGCGACCGGCGTGATCGCCTCCGCGCTCCTCAACATCGGCATGGGCTTCTCGACGGTGCTGACGCTTTCGGTCGCGCTCTGGGCACTGAACGGATGGTTCCAGGGCTTCGGCGCGCCGGCCGGGGTCGTGACGCTTGCGAGCTGGTTCAGCAACCGGGAGCGCGGGCGATTCTACGGCGTCTGGAGCACGGCCCACTCGATGGGCGAAGGGCTCACGTACTACGTCGTCGCGCTTTTCGTCGTCTGGCTCGGCTGGCGCGCGGGTTTCTGGGTGCCCGGTCTCTTCTGCATCCTGGCCGGCATTGGCATCTATCTTCTGATGCAGGACCGACCGCGAACGCTCGGCCTGCCGGCGATCGCCG
>CAYPQX010000055.1:0-20493 GCA_964412975.1 uncultured Steroidobacteraceae bacterium
AATGCTACGCCGTTATAGGCTTTCTGCCCCAACACGGCGCATGAAAATCCCAATTCCTCGAAAGCAGCCATCGGGAACTGATCTGTCTCGCATTTAATTTCCTGCAGACAGACAACATCAGCGTTCCCAGCGGCAAGCCACTCGTGGACAGCCTCCAGACGAACTTTTATTGAATTGACGTTCCAGGTCGCGATGCGCATTACGGCAGGAAAGCAGCCGGCGCCATGCGCATCGAACGCGCCACCAGGCTGTAGGGAAACGCATGACAGCGGAAATTGAGCACGCTGACCGCGGCGTTGTACTGTTCGCGCCGCTCGTCGACGCGCGCATCGAGCGTCGCGACGCGCTCGCGAAGCGCGGTAAACGCGGCGCTCCCCGCGAGCTGCGGATGATATCCAGCGTGATCGAACAATGCCGCGACGGCGGCCCGGTGCGCCTTGTCCGCGGCGGCGAGCGCAGGGGGATTCGTCCGCCTCGCGGCCGCGAGGACCGCAGAGCCCGAGATCGAAATCCGATCGAGCGTTTCGGGTTCGTCGCGCATGGCGTTCGCGCACAGGGCGACGATCCGGGAGACCAGTTCCTGGCGCTTGGCGAGTTGGGCTTCGAGGCCGCCCCAGGCGTCCTGTTTCGAGTCGAGGAGTGCGGCGAGGCCGCGACGCGCAGCCATCGCAACGGCGGCGGCGAGCGCCGCGAGCGCGAGCAGGAGAATCCAGGCCATGATCGGTTCGAGTATATCATCGGCCCCCGCAGCGACCGCTTGAGGTGATCGTGACGAAAGCGTGGGACTTGATCGTAATCGGCGGCGGCAGCGGTGGTCTCGCCTGCGCCCAGCGCGCCGCGCGCCATGGCGCGCGTGTCGCGGTTGCCGAACCGGGCCCGCTCGGCGGTACCTGCGTGAACGTGGGCTGTGTACCGAAGAAAATCATGTATCACGCGGCCGAGCTCGCGCACGGGATCGTGGATGCGGAGGACTACGGTTTTTCGTTGTCGCTTTCGGGTCACGACTGGGCCGCTCTGAAGGCGCGGCGCGATGGGTACGTGGAACGACTGCGCGGCATCTATCTCGAAAACCTGGCGAAGAGTGGCGCAATCCTGTTTCGCGATCGCGCGCAAGTAACGGGGCCCGGCCGCGTCGCGATCGGCGGCGCGGCGCATTCGGCAAGGCACATCGTTGTGGCGACCGGCGGCAGGCCGCTCGTGCCGTCGCTGCCGGGCGCCGATGCCGGCATCACCTCGGACGGATTCTTCGCGCTCGAGCGGATGCCCGCGTCGGTCGCGATCGTCGGCAGCGGATACATTGCGGCGGAGCTCTCGGGCGTGTTCGCGGCGCTCGGTTCGCGCGTGACGGTCGCGATCCGCTCCGACCGGGTCCTGAGGTCGTTCGACGAGATGCTCTCGGCGCGGCTGATGGCGGCGATGCGCTCCGATGGAATCGAGATCGCGACCGATGCAGCGCCGACGGGCCTTACGAAATCAGGGCAGGGGCATCGCATCACGCTCGCCGACGGCCGTAACCTCGGCCCATTCGACTGCGTGATGTGGGCGATCGGCCGGACGCCGGTGTCCACCGGACTCGGACTCGAGGCGGCCGGCGTAACGATAGGCGCGAGCGGAGAGATCGTGACGGATCACCGGCAGGATACGACGGTCCGCGGCATCCACGCCCTCGGCGACGTGACCGGCCGCAACGAGCTCACGCCCGTCGCGATCGCGGCGGGACGCCGCCTGGCCGATCGCCTTTTCGGCGGCGCGCCCGACCGGCATCTCGACTACCGCCTGATTCCGACGGTCGTCTTCAGCCATCCGCCGATCGGGACGGTCGGCCTGACCGAGGCCGAGGCGCGCGCGGCGCACGGCGAATCGGTCGAAGTGTTCCGGCACGATTTCATGCCGCTCTACCACGGCATCACGAAGAGGCGACGCCGCGCCGAGGTGAAACTCGTGACGACAGGCGCCGACCGCCGGATCGTCGGATTGCACGCGATCGGCATGGGCGCCGACGAGTTGCTGCAGGGCTTCGCCGTCGCGCTTCGCCTCGGCGCGACAAAAGGCGACTTCGACGACACCGTCGCAATCCATCCGACGAGCGCGGAAGAGATCGTGACGCTGCCCGGATGAACATTCGTCCCTGGCTCGAATGGCGGCCGGCAATCGGGCGGAATGTCTGGATTGATCCGGCCGCGAGCGTGATCGGCCGCGTGACGATCGGGGAGGACTCCTCGGTCTGGCCGGGCGCGGTGCTCCGCGGCGACGTCAATGCAATCGAGATCGGCGCGCGCACCAGCATCCAGGACGGCAGCGTGCTGCACGTCGCCAGCGCGCGCCTTGCCGGCGGGACCGGCATTCCACTGCTGATCGGAGACGACTGCACGGTCGGGCATGGCGTGATCCTTCACGCCTGCACGGTCGGCAACCGCTGCCTGATCGGCATGGGCGCGATCGTCATGGACGGGGCGGTGATCGGGGACGAGGTGATCGTCGGGGCGGGCGCGCTCGTCCCTGCGGGGAAGCAACTGCCGTCGCGAACGCTGTGGATCGGAAGTCCCGCGCGGCGGCAGCGCGCGCTCGATGCAGAGGAAATCGCCTATCTGGCGGAGTCGGCCGCGCACTATGTCGCGCTGAAGAACGATTATCTGCGGGAACCGCGGGGCTAGAGCCGCTCGAGAGCGGTAACGACCGTCTTCGTTTCCGGGCGAACGCCGTGCCACAGCAGGTAGGATTCGGCGGCCTGCTCGACCAGCATGCCCCAGCCCTTGAAGGCGCGCGTGGAACCGCGCTCTCTTGCCCAGCGCATGAAGGCTGTCTCGCCGCGGCCATAGGCCATGTCGTAGCAGACGGTATCGCGGCCGATCGCGAGGGGCGGCAACTCCGGAGTTTCTCCTGCGAGGCTCGCGGCGGTCGCATTGATCACGATGTCCCAGGGCCGGTCGTCGACTTCGGAAAATCCCGAGGCGGAGATCTCGCCGAGATCGGAGAACTCTTCACTGATCCGCCTGGCGCGCTCCGGTGTCCGGTTTGCAATACGGACCTCACGCGGCTCCTGTTCGAGGAGCGGCGCGAGCACGCCTCGCGTCGCGCCGCCCGCACCGAGGATGAGGAGCCGCGACCCCGTGAGAGTGACGCCGAGGTTTCTCATGAGGTCGGTGACGAGGCCAATGCCGTCGGTGTTCTCGCCGTAGAGCTCGGTTGCGCTCCGGCGCACGATCGTGTTGACTGCGCGCGCCCGCTCGGCGCGGGCCGAGAGGTCGTTGACGATCTCGGCCGCGGCAGGCTTGTGAGGCAGCGTGACATTCGCGCCGCCGCCGCCTTCGACGAAGAAGTTGATCACGGCGTGGCGGAAGTTGCCCGGCAGCACGTCCTTGAGCTTGTAGTCCACGACGTGGTCGAACTGACGCGCGAACATGCCATGGATGAAGGGCGACCAGCTGTGGCTCACGGGATGGCCGAACAGGACATATCGGCCGGGGCCGTTAAGAACGGTCACTTGTTCGATTCTCCCTGCATCCACTCCGCGACGCGCCCCGCATAGTAGCTCAGGATGCCGTCGGCGCCGGCGCGTTTGATGCAGAGCAGGCTTTCGAGCACCGCCTTCTTCTCGTCGATAAAGCCGTTAGCGGCCGCGGCCGCGATCATCGCGTACTCGCCGCTGACCTGGTAGACGAATGTCGGGACGCCGAAGCTGTCCTTCACGCGCCGCACGATGTCGAGATAGGGCAGGCCGGGCTTTATCATCACGATGTCCGCGCCTTCTTCGATGTCGAGCGCGACTTCGCGGATCGCTTCGTCGCTGTTCGCCGGATCCATCTGGTAGCTTGCCTTGTCGGCCTTGCCGAGCGAGGCCGCGGAACCGACGGCGTCGCGGAACGGTCCGTAGAAGACCGAGGCGTACTTCGCCGAATACGCAAGAATGCGGGTGTCATGTCGGCCGTCCTGTTCGAGCCCCGCCCGGATCGCGCCGATCCGCCCGTCCATCATGTCGGACGGCGCAAGCACGTCGGCGCCCGCCGCCGCCTGCGATCGCGCCTGGCGCACGAGCGCCTCGACCGTCACATCGTTCAGCACGTGACCCGCGGCATCGATGATGCCGTCCTGGCCGTGGGTCGTGAATGGATCGAGCGCGACGTCGGTGATGACGCCGAGCTCCGGCACTTTCCGCTTCAGCGCGCGCACGGTGCGCTGGACGAGCCCCTCCGGATTCCAGGCTTCGCGCCCGTCGTCGGTCTTGACCGACGGATCCGGAACCGGGAAGAGAGCGACCGCAGGAATGCCGAACCTGAAGAGGCGCTCCCCCTCGGAAACGAGAAGATCGATGGAAAGCCGCTCGATGCCCGGCATCGAGGCCACCGGTTCGCGCCGGCCGCTGCCCTCGATGACGAACAGGGGCTGGATCAGGTCGTCCGGGGTGAGGTTCGTCTCCCGCGCAAGGCGGCGGGAGAACACGTCGCGGCGCATGCGCCGCAGGCGGGTACCCGGATAACTCCCTGTGGCACGATGCCCCATCTGAAATAACCTGAGACTGTGGCCGGTCTTTATACATGAACCGCGCGGACGGAGGAACGGACCGGCGTCGTCGATTCGGGACATTGTGCGAAAGCCTGCGCCCGGATCTGCTGCGATTCGCGTTCTGGCTCGGCCGGAACCGGGAACTCGCGGAGGACGTGGTCCAGGAGACGATGTTGCGGGCCTGGAAGGCATTCGATTCGCTGGCTGACGAGGGCAAGGCGAAACCCTGGCTGCTCACGATCGCCCGGCGCGAGTTCGCGCGGACCTTTTCGCGCAAGCGGCACGAAGTCACGGATCTCGACACGCTGGTTGCGGCCGAGACCGACGTGCTCGCCGCCTCGGAGGACGAGCGGCTCGCGGAAATGCGCGCCGCGATTTTCAGGCTCGAGGACGATTATCGCGAGCCGCTGGTGTTGCAGGTGCTGATGGGCTACTCGACGCGTGAGATCGCCGCGATGATGGGACTGGAGCAGGGCGCCGTGCTGACGCGCCTCTTTCGCGCGCGCGCGCGGCTTCGCCATGAGCTCGGGATCGCCCCGGAGCCGGAAAAATGAATTGCCTCGACTTCCGGCGTCGTACAGGCGCGGAGCCGTTCGCCAGGGGCGAAGACATCGCCGCGCACCGCCGCGAATGCCCGGCCTGCGCGCGCCACCAGGACGAGCTGCAGTCGATGGATGGACTCATCGCGCTCGCGCTCGCAGTCGATCCGGCGCGCATCGGAAAGTCGAAGACGCCGGACCGGCTCCAGCAGCCCGCGCCCGCGAGGCGGCGGCTCTTTGCGATCGCGGCGAGCCTCGTCGTCGGCCTGTCGGTCGGGTTCGTCCTGCTTGTTTCGGCGCCGCGGGCCTCGCTCGCGCGCGAGGTCGTCGACCATGTACTGCATGAGCCGGGCGCAATGGCGGCAACGGGGCCGGTCGAGCCTGGCGCGCTCGCGGGCGTGCTGGATCCCGACGGCACGCGGCTGAAACCCGGCGCCGGCGACGTTACCTACGCGACGCGCTGTCCTTTCGATGGGCACGTCGTGCCGCACCTCGTCGTGCAGACACCCGGGGGGCCGGTCACCGTGCTGTTGCTCAGGCATCGCGACATCCGCAAGCCTGTCAGGATCAATGAGCGGGGCTACCGCGGTGTCGTGATGCCGGCGCCGCGCGGCAGCATCGCGATCGTGGGCGTCGACATTGCAGATCCGGACGAAGTCGCGAAAAGGGTGTACGAAGCGGTGGACTGGGGCGGCTGAGCCGCTTCGTGCTACCTACTCGTCCGCAAGGAGTGCGATGCGCGTCCGGCCGGCGCCGCCCTCGGCGAGCAGGCCATGCAGGAACGGCAGCGACTGTCGGAGGTCCTGGTCGAACTGCCAGGGTGGATTGATCGTCACCAGGCCCGAGCCGTTCAGCCCCGCCCGGGAATCGTCGGGATGGATGCAGAGTTCCGCGACGAGCAGCCGTCGGATGCCGGCATCGAGTAGTCGGCGGTGCAGACGTGCGGCGACGACACCCTGCTTGATCGGGTACCAGGCCATCAGCACGCCCTGCGGCCAGCGCAATGACGCCGCAATCAGCGCATCGGCGACTTGCTGCAGGTCCTGCTCCTGTTCCTCATACGGCGGATCGATCAGGGCGAGTCCGCGCCTCTCCTCCGGCGGCAGCAGCGCGCCGAGCGCCTCGAATCCCTCGCGGCAGTGCACGCCGATGCGCGCGTCGTCTCGGAACTCACGACGGAGCGCATCGGCTTCCACGGGCGAGAGCTCGCAGAACGCCGCACGATCCTGCGTGCGCAGGAGCGTGGCCGCGATGAGCGGCGATCCCGGATAGGTCTGTATCGCCGCGCCGCCGCCGGCATTGAAGCTGCGGACGATCCCGACATAACGGCTGATCGCGACCGCCGCGTCCGGCGGCGTGGCGGAGGCCAGTCGATGGATGCCGCGGCCGGCCTCGGAGGCGCCGCCAATTTCATAGCGGCCACGACCGGCATGCGTATCGAGGACGAAGAGCGGTCGGTCCTTCTCCGTGAGCCGTAGCAGCAGCGCCGTGAGTGCGACGTGCTTCATCACGTCCGCGAAGTTTCCGGCGTGGAAGGCGTGACGGTACTTCACGCCTCGCCGAGCCAGTCGCGCGGGCGCAGGTAATCGCGGTAGAGCGTTTCCTCCGCCGAGCCGGGCTCGGGCGTCCAGCCATACTCCCAGCGCGCGAGGGGCGGCAGCGACATCAGGATCGATTCGGTGCGCCCGCCGGTCTGAAGGCCGAAGAGCGTGCCGCGATCGTAAATCAGGTTGAACTCGACATAGCGCCCGCGCCGCATGAGCTGAAAGCTGCGCTCAAGCTCGCCGAAGGGCGTCTCGCGGCGCCGGGTGGCGATCGGCAGCCAGGCTTCTGGAAACGCTTTGCCGACGCGGCGCGCGAACGCGAAACAGCGGTTGAAATCCGGATCCTTGAGGTCGTCGAAGAAAAGCCCGCCGACTCCGCGCGTCTCCTTGCGATGCGGCAAGTAGAAATAGCGGTCGCACCAGGCCTTGTATTTCGCATAGTCACCCGGTGGGCCGCCGGCGCAGGCGTCGCGTGCAACGCGGTGCCAGTGCAGCACGTCCTCGTGCACAGGATAGTAGGGCGTCAGGTCGAATCCGCCGCCGAACCACCACGTGGGCTCCGCTCCGGCAGGGTCGGCAATGAAGAAGCGCAGGTTCATGTGCGTGGTCGGGACGTGGGGATTGCGCGGATGCAGGACGAGCGAGACGCCCATCGCGGAGAACGGCGCACCCGCGAGCCCGGGCCGGTCGTGCGTCGCGGAAGCGGGCAGCGACTCGCCGGTCACTTCGGAAAGGTTGACGCCGCCCTGTTCGATCAGTGAGCCGCCCTTCAGGACGCGCGACTCGCCGCCGCCGCCGCCGGGCCGTTGCCAGCGGTCACGGCTGAAGCGCCCGCCATCCATGCGCTCGATTGCCTGAACGATTTCGTCCTGCAGTCCGGCAAGCCATGCGCGCACTGCGACGCGATCAGTCACGGGTCACTTCCCGGCGGCGCTGTCCGTCGGCGCGGCCTTGCGCCCCGCGGTTTTTTTCTTCGCGGCTTTTGGTGCTTTTGGTTTCGGCGCCTTCGGTGGTTTTGGCACCTTCGGCGTCCTGGGGGCCCTGGGCGCTGCGGCCTCCGCGTTCTCGGCCGCGGGCGCCGCAGCTTTCGTGCGGCGGCCGAAGCGACCCTTGCGCTCGGGCGCGGCTGCGAGCAGCGCCTGGCATTCCTCGAGCGTGAGCGAGGCCGGCTCGCGATCCTTCGGCACCTTGGCGTTCCGCTTACGGTCCGTGACGTACGGGCCGTAACGGCCCTTCAGCACCTGGATGCCGTGATCTGGAAAATCCTGGATCGTGCGCTCGCGATCGGCGGCGAGCTTTGATTCGACAATCTCGATCGCGCGCGCGAGCGTGAGAGTGAAGGGGTCGTCTTCCTTGATCGACGCATACTTCTGGCCGAACTTTACGTACGGGCCGTACTGACCGCGGCCGACGCTAATCGGCGTGCCGTCGGACGCATGGCCGAGATCGCGCGGTAGCGACAGCAGCATGAGCGCGCCATCGAGCGTGACGTCGTCCATCCGCTGCCCGGGCAGGAGGCTCGCGAACCGCGGCTTGTCAGGATCGTCGCGCGTGCCCTGCTGCACGAAGGGTCCGTACTGGCCCATGCGGACGGCGATCGGCTTGCCGGAGACCGGGTCGCGGCCGACCTCGCGCGATTCTGCGACTTCCTCGCGGCTGACGGACTTGGTGATGTGCTGCACGAGTTCGGTGAATGGCTTCCAGAAGCGGCCGAGTTCGAGGCGCCACTCCTTCTCGCCATTCGAGATCTCGTCGAGCACATCCTCCATCGCTGCGGTGAATCCGTAGTCGACGTAGGTGCCGAGGTACTTGACGAGGAACCGGCTCACGATCTTGCCGATGTCGGTCGGGATGAAGGCGCGGCCGCTCATTTCGACATAGCGGCGATAGCGCAGCGTCTCGATGATCGAGGCGTAGGTCGACGGCCGGCCGATGCCGTGGCTTTCGAGCGACTTGACGAGGCTCGCCTCGGTGTAGCGGGGCGGCGGCTGCGTGAAATGCTGTTCGGGGCGGAGTGCCTCGAGCGTCACACGCTCGCCAGGCTCGAGCGTGGGCAGGCGCTGTTCGTCCTCGCTCTCGACGTCGGTCTCGTCCTCATCGTGGTCCTCGTGATAGGCGGCGAGGAAACCCGGTTCGAGGAGCGTCTGGCCGTTGGCGCGCAGTACATGGCGGTCACGGCCCGTCGCGCCTGCCGGCCCAGCGACGAGATCGACGGCGACCGTGTCGAATATCGCGGGCGCCATCTGGCATGCGACCGCGCGCTTCCAGATGAGTGCGTATAGCCGGCGCTGGTCTTCCTCGTGCAGATCGTGCTCGGCTTTCTGCGGCGTCTCGGCCGCAACGGTCGGGCGGATCGCCTCGTGCGCTTCCTGCGCGTTCTTCGACTTCGTCTTGTATTCGTTGACGCCATCGGAGAGCGCCTTGTCGCCGAAATTCGACTTGATCGTCTCGCGGATCTCCTTGACGGCCTCCGCGGCGAGCGACACTGAATCGGTGCGCATGTAGGTGATGTGGCCGGACTCATACAGGCGCTGCGCCGTCTGCATCGTGCGCCGCGCCGTGAAGCCGAGCTTGCGCGCCGCCTCCTGCTGCAGCGTCGAGGTCGTGAACGGCGGCGGGGGATTCCGGCGCTTGGGCCGGCGCTCGACGTTCTCGACCGTCAGCACGCCATTGGCGGCTGCGAGAACCGTACGTTCGACTTCGCGCGCATCACCCTCGTTCGTGATGCTGAAGCGCGACTTCTGCGTGTCCGCCTCGACCTTCTCGCCGCGGTACTCGGTGAGTCGGGCGGGGAAGCGCGACGCGTCTTTTGAGGCGTCGGCCTCGACGGTCCAGTATTCCTGGCGGACGAAGCGCGAGATCTCGGCTTCGCGCTCGCAGATGAGGCGCAGCGCGACGCTCTGCACGCGTCCGGCGGAGAGGCCCGGCTTGATCTTTTTCCACCGCAGCGGCGAAAGATTGAAGCCGACGAGGTAGTCGAGTGCGCGGCGCGCCTTGTAGGCGTTCACCAGGTTTTCGTTCACGCCGCTCTCGGCCTGCGCGACCGCGTCGCGGACCGCGTTTCGCGTGATTTCATAGAAACGCACGCGCCGCAGGTCCTTGCCGTCGAGCGCGCCATGCTCGCGCAGGATTTCCGACAGGTGCCAGGAGATGGCTTCGCCCTCGCGGTCCGGGTCGGTCGCGAGGTAGAGCGCGTCCGCCTTCTTCATGGCGCGCTGGATGGCCTCGAGCTTCGGCCGGCTTTTCTCGATGAGCTGGTACTTCATCTCGAAGTCGCGGTCGGGATTCACCGCGCCTTCCTTCTCGATGAGGTCGCGAACGTGGCCATACGAGGCGAGTACCTCGAAGTCAGGACCGAGGTACTTCTTGATTGTTTTCGCCTTGGCCGGCGACTCGACGATGACAAGATTTGAGCTCATATATTCAGATTCAATATAAGGTCCCAGAGACGCTAAAGCCGCGGACCCGGCCGCGGCTCTCTGGCCGAAGCGGGACCCGGGCGTTCAGTGCATCGCGTCCCGGCGCTCGTCGAACACCAGATCCTCCATGCGCTGATAGGCATTTTCCTGGCCAGGCTGGCTGAAAAGCACCATCAGCACCACCCATTTCAGCTGCTCGATATCGATGTCGTCAGCCTCGAGCGCGAGCAGGCGGTCGATCACGACCTCGCGCTGCGCCACGGACAGGATGCCGAGATTCTCGAGGTGCAGCAGGTAACCGCGCACGTCGGTGTCGAGGCGGATCTGCTCCGAACCGCTGAAGACCCGCACCGCCCGCGCCGTGCCTTCGCCGAGCGCGCGATCCGGGTCGGTCGTGAGGCTCTCGAGCCACACCAGCGCCCGCTCGATGTCAGCCTCCGGATAACCGGCCTGCTCGAGCTCCGCCTTGAGCGCGTCGCGGTCCGGTGTGGAGTCGTCCTCGGCATCCAGGAAGTTCTCGAACAGGTGGATCAGGATGTCGAGCACGCTGTCCTTCATCTGGCCCGCCTCGGTGATGACCGGCTGTAACGCCCGCCGGCCAGCGACTCGACTCGACCTTCGAGCTCGAGCAATTGCAGCTTCGAGATGACGGATTGAGCGGCCAGTCCGGTGCGTTCCACCAGTCTGTCGAGACCCGCCGGCTCGAAACCGAGCGCATTCAACAGCATTTCCGCGTCGCTGTCCAACACGCCGTTTGAATTTTCTGCGACAACTCCCGTCTCCGCGCGGGAATTTGCACATTCCGCAAGGCCGGAATGGCCGAGCGCCGCGAGCACGTCGTCGACGGTTTCGACGAGCGCTGCGCCATCCTTTATGAGGCGATGGCAGCCGCGCGCGAGGGGATTATGTATGGAGCCCGGAATCGCCATGACCTCGCGTCCCTGCTCGCCGGCGAGGCGCGCAGTGATTAGCGAACCTGAACGCGCCGCCGCCTCGATCACCAGCACGCCGCGCGAGAGGCCGGACATGAGGCGGTTGCGGCGCGGGAAGTTGTGCGCATACGGCGGCGTGCCGGTCGGGAACTCGCTGACGATGGCGCCGGATGCCGCGATCCGTCCGGCGAGTTGGGCGTGCCCGGGCGGGTAGACGCGATCGAGTCCGGTGCCGCAGACTGCTATCGTGACGCCGCCCGCTTCGAGCGCACCGCGATGCGCGGCGGCATCGATGCCGGCCGCAAGGCCGCTCGTGATCGAGAACCCGCAGGCCACGAGACGCGCCGCGAACTCGAAGGCGATCTCGCGCCCCGCGGCCGTCGCCCCTCGGCTGCCGACGATCGCGATCTGCGGGCGTGAGAGCATGGCGGGATCGCCCGAGACGAAGAGCGCGGGAGGCGAACCGGGAACAGCGGCAAGTTGCGCCGGATAGCGGGGATCCGCGCTCGTCAGGAGGTAGCGGCCGGGCGTGTCGAGCCAGCGCAGGTCCCGTTCGATGCCTGCGGCATCCCGCGGGCCGGGTTCGCGCAGGCGCTCGAGCCAGACGGCAGGCTCATCCGGGTGGGCCGCAGGGGTCACCCGGCGATTCTTGGCGCGGGACGGTCTGCTCGCTGCCTTGATTACCTGCGGCAATGGGCCATTCTGAAGGGGAACGCCTAAAGGGGACGCTCACCTTTAAAGGTGAGCGTCCCCTTTAGGCAGGGGGTACTTCAGGCCGCTCGCGCAGTTGAAGAGCAACACATTCTCATGGGGGCCGACGCGACCTTCGGCGAGGGCTGCCCGCCAGGCCGCGTAGGTCGCTGCGCCCTCCGGGCACAGGAGAAGTCCCTCGGTTCGAGCAACCTCGACGAGGCCGTCATTTATTTCGGCATCGTTCACGGCGATCGCAAATCCGCCGCTTTCGCGCAGCGCCCGCAGGATCAGGAAATCCCCGATCGCCCCGGGTACGCGGATACCGGCTGCGATCGTATGGGCGTTCTGCCAGGGCTCCGCGTGATCCGCACCCTGCCGCCAGGCACGCACGATCGGCGCGCAGCCAGTCGCCTGCACCGCGACCATCCGCGGGCGGCCGCTGCCGATGAGTCCCGCGGCTTCGAGTTCGTCGAAGGCTTTCCACATGCCGATCAATCCCGTGCCACCGCCCGTCGGGTAAAAGATCGCCTCGGGCAGCCTCCAGTCGAGCTGTTCGGCGAGCTCGAACCCCATCGTCTTCTTGCCCTCGATGCGATACGGCTCCTTGAGTGTCGAGACGTCGAACCAGCCCGTTCGCTCGCGTCCCTCCGCGACGAGTCGGCCGCAATCGTTGATCAGTCCGTCGACGAGCGTCACGCGGCCGCCTGCGAGGGCAATCTCACGCACGTTGATTTCGGGCGTGTCCGCGGGACAAAAGACATCGCTCTCGATGCCGGCACGCGTCGCATAGGCCGCAAGCGCCGCGCCCGCATTGCCGTTTGTCGGCATGGCCATGCGGCGCACGCCGAAGGCTTTCGCCATCGCGACCGCGAGCGCAAGACCGCGCGCCTTGAAGGAGCCGGTCGGCAACCGGCCCTCGTCCTTGACGGCAAGGTGCTGCGCACCCGCGCGCCGGGCGAGCGCCGGCAATTCGATGATCGGCGTCATGACTTCGCCGAGGTTCACGACGTCGGCCTTCTTCCGAACCGGCAGGAACTCGCGGTACTTCCAGAAACCGCCTGCGCGCCCGGCGAACGTTTCACGCGTCACCGCGCGTCGAATTGCGTTCAAGTCGTACCGCACCAGCAGCGGCTTGCCGGCGTCCGACAGCCCGTGAAGTTCGTCGGCCGGATAGCGCGCCCCGGTCGAGCTGCACTCCAAGTGCGTCACGAACGTGGCGTACTCGCTCATTGCGCCAGAGTAACAGTCCGGCGCACACCGGAAGAACCGCGGTCGGGAACGGCGCGTATTTCGGCGGTCGCGACCCCGCTCGTTCGCTCAGCCAGAACTTTATTCGCTCTCTCGCGGGGTCCCGAGCGAGCGAATGTCCGTTCTTCTGAGCGAGCGAGGGGTGCCCGCCCGGCCCCGCCAGCCCTGCGCGCAAGCCGAGTAGACGCGCGACTGCCGGAAATGAAAACGCCGGCCACGGGGCCGGCGTTTGTGTGCGCGCAGCGAACTGCGCTCAGGAAGCGGGAGTGCGCGTGGGCGTGCGGACAACGTCCCCGACGCGGATTTCGCGCTCGACCCGCAACGTGAGCCCGTAGCTCATTCGGTCGTAGGTCTTGACCACCATGAAGAGCCCCGTGCGCTCAGCCGGCGTATCGAATTTGCGGCTGACCGGATTTTTGGTCGTGTCGCGCACCTCGTCCCCCGACTGCCAGATCGTAAGCACATGGCCGGGTTCGAGGCCGTGGCGCGCGCCGCGATTGATGACGATGATGTCGTAATCCGCGACCACCGTGCGATCGTCGATGACCGACATGATCGTGCCGTCGATATCCGCCGGCGGCAGGCGCGGAATGAAATCCATTCTCGCTTCGTGCGCGATCGGGAGCAGGATGTCCCCCTCGAGCGTTTCGCGTGCGGAATCTACCATCCGGAAGGTGGACGGATCGCCGAGCCGCCTGAGAGCGGCTTCGCCGGTAAACACGCCCTGGTAGCCCAGCACGTCGCCGTCATCCGGATCTTTCAGGGGCTCGCCGACGTGATAGATGTTGTAGCGGCTGCCGAGCGACGCGTCCTCGAGCCGACGGACATAGATGTCGTTGCCGACCGAGGAGATCAGGCGCTGGTCGCGGCCATAGGCCACATAGGGCGCGCCATCGATCATGTCATTCGACAGCACATCGATCCGCGACATGAATGCCGCGATGCGGTCATAGGGAATGGCATAGATGGCCTCGGACAGCGGGTTCTCGCGCACCCGGGGCGACAGGCGGGTTGCGCCGCCGCGCGCGACGGAGACCTGCGGCCGGCCGTCGACCCAGGTGAGCGCAAGTTCGTCGCCCGGATAAATCAGGTGCGGATTTGCGACCTGCGGATTGACGTGCCAGATCTCCGGCCAGTACCAGGGATCCGTCAGGAATCTTGCCGAGATATCCCAGAGCGTGTCGCCGGGCTGCACGACGTAGCGCTCGGGCGCGTTGGGCGCCATCGGGATGACGCTGCGGTCGATGCCCTGGTCCTGGCCCGTGGCGACACCGGCCGGAGTGGCGATCGCGATCGCAAGCGCCGCAATCGCCGCTGCCGTCATCGCGCGGAGGGGCTGGCGAGAACCGGTCTTCAAGGACGATGCCATGCGAGATGCTCCCTTACTGCCGGGTCGGCCGTAGAATCGTATAATTCCCGGCATCCGGTTTCCGACGTAAGTCCATGCTTCGACGAACTTTAGCAGCATTCACGGGTCAGATACACGCGCCCAATACCCCGCTCCCATGACGCGCCTCACAATACTGGAGTATCCGGACCCCCGGCTACGCACCCGGGCCGCCCCGGTCGACGCCGTGGACGCCCGATTGCGTGAACTGATCGACGACATGCTCGAGACCATGTATGCAGCCAAGGGCATCGGCCTGGCCGCGACCCAGGTCGATGTTCACCGGCGCCTGCTCGTGGCGGACGTCTCAGAGGACCGCAACGAGCCGCGGGTCTTCATCAATCCGGAGATCCTCTCCCGCGACGGCACGGAGACCTCCCAGGAGGGCTGCCTGTCGGTGCCCGGCTACTACGACGACGTCGAGCGGGCGGCGAGTATCCGGGTGCGGGCGATGGACCGGGACGGCAAGCCGTTCGAGGCGGATCTCGGCGGTCTCCTCGCGGTCTGTGTGCAGCACGAGGTCGATCACCTCGACGGAAAACTGTTCGTCGATTACTTGTCGGAGATGAAGCGCCAGCGCGTGCGCAAGAAGATCGAGAAGGACCGGAAACTGCGCGCGGAAGGCAGGGCGCGCGAGCCTTCGCGCGCACCCGCGATCTGACCGGTACTGCCGCCATGGATCCGGCCCTGGCGGTCGTCTTCGCCGGCACACCCGACTTCGCACTGCCTTCACTCGATGCCATTGCGGCATCGCGCCATCGTCTCGTCGCCGTCTGCACGCAGCCCGATCGCCGCAGCGGGCGCGGCCAGCGCCTTGCCGCGAGCCCGGTCAAGGAACGCGCGCTCGCACTCGGTCTTCCGGTCATCCAGCCGGTGTCGCTGCGTGACCCCGCGGTGCGAGATTCGCTGTCCACCTTTGCGCCGGACGTGATGGTCGTCGTCGCCTACGGGCTCCTGCTGCCGGCGTCGATCCTTGAGCTGCCGCGCTTCGGCTGCCTCAACGTGCATGCCTCGCTCCTGCCGCGCTGGCGCGGCGCCGCCCCCGTTGCGCGCGCGATCATGGCGGGCGACGCGGCGACCGGCGTTTGCATCATGCGAATGGAGGCCGGCCTCGACACCGGCCCCGTGATGATCTGCCGCACGGTCGCGATTGGCGCGCGCGAGACCGCGGGCGAACTCGAAGCGCGGCTTGCCGGGGAGGGCGGGTCGGCGATCGTCGAAGCACTCGATGCGCTCGCGGCGGGCCGCGCATCCTTCAAGCCGCAGGATGCGACGCAGGCGACGTATGCAGCGAAGCTGGATAAGAAGGAGGCACGACTCGACTGGCGGGAGCCCGCGCGCGTGCTCGAGCGCCGCATACGCGCGCTGAATCCTCGGCCCGTCGCGGAGACGACGCTAGACGGCGCGCAGCTTCGCATCTTCGAGGCAGAGGTCGCGCCGGCGCCCGCAGGAGCGGTTCCTGGCACCATTCTCGGCGCGCATGCGAAAGGCATCGTCGTGATGACCGGGGACCAGGCGCTCGCGCTCCTTCGCGTGCAGCTGCCGGGACGGCGTGCTGTTTCGGCGGCGGAACTCGCCAATGCGCGCCCTCTTACCGGACGGGTGCTCGCCTGAGCACGCGCGAGGGAGCGGAGATCCGCGCCGCCGCGGCGAGGAGCGTCGCCGCCGTCGCGAACCGGGGCCGCCGCCTCGAGGATGCGATCGCGGCGTTCACGAAAGACGGCGCGCCACGGCCAGCAACGCAGTCGATCGCCTTCGGCACGGTGCGCTGGTACTTCGAGCTCGAGGCCTGCCTCGTACTCCTGCTCGACCACCCCGACTCGCGACTCGATCCGGACGTCCGCGCCCTGATCCTTGTCGGCCTCTACCAGTTGCTGCACGGCGCGACGCCTGAGCACGCGGCCGTCTCGGAAACGGTCGAGGCGGCGCGCGCCCTCGGCCGTCCGAAAACGGCGGGCCTCGTCAACGCACTCCTGCGCAGGTTCCAGCGCGAGCGCGAGTCCATCGTCCGCAATGCGCACCGCCAGGCGGTCGCGCGCCATGCCCACCCGGCCTGGATGCTTGAATCCTTCGAACGCGATTGGCCACAGCAGTGGGAATCGATCGCCGCCGCCGGAAACTCGGAGCCGCCGATGTGGCTGCGGGTAAACGCGAGGCGGGTAACCCGCGATGAGTATCGCGCGCGGCTCGCGGCGGCGGGTCTTGCGGCCGAGCCCTGCGAATTCGCGCCGCAGGCGCTCCGGCTCGCCGAACCGGTCGATGTCGGGCAGCTGCCGGGCTTCGGCGACGGCGACGCGTCGGTGCAGGATGCCGCCGCGCAACTGGCGCCGTTCTTCCTCTCGGCAACTGCAGGCATGCGCGTACTCGACGCCTGCGCCGCGCCGGGCGGAAAAGCCTGCCACCTGCTCGAGCTGACGCCGGCCCTCGCGGAACTCGTCGCGCTCGACATCGACGGCGAGCGCGCCAGACGCATCGGCTCGAATCTCGCAAGGCTCGGACTGGAAGCGCAGGTCGTCGTCGGCAATGCCGCGAGTCCGGCAGGCTGGTGGGACGGCCGCCCCTTCGACCGCATCCTGCTCGACGTGCCCTGTTCCGGAACCGGCGTAATCCGCCGCCACCCGGACATCAAGCTGCTACGGCGCCCTGACGACATCCAGCGCTTCGCGGCGCAGCAGGCCGCGCTCCTGAGCACCTGTTACGCGCTTCTCGCGCCGGGAGGCCGGCTCGTGTATGTGAGCTGCTCCATCCTTTCGGCCGAGAATGCCGCCGTCGTCGGTTCATTCCTGAGCGAGTCGGAGACGGCTGCCGACGTGACCGAATCTGCTAGGCTTTTGCTGCCCGGCACACTGCCGTGGCAGGTTGCGGGGCCGGGTTGCGCGCTGCCAAGCGGTGCAGCCGACGCCGACGGCTTCTACTACGCCTGCCTCGAGAAGCGGGCCTGAGTGCATTCGATGCGGGGACGACGTCGCTGGCTCATTCTCTGCATCGCGCTATGGAGCGCGGCGGCGGGCATCTCTGCTCGCGCCCAGGATGCGGGCCGGTTCGAGGTCCGCAATGCCTACGTGGAGCTCGTCAACGAATCCTGGCAGCTCGACGTACGGCTCGATCTCGCGCTCGCGGACGCCGCGCAGCATGCATTCGAGGAAGGCGTGCCGCTCACGCTGAAACTTGAAGTGGAAGGGAGCCTGGAGCGGCGTCTCCTTCCCGATAACACCGTCGTTTCGCTGACCCGCAAGTGGCAGATTGCGTATGACGCGATCGCCGAGCGCTTCGTCGTGACCGACATCAGGAGCGGCACCCACGTGAGCCACGCGTCGCAGGCGGAGGCGCTCGAGGCGCTCGCGCGGATCAGCGGGCTCGAGGTCGCCGACACCGGGACGCTGCCGGCTGACGGTCGCTTCGACATGCGCGTGCGCGCGACGATCGAAATCGGCGACCTGCCCGCTGCGGTCCAGATGCTGCTTTTCTGGAAGAACTGGTCGCGCAGCACCGAGTGGTACGCCTGGAAGGTGCGGCCATGATCCGGCGCTGGCTCCCCGTCGCGGTCGGCACCGGCATCGTGATCTGGATGTTGGCGCTCGTGCTGCTCGCAGTCACGGCCGACGGCTCGCAGCGCTACGGCGAGCAGTACGCCTGGATCCTGCTGATCAACGTCGCGGGCGTCGTCGCGCTCCTCATTCTGATCGGCCGCCGTCTGGCCGACTTCATCCGCGACTGGCGCCGCCATGTGCCCGGCTCACGGCTGCGCGGGCGCACGCTATTAATGTTCGGTGGGCTTGCAATCGCGCCGCTCCTGCTCGTGTTCGCGTTCTCCGTGACGTTCCTGACGCGCGGCATCGACAGCTGGTTCCACGCGGAGGTCCGGCAGGGGCTGTCCGATGCGCTTGGCCTCTCGCGGGCCGCGCTCGATCTCCGCATGCGCGAGTATCTCGACCGCACCGACCACATCGCGGGGCGCCTGTCGGGGCTCTCGGGCGCGGCGCTCTACCTGGCGCTCGACGAGGAGCGGCGCCAGTCCGGCGCGGAAGTGCTGATCGTGGCGAGCACAGGCGGACAGCCCGAGGCCTACAGCAGCACCGAGTTGCGCCACGATTTGCCCACCGCGCCGCCCGACGAGCTGCTGCTCCAGCTGCGGCAGGGGCGACCGCACGTGAGCCTCGAGACGGCGCAAGGCGGCGGTTACCAGGTGCGCGCGGCAACCCAGATCGCGCCAATGCCGGGCCTGCCATCGAATCGCCTCCTGGTCGCGACCTATCCCGTGCCACAACGGCTCTCGGACCTCGCGGCGACCGTCCAGCTGGCCTACCAGCAGTACGGGCGGCTGATTTTCCTGCGCGAGCCGCTCAAGGCCTCGTTCGTGCTGACCCTGTCGCTCGTGCTGTTGATGGCGCTCCTTGCCGCGATCTACGGCGCCCTGTATTTCTCCGAGCGGCTGGTGCGGCCCGTCCAGGACCTGATCGCAGGCACGCGCGCGGTCGCGAAGGGCGACTTCGACACGCGCCTCTCGCGTCCTTCGCATGACGAGATCGGCTTCCTGGTCACGTCGTTCAATGACATGACGAAAAAGCTCTCTCGCGCCCGCGAAGACACGGAGCGAAGCCGTGCCGCGGTCGAGGCCGAGCGCGCGGCGCTCGCGGTGATCCTCGCGCGCCTCACGAGCGGCGTGATCTCGCTCGAGCCGGACCTGCGCATTCGCGTCGCCAACCAGGCGGCCGGCACGATCCTGGGCGTCGATTTCGCGGGCGCCGCGGGCCGGCCGCTCGCGGAACTCGCCGCCGGGCAGCCGCTGCTCGCCGAGCTGCACGCGGTGCTGCAGAAGCATCTCGACGCCGGCGAAACGGAGTGGCGCGAGCAGCTGACGCTCAGGACCGATACCGGCCGTCGCGAGCTTGTGTGCGCCTCGACCGCGCTTCCTGGCGATGCCGGTGCGCAGGGCCTCGTGCTCGTATTTGACGAGGTGACGCAGCTCCTGCAGGCGCAGCGCCAGGCAGCCTGGGGTGAGGTCGCGCGAAGGCTCGCGCACGAGATCAGGAATCCACTGACCCCGATCCAGCTCTCGGCCGAGCGCGTGCGGCGGAAGCTCATGGGCGGGCTCGGACCCTCCGATGCGGAGCTCCTCGATCGCTCCACGCACACGATTGTCCAGCAGGTCGAGGCGATGAAGCAGATGGTCGCCGCCTTCTCGGAGTACGCGAAGGCGCCCGAGATGCACATCAGCGAGTTCGACATCGCGGCGCTTATCCGCCAGGTCTCGGACCTCTACCATGCGCAGGATCCGCGCGTCGCGTTCGGGCTTTCGCTCGACCCCCGCGCGAGCACGCTCGAGGCCGATCCCGGCCGCATCCGCCAGCTGTTGAACAACCTGCTGACGAACTCGCTCGAGGCGCTCGACGGGCGGCCGAATCCTGTCATCATGATCGAGACGCAGCGTGCGGGTGATCAGGTCGTACTGACCGTCGTTGACAACGGACCGGGGTTCCAGGGCGACCTGCTGGAGCAGGCTTTCGACCCTTACGTGACCACGAAGCCGAAGGGGACGGGGCTCGGCCTCGCCATCGTGCGCCGCATTGTCGAGGAGCACGGCGGACAGGTCGAGGTCGACAACGCGCCGACAGGCGGCGCGCGCATACGGATCACAATGCCGGCGACGTCGCGTGAGGCGCGCCGTGCCGAGGCGAGGAGAGAGAAAGCATGAGTTCGCCCAGAATTCTCGTCGTCGACGACGAGGCCGACATCCGCGGGTTGCTCTCCGAGATCCTCGCGGAGGAAGGCTACGAGATCGAGGTCGCGGCCGACGCCGCATCCGCGCGCCGCGCTGCCGCGCGGCAGGAGCCTGATCTCGTGCTGCTCGATATCTGGATGCCGGACATGGACGGCATCACGCTGCTTCGTGAGTGGTCGGAGAAGCATTCGCTGCGCTGCCCGGTCGTCATGCTGTCGGGCCACGGCACGGTCGAGACCGCGGTCGAGGCGACGCGGCTCGGCGCATTCGATTTCGTCGAGAAGCCGCTGTCGATCGCAAAGCTCCTGCGAACCGCCGAGCGCGCGCTTGAGGCCGGGAAGCGCCGCAGGCAGGCGCAGCGCACGCTGATCCCGCCGCTGGTTGCGCCCGTCGGCAAAAGCCGGCTGATGCAGAGGCTGCGTGAACAGGTGCAGCAGCTGGCCGCGCATGATGCCGCCGTCCTCTTCGTCGGGGACCCGGGAACGGGCCGCGAGGCCTTCGCGCGC
>CAYPQX010000056.1:0-4657 GCA_964412975.1 uncultured Steroidobacteraceae bacterium
GGTCGAGTCATGGTAGAAGGCCGCGAGCGAAGCGACGATGGTCGCGACCATCGCCATCGGGTGGGCGTCGTGATGGAAGCCGCGGTACAGGCGCAGCAGCCACTCGTTCAGCATCGTGTGGCGCGTGATCGAGTGCGTGAACGCAGCGAGCTCCTTGGCGCTCGGCAACTCGCCCTTCTGGAGCAGGTACGACACCTCGAGGAACGTGCTTTGCTCGGCAAGCTGCTCGATCGGATAGCCGCGATACAGCAGCACGCCCGCGTCGCCGTCGATGTAGGTGATGGTGCTCGCGGTCGCCGCCGTCGCCATGAAGGCGGGGTCGTAGGTGAAGACGCCGTGGTCTTTCTGGATCGAGCTGATGTCCAGCACGTCGGGCCCGACGGAGCCGGAGAGCGCCGCGAGCTCGCTCGAGCGGCCGGTCTCCAGGTTGGTCAACTGGTATTTCTTGCTGGCCATCGTTTTCCCGCGTGGCAGACTGTCATGCTGCTGTGCGGGAATCAAGGCTGGATGTCACTCATCGCCTAGAATGCGCAGATGGGCGAACCGATCGCGATCTACGTACACCTGCCCTGGTGTGTACGCAAATGTCCGTACTGCGATTTCAACTCGCACGTTCGCCCGGACCGGCTCCCGGAGGACGAATATGTCGCGGCCCTGCTTGCGGATCTCGACGGCGACCTCGATCTGGCCGGAACGCGAAAAGTCGGCAGCGTATTCCTTGGCGGCGGGACACCTTCACTCTTTGGCGTTCGCGCGATCGCGACGCTCATCGAGGGGCTCGCCGCGCGTCTTCCGTTCGCGGCAGACGTCGAAATCACGATGGAGGCGAATCCCGGAACCGTCGAGCACGGCCGATTCGCGGGCTATGCGAAAGCGGGCGTCAACCGCGTTTCGCTGGGCGCCCAATCCTTCGATGCCGGGTCCCTCAGGGCGCTTGGACGTATCCACGGCCCGGGTGAAATTCCCGCCGCGGTTGAAGAACTCATCGCCGCCGGCATCGGGAATTTCAATCTCGACCTGATGTATGCCCTGCCCCGGCAGAACCGGGACACCGCGCTCGCGGATCTCGAAGCGGCAATCGCCCTTGCGCCGGCGCACCTCTCGCATTACCAGCTGACCCTCGAACTGGGCACGGCCTTCCATCGCCGCCCGCCGCCGCTTCCGGACGACGAACTTGCATTCGAGATGCAGCTCCACTGCCAGGAGCGGCTTGCTGAGGCCGGGTTCGTCCAGTACGAGGTGTCTGCGTACGCGCGGCCGGGCCGACAATGCCGGCACAACCTGAATTATTGGCGCTTCGGCGACTATCTCGGGATCGGCGCGGGTGCGCATGGCAAGGCGACCGTCGACGGCACCATCTTCCGGACGGAAAAGCCGCGCTCGCCGCGCGAGTACCTGCGCGGAGCGGGCGGCAGCGGCGCCATGCGGCGCCCGGTACCCGCCTCGGAACTGCCGTTCGAGTTCATGTTGAATGGACTCCGCCTCCATGAAGGTTTCACGCTCGCCGATTTCGAGCGTTCGACCGGGCTTCCGCCTGCGGCCGTGCTTGGCAGCCTCGAGGACTATGCCGCGCGGGCACTCGTCACCGAATTCGAGGGTCGCTACCGGCCGACGGCTCTCGGTTTCCGCTTCCTGAACGAGCTCATGGCTGGCTTCCTGCCCGACGAAAATGCGCGTCACGGCCCCGGCGAGTTGTACACAGCGCCCCCCCGGCTCGTTCCCGATAGGGACTTTCGACGCATTGTTAGTGAGGTGCCTTAACTGGCATACGATAACTTATTGTTTTCTATTAGAAATATGGCCTGCTCAAAATTTAAGCAAACCGGCAAAAATGCATGAATGGTCGATTGGGTGATCGTGGGGGGACCGCCGGTCCACAGAGTTATCCACACAATTTGTGGATAAGAAAAAAAACCGATTAATTTCCGTAAGTTAGCCCATGAGCATTGCCGCTGCCGGGCCTATCTTGCCTGCTACGCACGCGGCCAGTAGACTGCGCGCCCGCTCGCAGCACGACACCGGGACCGCAGCGATGAAAGAAGGCATTCACCCGAAGTACATCGACATCACGGTGACCTGCACCTGCGGGAACACCTTCCCGACGCGCTCGACGCTCGGCGCCAACCTGGAAGTCGAAGTCTGCTCGAACTGCCATCCCTTCTACACGGGCAAGCAGAAGATCGTGGACTCCGGCGGCCGCGTCGACCGCTTCCGCAAGAAGTACGGCCTGAAATAAGTCCGTGCTGGCGGCCGTCGGCCGTCAACTTTCGGCAATCCCCCGCGTCTAATGCAAGAACGGTACCCTTGGGACCGGCGTTGGAGTGCTATGCACCTGTTCCGCGGGAAGTTCGCCACCTTCATTGCGTTCGCGGCCCTGGCTGCGATCGCAGGCGGCCCCGTTGCCGGCGCCGCGGATGAAAAGGACGAAAACCCGCAGAAGGACAGCAAGGAAGTCCGCACGGCGAAGCAGATGCACGTCCAGTTCACGCAGGCGATGGGCGTGCACCAGGACCTCGAACTGCAGGAATACGTGCAACGGGTCGGCGAGAAGCTCGCGGCCGTCAGCGAACGCCCCGGACTCGACTGGAAGTTCACGATCATCGACACCGATGACGTGAACGCCTTCGCAACGATGGGCGGCTACGTCTATATCTCGCGCGGCATCATGGCCTACTTCCAGAACGAGGCGGAACTCGCCGCCGTGCTCGGCCACGAGATCGGCCACATTACCGCCGAGCACCTGAAGAGCCGGCAGCGCGGCTCCATGCTCTCGGGCCTCGCAAGCGCGGCGACGGCGATCTTCACCGGTCAGCCGGCACTCGCCGACCTCACCAACATGGCAGGCGCCGCAATCGTGAGCGGCTACGGCCGCGAGGCGGAACTCGAAGCCGACCGCCTCGGCGCGCGCTACCTCGCCAAGGCCGGCTACGACCCGACCGCATTGATCGAAGTCATCTCGACGTTGAAGGACCAGGACACCTTCGAGCGGGAGCGCGCGCGGCTCGAGAACCGCCAGCCACGCCTGTACCACGGCGTGTTCGCCTCGCATCCCGCGAACGACCTGCGCCTCCAGCAGGCGATCGGGGACGCCGGCAAGGTCTCGCTTTCCGCCACCGGCGAGACGCAGGACCGCGAGGGCTATCTCAAGGCGATCGAGGGGCTGCCGGTCGGCTCGAGCGCCCGCCAGGGCATGATTCGCGACAATCGTTTCTATCACGCCGACATGCAGTTCACGCTCGCATTTCCGCGCGGCTGGCGCGTTATCAACGAACCGCAACAGATCGTTGCGATTGCGCCGAACAAGGAGCACTACCTGGAAGTACGGGCGCAGCCGCCGCCGCAGGACCTGACCGACCCGCGCGAATTCGCCATGCGCGGACTCGCCAATCGCCGGCTCGACCGGACCGAGACACTCGACATCAACGGCCTCAAGGGCTGGACCGGCATCGTGCGCGGCGACCCGTCGCCTTTCGGAAAGTCGACGAACGTGCGGTATATCGTCGTCTACTACGGGAACCTGATGTGGATCTTCAAGGGCGCGAGTCGCGCGGGAACCACGGCGCCTTCGGGCGACCCGTTCTTCCTTTCGACCGCGAACACCTTCCGCCGCATGCGCGGAAACGAGTTTCAGCTCGCCGAACCCTATCGCCTGCGCATCGTGCGCGCGACCGAAAGCACGACGATCGAGTCCCTTGCCAAGGACGCCCAGATCGAAAAATACCAGGTGCAGCAGCTCCGTCTCATCAACGATCTCTATCCAGACCGTGAGCCGAAGCCCGGCGACCTGATCAAGACCGTGCGCTGAGACATTTGAAGGGGACGTTCCCCTTCAAGAGCGTGCGTTACCATCATTGAAGGGCAACGTCCCCTTCAAGTGTCTTACCAGCCTGCGTTTCGCATGCGCACCGCGAGCGCAATGAGCGCCTGCCCCCGGTGACTCACGCGATTCTTCACGGCGGCGGGCATTTCCGCAGCCGTGCGGGTGTCTCCCGCGACGATGAACAGCGGGTCGTAGCCGAAGCCGCCGGTGCCGCGCCGCCCGAGGCCGATGAACCCTTCCCAGGATGCCTCGGCAAGGATGGGCGCTGGATCTTCCGCGCTGCGCACAAATGCCATCGCGCAGCGGTAGCGCGCGCCGCGTTTTTCCGGGGACACGCCCGCGAGCTCGGCGAGCATCTTGTCGTTGTTTGCGCCTTCGTCGGCTCCGGGGCCCGCGTAGCGCGCCGTGTGCAGTCCCGGGCGCCCATCAAGCGCGTCCACCTCGAGGCCGGAATCGTCGGCGATGGCGGGCAGGCCGGAGAGCCGCGCGGCATGGCGCGCCTTCAGTAGCGCATTCGCGACGAAGGTCTCGCCGTTCTCGACGGGCGGCGCGATGCCGAGTTCGGATTGCGCGACGACCTCGAGCCCATGATCCGCCAGGATCCCGCGGATCTCCCGGAGCTTGCCGGGATTGCCGGTCGCGAGCACGACGCGGCGCATGAAGCTCCTTGGTTCAGTCCTGGCGCGCCTGCTGCTGCAGGCCGAAGAGGCGCGCGGTGCCGGTGGCCGCGAGATTGAGCATCGCGTCGAGCTCTTCGCGCCGGAAGGCGTGGCCCTCCGCGGTGCCCTGGACCTCGATGAAGGCGCCCCCGGAGTTCATCACGACGTTCATGTCGGT
>CAYPQX010000057.1:0-10735 GCA_964412975.1 uncultured Steroidobacteraceae bacterium
GGCCGGTCGCGAGCGACGTGGCATGCTGGAGCAGGGTGGCGAGTTGGCGGACGTTGCCCGGCCATTCACCGACCATCAGCAGTTCCACCGCCTCGGGCGCCAGCACATGACGCGAGCCGGTCTGGCGCGCCAGTTCGTCCATGAAATGCGCGGCGAGGATCGGCACGTCGTCTCGGCGCTGTGAGAGCGGCGGCAGGTCGATGCGGCTGACGCTCAGGCGATAATAAAGATCCTCGCGGAAGCGCCCCTTCGAGATCAGGTCCTGCAGGTTCCGCGCCGTGCTTGAGATGATCCGGACCGGCTCCTCGTCCTGGAGGTTGTTGAGCGCAATCTGGAGCTCGGGCGCCAGGTCGCCGATCTCGTCGAGCAGCACCGTCCCGGCGGGGGCGTCGGACCGGGCGGACTCCGCGCCGTCTTCGCGGCCCTCGAGGAGCGCTTTCAAAGATTCCCGGGTCGCGGTCACGCAGGAGAGCATCAGGAAGCTCGCCCCGCGTCGCGGGCTCGCCTGGTGGACGGCGCGGGCGAGCTGAGCCTTGCCGGTGCCGGGCTGACCGGTGATCAGGAGCGGCGCATCGGAACTCGCCGCCATCAGCGCCTGGGAAAGCCGCTCTTCCATGACCGGATTCCGGGTGATGATCCCGGCGCGCCAGTCCTCGGTCACGCTCGCGAAGCCGGAAATCTTGAGTGCGCTCTCGATCTGCTCGAGCAGCTGCTCTTTTTCCACGGGCTTGGTCAGGAACGCGAAGGCGCCGCTTTTCGTGGCCGTAACGGCGTCCGGGATCGTGCCGTGGGCGGTCAGGAGGATCACGGGAAGGGCTGGATAGCGGCCCTGCAGCTCTTTCAGGAGCACGATCCCGTCCTTGTCCTTCATCCGGAGGTCCGTCACGAGGACGTCCGGCAGGAAGCGCGGAACGGTCGTCAGGGCCTGGCTCGCGTTCTCGCAGGCGGCCACCTCGAAGCCCTCGGAGCGCAGCCGGATCGTGATCAGGCGCAGGAGCCCCGGGTCATCGTCCACGAGCACGATGCGGGGGCGGCGGCCGAGTGGGGTCTTCACGGTGGCGGGCCCGCCTTGCGGCCTTCGAGCGTTGCGATCGCCTCGAGCTTGGCCTCGGCCCTTTCCAGCTCGCGCCGCAGGCGGTCCTTTTCGGCCGATTCGTTCTGCAACCGGCGATTGAGGTCGGCGATACGGTCCTGCGCGTTCGCATTGCTGCCGTTTCTCAAGATCTCGTTTTCACGGGCGAGCGCAAGCCGCGCGTCGAGGTCGCGAACCATGACTTCGGCCAGGGCCCGTTCCGAGGGCAGCAGGGTTTCGGGCGTCGCGAGCGCCTCGCCGATCAGGGCCCGCGCGCCGGTCGGGTCGCTTGCGGCATGCCCGGGCACGGCGAGCACGAAGGCATACCGCAGGCGCTTATGTGTCGAGGGATCCGTGAGATAGGCCGACCGCGTCGCTTCCAGGATCTCGGCCTGCTCCGCCGCACCGCCGCGCCCCAGCTGCTCGAGGGTCGCGAGATAGCCGGCCACGATCTGGCCGTCGTCGGTCAGCGAGACGGGGGTCGTGTCCTTGCGCTTCTTGAGGCCGCTCCAGTCGTCCACGCTCTTGCAGCCCGCAACGAGGCAGGCGGCGATCGCGAACGCGATGAGGCGCTCATGCCGCATGAGCGGACTCCCGTCGCTTGGCGGCCGGCAGGCGGATGCGAAGGTGCGCACCCGGGAACTGACCCGTCACGATCTCGACCGTTCCCCCGTGCGCCTCGACAAACTCGCGTACGACCGAAAGGCCGATGCCCGTGCCCTTGAGCGGACCACCCTGCGGCGCGTTGCCCGAGTAGAACGCGTCGAACACCTTGTCGCGCTCGTCGGCGGCGATGCCGGGGCCGGTGTCCGCGAAATCGATCACCGTCGTTCTTCCGTCGGGGTAGGCGTGCACGTGGATGGTGCCGCCGCGCGGCGTGAACTTGAGCGCATTCGACAGGAGGTTTTCGAGGACGAGCTTGAGCTTTGCGCGATCGGCGACCAGGTCGAGTTCGGCGACGTGCAGGTCGAGTGTCAGGTTGCGGGCCGCCATCGCAAGCCGCTGGCTGTCGATCACGGTGCCGACCAGCGAGCTCAGGGGGAACGAGGTCAGCTCGACGCTGCTCGCCCTGGATTTCCAGGCGCTGTAGGACAGGAGGTTCTCGATCAGCTGCTGCAGGCGGATTGCATTCTCACGGAGGATCGAGGCGACCTCGCGCTGGTTCTCATCAATGGGGCCCACGGCGCCATCGAGCAGGAGATCCGTGCCTTCACGGATGTTCGCGAGCGGCGTCTTGAGTTCGTGCGACATGTGCCGGAGGAAGCGGTTGCGCTCGAGTGCGATGTCGAGAAGCCGTGTGCGCAGCCACTCGAGCTGGCGGCCGAGCGCCGAGAGGTCCGCCGGGCCGCTGATCGAAATCGCGTGCGAGAAGGCGCCGCGGCCGAGGTCGCTGATGGCGCGATCGATGGCGCGCAAGGGCCGCAATACGTAAAACCAGAAAATGCCGGCAATGGCGAGTGCGCCCGGCACGAGCGCCATGATCGACCAGAGGAGGCCTTGCTGGGTCGCGCTCGCCCTGCGCTCGACCTGGCTCAAGCGGCTGTCGATGCCCAGGCGGGCCTGATCGGCGAGCCCGTTGGCTTCGAGGCCTAACGCGTTAAAGCGGCTCACAAGCCCGGAGGAGGGGGCGTCGGGCCGGCGGCGATGGACGAGACTGACCGTGGCCTCTCCCGCCGCCCGCACGCGCTCGATATCCGGCTCCGGGACATAATCCGCGAGCTTCTCGAGCGTGCGGCTGAACGCGGCGTGGTTCGAGTCGAAGGCCGCGGCCAGGCGCGGATCGTTGAGCACGCCATAAAGGCTCGCGGCGCGCTCCATGGCGGCGATGTTCTGGAACAGGACCTGCGTGTGCTGGGTCAGCACGATGCTGTCGTGCACGAGCACGTCGCTCGTCCGCGAGAGCTGGCGCAACTGCACGCCGCCGTAAACGAGCGCCGCGGTGAGCGGCAGCACGATGAGTAGCAGCGCGGCTGACAAGAGCCCACTCAGGGACCGTGGGCGGATCGTGGTCATCCGCGTATGGTACCGTCAGGCCATCGGTTGGCGCAGAAGCCTTTTTTCCCAGGCGAGCGCCGTCGCGACGATGCCGGCGAGGTCCTGGTGGCGGGGCGTCCAGCCAAGCGTTTCCCGGATCCTGGACGCGGCGGCGACCAGTTCCGGCGGATCACCGGCCCGGCGCCCGGTTTCCGTGATCGAAAGCTTCATGCCTGATACGCGCGCCACCTCGTCGAGCACATCGCGCACGCTGAAACCCTTGCCATAGCCGCAGTTCAGGGTCGCGGACGCGCCGCCCTGGCGCAAATAGTCGAGCGCCTGCAAGTGCGCGGCCGCGAGGTCCTCCACGTGGATGTAGTCGCGGACGCAGG
The DNA here is from genome assembly GCA_964412975.1 of uncultured Steroidobacteraceae bacterium. Classification (GTDB taxonomy): domain Bacteria; phylum Pseudomonadota; class Gammaproteobacteria; order Steroidobacterales; family Steroidobacteraceae; genus SCUD01. Next base: position 3,439 of record CAYPQX010000057.1, read on the forward strand.
TGCCGTCCGGTGTGTCGTAATCCGTGCCGAAGATCGCGATCTGCTTGCGGTGGCCGACCACGTGCTCGCAGGCGACCTTGATGAGGTGGGTGGCTTCCGGTGTCGACTGTCCGATGCGTCCGCCCGGGTCGGCGCCCGCGACGTTGAAGTAGCGAAGCGCCACGTAGCGGAGCGGCGTGACCGCGGCGACGTCCCGCAACATGGTCTCGCTCATCAGCTTGGACCAGCCGTAGGGATTGATCGGCACGGTCGGCGTGTCTTCGGTCGCGACGCCGGAGGCCGGGATGCCATAGACCGCGGCGGTCGACGAGAACACGAAGTGCTTCACGCCGGCGGCGATGCAGCACTCGAGGAGGGTGCGCGTGTTCGACGTGTTGTTGCGGTAATACTTGAGCGGGTTCGCGACGGATTCCGGCACCTGGATGTGGGCAGCGAAATGCATGACGGTGTCGACGCGGTGTTCCTTGAGCACCCGCGCGACGAGCGCGGCATCGCCCGTGTCTCCGGCAACGAACTCACCGTGCAGCACGGCGCCGCGGAAACCGGTCGACAGGTTGTCGAGCGTCACCAGCTTTTCGCCGCGTTCGCCGAGCTGTCGCGCGACATGGCTGCCGATATAGCCGGCACCGCCGGTCACGAGGATGGTAGTCATGGAAGCTCCACGATATCGTGCCGGCATGATACCAACGGCCGATTCGGCCCCGTTTGCGAACCTGTCACCAGATTTGATCGTGGATGCCGTCGAAGCGGCGGGTTTTCCGAGCGATGGGCGGATTCTCGCGCTCGGCAGCTACGAAAACCGCGTGTTCCAGGTCGGCCTCGAAGACGCCGAACCGGTCGTGGTGAAGTTCTACCGCCCGGGACGCTGGACCGACGAAGCGATCGCCGAAGAGCATGCGTTTGCGCGCGAACTTGCAGCCGCCGAGATCCCGGTGATTGCGCCGCTCGAACCCTTGCGGTGGGATGAGCTCGGGGACGGGCCGGTGCCGGTCTTCGGCGGATTCCGGCTCGCCATCTATCCGCGCCGCGGCGGGCAATGGCCGGAGCTTGGCACCGAAGACGACCGGCAGTGGATCGGGCGTTTCCTCGGGCGCATTCATCTCGTCGGCGCGTCACAAACTTTTGTGCATCGCGGGCGGCTGTCGCCCTCGGTCATGGGCCGCGACTCGGTCGCGTACCTGGAGGAGGGCGAGCGCATCCCCGATTACATCCGGCATCGCTACGTCCAGGTGGCGGAGGAGCTGCTGGATCTCGTTGAGTTGCGGTTCGAGAGCGTGGGGCCGCTGCGGTATCTGCGCATCCACGGCGACTGCCATCGCAACAACGTGCTGTGGACGGCGGCTGGGCCGCACTTCGTCGATCTCGACGACTGCATGATGGGCCCGGCGATCCAGGACCTCTGGATGCTGCTCGCGGGCAGGCCCGAAGAGATGCGCGTCCAGCTGTCGGAGATTCTCGAGGGCTACTCGCAGTTCGCGAATTTTGATCCCATCGAGGCGACGCTGATCGAGGCGCTGCGGGCGCTTCGCATGATCCATTACGCGGCCTGGCTCGCGCGCCGCTGGCACGATCCGGCCTTTCCGAGGGCATTCCCGTGGTTCGGCGAGGCGCGTTACTGGGAGCGCCACGTCGCCGAACTCGAGGAACAGTTGACGGCCCTGGATACAGGCCGCTAAATCAATACGTTACGCTCGTTACCTGATGTAGAACCTGCGCGCACTCCGGGTTACAATCCGCGCCCTTTCAAAGGGGACGTTCACCTTTAAAGGGGACGTTCACCTTTAAAGGTGAACGTCCCCTTCAGCAGCGCCGCACATGATTCAAAACCTCCGCAATATCGCGATCATCGCGCACGTTGACCACGGCAAGACGACGCTCGTGGACAAGCTCCTGCGCCAGTCCGGCACGCTCGATGCGCGCAAGCCGATGACCGAGCGCGTGATGGATTCGAACGCGCTCGAACGCGAACGCGGCATTACGATCCTCGCCAAGAACACGGCGATCCAGTGGCGCGACTACCGGATCAACATCGTCGATACGCCCGGCCACGCGGACTTCGGCGGCGAAGTGGAACGCGTGCTCTCGATGGTGGACTGCGTGCTGCTGCTCGTCGATGCGGTCGACGGGCCGATGCCGCAAACGCGATTCGTCACCCAGAAAGCCTTCGTCCACGGACTCGCGCCGATTGTCGTCGTGAACAAAGTCGATCGGCCCGAGGCGCGCCCGGAGTGGGTCGTCAACCAGACCTTCGACCTGTTTGACCGTCTCGGCGCGAGCGAGCGTCAGCTGGATTTCCCGATCGTCTACACGTCGGCCCTGCAAGGCGTCGCGGGCTATTCCCCGACGACGATGGCCGCGGACATGACGCCGCTTTTCGAGACGATCATCGCGCGCTGCCCGGCGCCCGATGTGGACGTCGACGGTCCCCTGCAGCTGCAGGTCAGCCAGCTCGATTACTCGAGCTATGTCGGCTCGATCGGCATCGGCCGCATCCAGCGGGGGACGCTCCGTCGCGCAATGCCGGTTACCGTCATCGATCGCGACGGTGCAGTGCGCAGCGGACGCATCGGCCAGGTGTTCGGCTTCATGGGGCTCGAACGCGTCGATGTCGAGGAAGCCCGCGCCGGTGACATCGTGGCCTTTTCGGGTCTCGAACTGCCGGCGATTTCGGACACGATCTGCGATCCCGACACGGTCGAAGCGCTGCCCGCGCTGGTCGTGGACGAGCCGACGATCAGCATGACTTTCGAGACGAACACTTCGCCGCTCTTCGGCCAGGAAGGCAAGTTCGTCACCAGCCGGCAGCTGCGCGAGCGCCTGCTGCGGGAGACTCTCGCGAACGTCGCCTTGCGCGTCGAGGAGACCGACGACCCGGACCGTTTCGTCGTGTACGGCCGCGGCGAGCTGCATCTCGGCATCCTGATCGAGAACATGCGCCGCGAGGGCTATGAACTCGCGGTGTCGCGCCCGCGTGTCGTCATCAAGGAAGAGGGCGGGGAGCGGCTCGAGCCCTGGGAACAGCTCACGGTGGATGTCGAGTCGACTTCACAGGGTGCCGTCATGGAGGCCCTCGGTGCGCGCGGCGCGGAGCTCGTCGACATGGTGCCGGACGGTAAGGGCCGCGTGCGCCTCGATTACAAAATCCCCTCGCGCGGCATGATCGGCTTCCAGACCGAGTTCCGCACGATGACGAGCGGCACCGGGCTCATGTACCACGTGTTCGACCACTTTGGCCCGGTGATCGAGCGGCAGCTTGCTGAGCGCACGGCTGGCGTGATGATCTCGAACGGCCGCGGGCCCGTGCTCGCGTATGCGCTTTTCAACCTGCAGGAACGCGGCACGCTGTTCGTTGGCCCGGGCGACCTGGTCTACGAGGGCCAGATCGTGGGCGAGACGAGCCGCGAAGGTGACATGGTCGTCAATCCGCTGAAGGGCAAGAAGCTCACCAACATCCGCACGCAGAGCAAGGACGAGAACGTGCTGCTGACGCCGCCAATCCGCATGTCGCTCGAGCAGGCGATGGAGTACATCGGCGACGACGAGCTCGTCGAAGTCACCCCGAAGAATGTCCGCCTGCGTAAGCGTCACCTGCGCGAAGGCGAGCGCAAGCGCGCAGAACGATCCGCCTAGGCTTTCAAAGGGCTTTCAAAGGGGACGTTCACCTTTAAAGGTGAACGTCCCCTTTAAAGGTGAACGTCCCCTTTAGAGAGCCCGAAAAGGGCATGTTTGGCGGCACCCGCCACGGAGCCTCAATACCGCGCCCTGCATCACGGGTCGGCCCCGGCCGAACCGCGAACGACGTCACGTTCACCCCCGGGGGCATCCCCTAGCATCGCTGCATTACGTCGCATTCCTCGGGGTGTGGCGGCTTTGCGCTTGGGGTCAGAGTGGCGACGAAGAGTCCGGCCAGTGTCGTGTTGCTGAAGAAGTCCGCCGAAGCGGATTCGGCGGCGCACGCGCGCCCGCCTGAGCCGGCCGCGGAGCGCAGGAAAAGCAGCATTCACCCCGTGCTCGAGCAGCAGCTCCTGGAGGCCGCCGATACCTCCGGGAAGATGCAGCTTCGCAAGCTGATCGAGGTCGTCAGCCGCCAGTACGACGCGTACGAAAACGACCGCACGAGCCTCGAAACCGTGATGCGCCTCGCCTCGGACGAGGCGACCGCGATGACGGAGCAACTCGAGCGCGAAAGTGTCGTCCGGCTCCAGGCGATCCTCGACCACGTCAAGGACGGCATCATTTCGGTCGATCATCTCGGCCGGATCGAGAGCATGAACCGCACGGCGGAGCGCTTCTTCGGCGTGCGCCAGACGGACGTCATGTCGGACCTGATCGACACCCTCATCCCGGACATCGCGCCGCATGGCGACGTTTCGCGCGCGCTCGAGGTGCTTGCGACCGCACAGGAGACGACGCACTACGACCTGGCCGCCCGCGATGTGATCGCAAGGCATCGGCGCGGTGAAATGATGCCTGCCGAGATCCTCGTCAGCATGATGAAGTTCAAGCAACGGCCGACCTACATCGTCTGCATCCGCGACACGGCTGAGCGGTCGAAGGCCGAGGAGGCGCTGAAGGACAGCGAGGCGCGCTATCGCGTGCTGGTCGAGAACGCCCCGGAAGCGGTGATCGTGCTCGACGTAGAAATGGACCGGTTCGTGGATTGCAACGAAAACGCCGCCGAGTTCTTCAAGATGTCGCGCGAGGAACTCCTGCGTGTCGGTCCCGCCGCCATCAGTCCGTCGGAACAGCCGGATGGCACGCCCTCGTTCGGGGTCCCGCGCGGCTACGTGCAAAAGGCGCTGGCCGGCGAGACACCGGTGTTCGAGTGGCTGCACAAGGATTCCAAGGGCAAGACGATTCCCTGCGAGGTGCGGTTCGTCCGGCTGCCGAGTTCCACCGGCGGGCTGATCCGCGCGAGCATCATCGACATCACCGAGCGCAAGCAGGCGGAGCTCGTGGCGGCAGGCGAGCGCCGGGCGCTCGAGAAGATTGCGTCCAGTGAGCCGCTCGACGTCGCGCTCGCATCGATCACCGAGGTCGTGGAACGCGTGCTGCCGGACGCGATCTGCTGCATCCGCATGTACGATCCGCTGAAGCAGGTGCTCGTGCACGTCACGGGCAAGAGCCTGCCGCGTGAATACGTGGCCGTCATGGACAACTACCCGGCCGAAATCCGGTTCGGTTCATGCGCGGCCGCGGTCGCGCTCCAGCGCCAGATCATCGTTCCGGACATCGCGAAAGATGCGCTGTGGGAACATCGCTGGGAGGCCGCCGCGCGCGCGGGCCTGTGTGCCTGCTGGTCGACGCCGATCACCGGTGCCGACGGGCGCATGCTCGGTACGTTTGCGACCTACCTCAAGCGCACCGGCATGCCCTCGCGCCGCGACCTGGAACTGGTCGGCCGCATGGCGCAGCTTGCGCGCATCGCGATCGAGCGCCGGCGCGCCGAGGATGCGCTGCGCGAGAGCGAGAGCCGGTTCCGCGGACTATTCGACAACGTCGTCGAAGGCGTCTATCAGGTGACGCTGGACGGTTACCTGCTCTCGGCCAATCCGGCCCTGATTGCGATGCTGGGTTATGCCTCGCTCGAGGAACTCCGCGCCATCGGCTCGACCGAGGGCCTGTATGTCGACCCGGCCATGCGCGAGGCGCTGATCGAAAAGCTGAAGCGCGACGGCAAGCTGGTCGAGGCCGAGTACGAGCTGAAGCGCCGCGACGGCAGCGTCATCACGATCACCGAGAACGCCCGCCTCAATCGCGACGAACGGGGCCAAGCGATCGGATTCGAGGGCACGGTCACCGACATCACCGAGCGCAAGCGCGCCGAGCAGCAGTTCTACGACGAGAAGGAGCGCGCCGAGGTGACGCTCCAGTCGATCGCGGACGCTGTGATCACGACCGACCGCTCGGGCAAGGTCGACTACATCAATCCTGTCGCCGAGAAAATGACCGGCTGGCCCTCGGATGAGGCCTGCGGCCGGAACGTCAACGAGATCGTCAAGCTCGCGAAGGACGGGGGGCAGGAGCTGGTTGACGATCCCGTGAGCCTCGCGCTTGCAAGTGGCGACCCGATTCATCTCGCCGACCAGACGGCGCTTGTCAGCCGCCGCGGGCTCGAGGTGCCGATCCAGGCGACCGTCGCGCCGATCCGCGATCGCACAGGCCAGACCGCCGGCGCCGTAATCGTCTTCAGCGACGTGAGCCGCGAGCGCCGAATGAAGCGGCTGCTTTCCTACCAGGCGGCACATGATGGCTTGACGGGGCTGATCAACCGGCGCGAGTTCGAAAGCCGCCTTGGGAGCGCGATCGAATCGGCCCGCGCGGACAAGAACATCCGCCATGCGATGATTTACGTCGACCTCGACCAGTTCAAGGTCGTCAACGACACCTGCGGACATCCTGCCGGCGACCAGCTGCTCCGCCAGGTCACGGGCCTGCTCCAGACCCGCGTCCGCGCCAACGACGTGCTCGCGCGCCTCGGCGGCGACGAATTCGGCGTGCTGCTCGAACACTGCACCCCGGAGCAGGCACTGCGCATCGCCGATACGCTCCGCCAGGCGATCCACGACCTTCGCTTCCAGTGGGGCACGAGCACCATGCAGATCGGCGCGAGCCTCGGCGTCGTCGAGATCGACCAGCGCACCGAGACGGTTGCGATGCTTCTGTCCGCGGCGGACCTCGCCTGTTATTCCGCCAAGGACGGCGGCCGGAACCGCGTGCACGTTTACGACCCCGCGAGTGCCTCGGCGCGGCACCGGGAAATGCGCTGGATGGCCCGCCTGACGAACGCCCGGGACGAGGGCCGTCTCGAAATCGTGTTCCAGCCCATCGTCCGGATTGCCGAATCGTCCAAGACACGGCCGCACTACGAGTTGCTGCTCCGGTTGCTCGACGAGAATGGCCAGATGGTGCTGCCGGACGAGTTCATCCCTGCGGCCGAGCGCTACAACCTCATGCCTTCGCTCGATCGCTGGGTGGTCGAGAAGGTGCTCCGCGACTACGTGCCCTCGACGCGCGACGGCGTCGAGGAGGCAGCCTTCACGGTTTCAATCAACCTGTCCGGCACGACGCTCTCCGATCCGGGATTCCTGGAATTCCTGATCGACACCCTCGAGGCGCATGAACCGACGCCGGGGGCGCTCTGCTTCGAGGTCACGGAGACCGCTGCGATCACGAATCTCGGCCACGCGAGTTACCTGATGCGCGAGATGGCAAGCCGGGGCTGCCTGATTGCGCTCGACGATTTCGGCAGCGGGCTGTCTTCGTTCAACTACCTGCGCACGCTGCCGGTCAACTA
>CAYPQX010000058.1:0-18144 GCA_964412975.1 uncultured Steroidobacteraceae bacterium
CAGCCGGGATAGGTGTGTTCGCGGAATCCCTCATAACCGCTTACGGCCGCGAGTGCGCGCGAATAGGTCGGCGGCTTCGGTACCGCGAGTTCAAAGGTCTTGGGCATTGCGCTTGCAACCAGGTCCTCGCGGTCCTTGAGAAGGAGTCCGGATGAATCCGGGTCGTCCTGGATCGCGAGGGGCGTGTCGAGCGGTGGCGGACGCATCAGCCGGACTTCGACCGGCTTGGCCGCGGCCGCGGCCAGCATGCCGGCGGTATAGCCGCCGTTACCCGAGGCCGGCGGACCGCGGAACCGGCGTCCGATCACGAGCATTCGATTCGCAGTCATCGTGCGTTGAATCCTAGCCGATCGGGGGTGGATGCGGGTCTGGCCGGAAGCTAAGCTGACCGTCTTCCAACCGGACTCACGGAAATACGACATGAAAGCCGCCGTACTCTGCATCGCCCTCTCCACGCTCGCGGCTAACGCAGGTGCCGCCGAATCAGGCGACGGCATGCGCCACTTTCTCGCAAAGCGCGAGTCGCGCGACGCCGAAATCGCCCGTTCGATCTGGGACTGGGCGGAAGTCGGCTATCAGGAAGTGAAGAGCTCCGCCCTGCTCCAGAAGGAGCTGACCGACGCAGGATTCAAGGTCGAGGCCGGTGTTGCCGGAATTCCGACCTCATTCCTCGCGACAGCGGGCAGCGGCAGGCCGGTGATCGGCATCCTGGCCGAGTTCGACGCGCTGCCCGGCATCACGCAGGACGCCGTTCCGGAGCGCAAACCGGTCGCGGGCAAGCTGTCAGGCCATGCCTGCGGCCATCACCTCTTTGGCACTGCCTCAGTGTCCGCCGCGATTGCCGTCGCGAACTGGCTCAAGACGAGCGGTACGGCCGGCACGATCCGCGTCTACGGCACGCCCGCCGAGGAAGGCGGCTCGGGCAAGGTCTACATGGTGCGCGCGGGTCTGTTCAATGACGTCGACACGGTAATGCACTGGCATGCCTCCGACGTCAATTCGGCGGGGCTCGATCGCTCGCTCGCGAACAAGACCGCGAAGTTCCGTTTTCACGGCGTCTCGTCCCACGCCTCGGGCGCGCCGGAGCGCGGGCGCTCCGCGCTCGACGGTATCGAGGCCATGGATTACATGGCGAATCTCCTGCGCGAGCACGTGCCGTCCGACGCCCGCATGCATTACGTGATCACGAGCGGCGGCTCGGCGCCGAATGTCGTGCCGGACTTCGCAGAGTCCTATCACTACGTGCGCCACAATGATCCGCGCGTCGTGGAGGAAATCTTCGACCGGCTCGTCAAGACGGCCGAAGGCGCAGCGCTCGGCACCGGCACCCGCATGGAATACGAAGTCATCGGCGGCGTTTACAACCTGCTTGCCAACGAAACGCTTGCGCGCATGATGTACGAGAAGCTCGGCGAAGTGGGCGGCGTTACCTACATGCCTGAAGAAGAGGCATTCGCAAAAACGATCTATGCAACGCTCACCGCGCCGAGCCTGGCCCTTGGCTCGGAGGCGAAGGTCCAGGCCTTCGATTTCGAGCGCCCCGGGGTCGGCTCGACCGATGTCGCCGACGTGAGCTGGACGGTCCCGACCGTCGGCCTCCGGACCGCGACCTGGGTCCCCGGCACGCCCGCACACAGCTGGCAGGCGACGGCCGCGGGCGGCATGAGCATCGGATACAAGGGCATGAACGTCGCGTCGCGGACCCTCGCCCTCATGGGCCGCGAGTTGTTCAAGCGTCCGGAACTAATCACGAAGGCGCGTGCCGAATTCGAAGAGCGCCGCGGGCCCGATTTCAAGTACCGCCCACTGCTCGGCGATCGCGAGCCGGCACTCGATTACCGGCGCGGCGTGCCGGGCGGCGGCGCGGAATAGTCGCACCACCGGTCGCGCCCGCCGGCCGGTTCGTCGTTTGAAGGCCTCCGGCCGGCGCTGGCTGGCCTAAAGTTGCCATCGATGCCAGCGCCGCTGGCCGGGAGATCTCTCATGCGTCACTTCGCATTCACGCTCGCTTGCCTCCTGTTCGCCGCGCCGTTGCCGGCTGCGGACGTTCCGGCCAATGTCGCGCTCGCAATCGCCGCTGCCGAGCGCAGCCCTGCGGATCGCGAGCGGGATGCGCGCGAGAAACCCGCTGAACTCCTGGCTTTCACGGGCGTCGCACCAGGCATGAAGGTCGCCGACGTTTTCGGCGGCGGCGGCTACTGGTCCGAGCTGTTCGCGCGTGCCGTCGGAGCCTCGGGCAGCGTCACCCTCATCAACAATTCCCCTTACTGGAATTTCAGCAAGGACGAACTCAAGACACGCCTCGCCGACGGGCGGCTCCAGAATGTCACGCCGCGCGTCGTCGAGACCCGCGCGCTCGATCTCGGCAGCGGCCAGTACGACCTGATCGTCATCTTCATGGCGTACCACGACCTGTACTGGGTCGAGGAAGAAGGCGGCTGGCCGGCGATCGACGCGGACGGTTTCCTGAAGCAGCTCCATGCGGCCTTGAAGCCGGGCGGCCGGCTCCTGATCGTGGACCACTCGGCGAAGGCCGGCAGCGGCAAGGCGCCGGCACAGGACCTGCACCGCATCGAGGAGGCTTTCGCGAAGCAGGACATCGCGAGCCACGGATTTGAGCTCGAGGAGACCTGGGACGGCTATCGCCATGCGGGCGACGACCTGACGAAGATGGTTTTCGATCCTGCGATTCGAGGGAAGACGGACCGCTTTGCGCACCTGTACCGCAGGCGCTAGGTGAGAATGAGCTTGGTCCCGGCGATGATCAACACGACCGCAAGCAGCTTCTTGATGACGGCGGGATCGAAGCGCCGGCTACCGAAGTAGGAGCCCATCGAGCCGCCGACAGCCGCGGCTGCAACAAGAACAAGTGCGAATGCCGGAAACTGCCGCGTGCTGGTGAAGTTTCCGAGCAGCCCGGCGATCGAGTTGACCAGAATGAAGAACGCGGAAACGGCCGCCGCGTTCTTTGTCCTGGCCCAGTGCATCAAGAGCATCAGCGGCGTGAGAAAAATGCCACCGCCGGTGCCGGTGAGGCCGGAGAGGAACCCGATGCCGCCCCCCGTCGCGAGCGCCACGGTGCGCGAAGGCTCCCTGGGTTCTTGTTCCGGTGGCGCGCGCAGCAGGAAGTGCGCGGCCGAGAAAAGCAGGATGATGCCGAGCAGCACCTTGAAAAGGTGGGTGGGCAGGTTCACGTAGCCCCCGACAAATGCGAGGGGGACCGACAGCAGCGCGAATGGCCAGAAAAGCCGCCAGGAAAAATGTCCGGCCCGCCAGAACTGCCAGGCGCCGATCGAAGCGACCAGGATGTTGAGCGTCAGCGCCGTCGGCCTGATGGCTTCGGGCGCGACGCTCAGGAGCGACATGATCGCGATGTAGCCCGACGCCCCGGCATGGCCCACCGAGGAGTAGAGGAATGCGATGACAAGAATGCCGAGCGTGAGCGCGGCCAGGTACTCGGGTGTCATCGTGTCGCGATCTGCCCCAGTGTCAATTCATCCTACACGTTCAGTCGCCCGACAGGGATTGCGATCGATCAGGCGCGCAGGCCGCCGAGGAACGCCGCTGCGTCACCGCCTGCGCCGATTAGGTCGACCAGCGCCGAGCCCACGATGACGCCGTCAGTGTGGGCAGCGAGCCGCCGGACCTGCCCGGCATTGCGGATGCCGAATCCGGCGCATACCGGAAGGCTCGTCGCCGCTCGCACGCGATCCAGGTACCCCAGCACTTCATCAGGGATCGCGACTTCCCGGCCGGTCGTCCCCGTCGCCGTCACCGCATAGACGAAGCCCTGCGATTCGCGCACCAGCATCTCGAGTCGCGGTATCGGCGTCACAGGCGTCACCATCTGCACGAGCGCAAGACCTTCGCGACCCAGCGCGCCACGAAGATCGTCACTCTCCTCCCAAGGAACGTCCGGCACGATGAGTCCCGAAACGCCCGCTGCCCGTGCGTCCGCCGGCAGACGCCGCATTCCATACGCCAGCAACGGATTGACGTAACTCATCAGCAGCAATGGCGCACGCGAGCGCAGTGGTAGCGCAGTCAGCGTTTCCAGAATCCATGCCAGTGTCACTCCCTGTTCAAGGGCGATCCGACTCGATCGCTGGATCGTCATGCCATCAGCCATGGGATCGGAGAACGGCACACCGATCTCGACGACGTCCGCGACGCCTGCAATCGCTGCCAGATGCTTTGTGAACGACTCGCGATCCGGAAACCCGGCAGTGAGGAAACCGACCAGCGCGGGGGCACCGCGACTGGTTGCCTGACGGATCGAATGCGTAATGGCGTCGTGGGGCTGCATCAGCCGATTCCAGCGATCAAGGTCGCCAGATCCTTGTCGCCGCGACCGGACAGGCCGACGAGAATGCGACAGCCAGGATTTTTCCGCGCAAAGCGCCGAGCACCGGCGAGCGCATGCGCACTCTCAAGCGCCGGCAAGATACCTTCGAGCGAAGCGCATTCATGGACGGCGGCCAGCGCATCATCGTCATCCGCGATCTCGTATTCCACGCGTCCGATTGCCAGCAACAGCGCGTGCTCGGGTCCTACCGCGGAATAATCGAGTCCGGCGGATATCGAATGCGTTTCCCGGACCTGCCCGTGTTCATCCTGAAGCAGCATCGTGTAGCACCCATGCAGCACTCCTGGCCGGCCGAACGCGAGCGTCGCCGCGTTGTCGCCGAGCCCCGATCCGCGCCCGCCCGCTTCGACGCCAAGCAACCGCACGCCGGCATCGCGCAGAAACGGATGGAACAGTCCGATCGCATTCGAGCCGCCGCCGACACACGCAACCGCGACGTCAGGCAGCGCACCGGCTGCTTCAAGCATCTGTGCCCTTGCCTCGCGTCCGATGACGGACTGCAGCTCGCGCACAAGATAAGGATAAGGATGCGGTCCAACCGCCGAGCCGAGCAGGTAGTAACTGTCGACAGGGTCCGAGACCCAGTCGCGCAAGGCTTCATCGATTGCGGCACGCAGCGTTTGATCTCCACTCGTGACGGGAATCACTTCTGAACCAAGGAGCTTCATGCGGCCAACATTCGGAACTTGGCGACCGATGTCCACCGCGCCCATATAGACCACGCAGGGCAGGCCCAGGCGCGCGCAGGCGGCGGCCGTTGCCACGCCGTGCTGTCCCGCACCGGTCTCGGCGATGATGCGCTTCGCGCCGAGCCGCTTTGCCAGCAACGCCTGCCCCAGCGCGTTGTTGATCTTGTGGGCGCCGGTGTGCGCCAGGTCCTCGCGCTTGAGCCACACCTCCGCATCCCATTCCCGCGACAGACTCTGCGCTCTCGTCAGTGCCGTGGGTCGGCCGGCCCAGCCGTGCAGCTCCTGCGCGAGTTCGCGCTGGAATTCCTCGGCTCGCAGGTGCCGGGCGACACCGTCCCGCAGGCGATCGAGCGCTGGCACCAGGATTTCCGGCACGTAGCGCCCGCCAAACGGCCCGAACCGCCCGCGCGCATCGGGAAGCAGGCCCGCGAGCGCCGCATCGCGCAACCGCCCGATGTCGTCGACCGCGACGACAGCGTTCATGCCGGTACCGCCTGATCGGCACCGCGCGCGGCGACAATGAACTCGCGGATTCTGCGGGGGTCCTTGACGCCCGGAGCGCGTTCAACGCCGCTGGAAACGTCCACGCCGAAGGGCCGTACCGCGCTGATCGCGCGACCGACGTTCATTGCATTGAGTCCGCCGCCAAGGATCAACTCACTGGTTCGCGCCATGGCGGACGCAGCGGACCAGTCGGCGATCTGCGCGCTGCCGCTGACCGGCGAATCGAACAGGATGCGCCGCGTGCCTTGCGGCGGCGCTGCGAATTGGCGCAGGACCGGCCAGCGCTCGATGGTCGCGGGAATCCGGAGGGAACCGAAGTCGGCGGCGTCGGACTGCCACACGTCCGGCTGCATCGCCTCCAGGATGCGATCAACCAGGTCCTGTTCCGGATGCGACGTCACCGCCACGCACAGCATGTCGGGCGGCAGCTGCCGCGCGAGCCCAGCCGCCCGGCGCGGCGCGACGGCGCGTGGCGACCCAGCATGAAACACGAAACCGATTGCGTCGGCGCCGGCTGCGGCCGCGGCCTCGACCGCTTCCGCCGTCATGACGCCGCAGATCTTGACAAACGGGATCATGCCGCCGCACGTCCGACCGCGCGCGCGGCCGCGAGCATTGTTCGAATCACCGCCCCGGGGTCGCTCGCCCCCATCAGTGCGCTGCCGACGAGCGCCAAGCCGTATCCGGAACGCGCGACGTCGGCACAATCCTCCGGCGTCAGGATGCCGCTCTCCGCCACGCGCGGCAGATCGGCCGGCAGGTAGGGAGCGAGTTCGCGGAATCGCCCCGGCACGACTTCCAGGGTTTGCAGGTCCCGGCTATTGACGCCGATGAAAATCGGCGCGCGGCGATCGCGGACGATCAACCGCCGAACTCCGCTCTCGGCGCGCGCGATGTCCTTCGGGTCGAACACCTCGGCCAGCACGAACAGCTGGAGTTCGCGGGCGCAGTCCAGCATCTCGCCGAGCTGCGCATCCGACAGCAGTCGGACGATCAGCAATACACCGCCCGCGCCGGCGGCTCGCGCCTCGTAGAGCTGATAGGGATCGACGAGGAAATCCTTGCGCAGCGCCGGTACGCCGCTCATTGTCAAGGCGGCGGCCGCTTCGGCAAGGTGCCGGATCTCGCCGTTGAACTGCGTCGGCTCCGTCAGCACCGATACGACGGCGGCGCCGGCGCTGGCATAGGCGGCGGCCGCATTCGCGGCGTCCCTGTCGCCCGCGAATACTCCGCCCGCGGGCGAACGGCGCTTGTATTCCGCGATCAGGCCGAACGAATCGCTCCGCGCGACTGGCGACGCAACAGGCGTCGCGAGCGCGCGCACGCGCACCGATGCCAGCGATTCCAGTGTCAAGGCCTCCTCGACCCGCTTGCGACTCGAACGCGCCATCTTGTCCAGGAATCCGCTCATGCCGTGTGCGCCGCGGAATGGACAACGATGGCGTCGAGCAAGCGCGCCGCGCGCCCGTCTTCGATTGCAGCGGCGGCGAGCTCGACACCGGCCCGCGCACCCTTCACCGTGCCTGTGACTTCCGCGACGAGCGCTGCGCCCATCACGAGCGCATCGCGGTGCCCGCCTTGTTCACGGCCCCGCAGGACCGCATCGAGTCGCCGTGCATTCTCCGCGGCGTCGCCGCCGACGAGTTCTTCCTGCCTGCAAACCGGCAGCCCGAAGTCTGCGGCCGCGCGCCGCGCCGTCGTCACCGATCCCGGGCGCACGTCCAGCAGGGTGAATGGCGCCGCGGGCGTCGGCTCGTCCCAACCGGTATCGCCGTGAATGACGAACATGCGCGCGATCGGCATGCCCGCGAGCGTCTCGGCCATGAGCTGCGCGACTTCGAGGCTCCAGGCGCCGATCACAGCGTACGGCGCCAAGGCGGGATTGGCGAGCGGCCCCAGGAGGTTGAAAATCGTGCGCACGCCGAGCGCCGCCCGCACCGGTGCAATCGCCTTCATGGCCGGGTGAAAGTGGGGTGCGAACAGGAAAGTGAACCCGTTGCGTTCGAGGCAGTCGGCCGCGGCGCCTTCGTCCAGCGGCAACGGAAAACCGAGCGCCTCGAGCACGTCGGCGCTGCCGGAGCGGGACGACACCGAACGATTGCCGTGCTTGGCGACGCGCAAGCCGCAGGCGGCGGCAAGGAGCGCAGCGCCAGTCGAGAGATTCAGGCTGTGCGAGCCATCGCCGCCGGTGCCGACAACGTCGACGATCGGCGTGCCTGCGGGAATGCGCGGCTGCCGGGCGAGCGAACGCATGGCGCGCGCGAAACCGCGCACTTCCGGGGCAGTCGCGCCCTTGATTCGGAGCGCCGCGAGCAGCGCGCCCGTCATGGCGGGAGGCATGGCGGGATCGGTCAGCGAGATCAGGAGTTCATAGGCCGCGCTCTCGCTGAGATCGCGGCGGTCCAGCAGTACGTCGAGTGCTTCGCCGCCGGGTCGCGTCATGCCGCAGCTCCGCGCGCAAGGAAGGAAGCCATCAACTTCGGACCCTCGGGCGTCAGGATGCTCTCGGGATGGAACTGCACGCCCTCGACGTCGAACTGGCGGTGACGCACGCCCATCACCTCGCCTTCCAGCGTCCATGCCGTCACTTCGAGCAGGTTCGGCAAACTCTCCCGTTTCGCGATCAGCGAGTGATAGCGGCCGGCTTCGAACGGATTCGGCAGGCCGGTGAAGAGGCCGCCGCCGCCGTGATGCACCGCCGAAGTCTTGCCGTGCATCAGGCGCTCGGCGCGCACCACGGATCCGCCGAAAACCTCGACCAGGGCCTGGTGCCCGAGACAGACGCCGAGCACGGGAATCTCGCCGGTGAAACGTTCAATCATTTGCATCGACACGCCGGCGTGCGCAGGCGAGCCAGGCCCCGGTGAGATGCACAGGTGGGTCGGCGCAAGCGCCTCCGCCTCGTCCACCGTGATGCGGTCGTTGCGGTGCACCAGAACCTCGGCGCCCAGCACCATGAACGCCTGCACCAGGTTGTAGGTGAACGAATCGTAGTTGTCGACCAACAGCAGGCGCGGATTCACAGGGCGTCTCCTGCAAGCTCCATAGCGCGGCGCATTACGGCGCTCTTCGCAAGCACCTCGTCGTGCTCGCGGTCCGGCACGCTGTCCGCGACGATGCCGGCACCTGCCTGGTAGCTGTAGCGCCCCTCGCCGAATACGAGCGTGCGGATCGTGATCGCCTGGTCCATGTCGCCGCCGCTGCCGAAATACCCGACCGTCCCGCCGTACAGCCCGCGGCCAACGGGCTCCAGCTGATCGATGAGCTGCATCGCGCGCACTTTCGGCGCGCCGACCAGGGTGCCGGCCGGAAACGCCGCCGCGAACAGGTCGAAGGCATCGCGGCCGGGCGCCAGCTCGCCATCCACGCCGCTCACGAGATGCATCACATGGCTGTAGCGCTCGATGGACCGGTACGGGTCGACGCGGATCGAGCCCGCGCGCGCGACGCGACCGAGATCGTTCCGCGCGAGGTCTACCAGCATCACGTGCTCGGCACCCTCCTTCCTGTCCGCAAGCAGGCTCGAGGCGTGCTCGACATCGCGTGCGACGTCGGCCCCGCGCGGGCGGGTACCTGCGATCGGCCGCAACTGCGCCCGCCGCCCGTTCAGGCGCACCAGCGCCTCGGGCGACGACCCGACGACCGCGAGTCCGCCCGCCTCGATGAAGTACATGTACGGCGAGGGATTGAGGAGCCGCAGCGCGCGATAGACCGTGAACGGGTCCAGCTCGCATTCGCCGTCGAAGCGTATCGACAGTACAAGCTGGTACACATCGCCGGCGCGGATGTGCTCGCCTGTCCTCTGTACCGCATCTGTGAATTCGCCGCGACTTAGGCTTGCGCGCGCGGGCGAATGGCGCGCTGTGGCTCGTCCGCGCGGCAGCGGTCCGGCGAGTGCGGCGATGATCTCGCGCTTCAGCGACTCACGCTCGCCTTCCGTGCCGTCGTGCAGCAATGTCACGCCGCGGGTCAGGTGATCGAAGACGAGCAATGAGCGCGGAGCGATGTAGCAGGCGTCCGGCACGGTCGCCCCTTCGCTTCGGGACAGCGGCAGCTTCTCGAAGCTGCGCGCGAGGTCATAGGACGAGAATCCGACCAGGCCACCGGCCAGCGGAAAGCGGTCCGCGCCACGTTGCGGGTGCGCCGCGCGCGCGAGCGCCTCGCGCAGGCCCGAGAGAAGCGCTGCGCCGTCCGCGGGCCGTGGGCGGCGATCGCCATTGATCGCGAAGCCGTCCGGATCGAGGCGGACTTCGAAACTGTCGCCGAAACCGATGAAAGAATATCGCCCGAGCCGCACGCCCTGCTCCACGCTCTCGAGCAGAAAACGCGGACGTAAGGGCCGCAGTTTCAGGTAGGCCGAAACCGGCGTATCGAGATCCGCGGCAATGTCGAACGGTAATGTCATGCCCACGCAAAAAACCCACCGCCGGTGCGTCCGGAGATGGGTCCTGGTTCGTACTAAAAGGTTAAACGGGGATTACGCGACCAGCGCCCACTCCGAAGAGCGGCGCCACCACCAGCCAAGACCGGCCATATTCTGATCGGCGTACATCTGGGGCCGAGTATTGTCCGGTTCCGCACCTGCGGTCAAGACGCCGTATCCGAATACGGCAGCTTCAGGTAACTCCGCCTGTTCGATTCGGCGGGCGGCGGGCGGCCGCCGCGGATGTTGAACTGGATTGCGGGATAGAGAAGCGCGGGTAGCTCGAGACCCGCATCGCGGCGCCGGCGCATCTCCGTGAACTCCTCCTCGCTGACGCCGTCGCGCAGGTGAATATTGGCTTCGCGTTGCGCCGCGATCGTCGTCTCGCAGCGCGCTTCGCGACCGCCAGGACCATAATCGTGGCAGACAAAGACCCGGGTCGACTCGGGCAGCTCGTAGAGCCTGCGAATCGAAGCGTAGAGGATCTTTGCGTCACCCCCCGGGAAATCGCAGCGCGCCGTGCCGCCGTCCGGCATGAAGATCGAATCGCCGACAAAGACCGCATCGCCGATCAGATAGCTCAGGCTGTCGCTCGTGTGTCCGGGCGTTGCGATCACGCGGACCCCGAGCGAGCCGATCGCAAACTCGTCGCCATCCGCGAGCAGCTTGTCGAACTGGCGGCCGTCGACCGGAAACTCCGGTTCGAGGTTCAGGATCTCGCGGAATGCTTTCTGCACATCGCGGATTCCGTTGCCGATCGCGATCTTCCCGCCGACGGCTGCCTGCAGATATGGCGCCGCGCTCAGGTGATCGGCATGGGCGTGCGTCTCGAGGATCCACAGGTTGGTCAACGACTGTTCGCGCACGAAGGCGGCGATGGCGTCAGCCGTCACGGTCGAGCTTCGGCCCGACTTCGCATCGAAATCCAGCACCGGGTCGATGATCGCGGACTTTCGCGTGCGCGGGTGTGCGACGAGGTAGCTCCAGGTCCCGGTGGGTTCGTGTCGAAACGGATTGACGTCCGTTCGCATCTTTCCGCCTTCAGGTCCGCCTGCCGTCGATCCAGCGCTGCACTTCGGACTCGAGCACTGTCAACGGTATCCCTCCGGTCCGCAGCACGAAGTCGTGGAACTCGCGCCGGTCGAACCGCGGTCCGAGTGCGCCGGCTGCCCGCTCGCGCAATTCCACGATCTTCAGCATGCCGATCATGTACGCAGTCGCCTGGCCGGGATTCAGGATGTAGCGCTCGGTTGCGCGGATTGCCGCGTCCTCACCGGTCGGGCTGTTCTCGACGTGATAACGGATCGTCTGCTCGCGAGTCCACCGCTTCGCATGGAGCCCGGTGTCAACGACGAGACGCACCGCGCGATGCAGCTCCATGGCGAGGCGCCCGAACTCCGACCAGGGGTCCGAATAGAACCCGACCTCCTTGCCGAGACGCTCGCTGTAGAGGCCCCAGCCCTCCGAATAAGCGGTAAAACCACTGAGCCGCCGGAACCGCGGCAACGCCGTCTCTTCGAGCGCGATTGCGCTCTGCATGTGATGACCCGGAATTGCCTCGTGGTATACGAGCGCCTCGAGTTCGTACTTCGGCATCTCCTTCATCTGATAGAGGTTGCCGTAGAAGACCCCGGGCCGGCTGCCGTCGAGCGAGGGCCGCTGATAGAAGGCCTTGCCCGCTGACTTCTCACGAAACGGCTCGACCGCCTTCACGACCACCTCTGCCTTTGGCAGCGTAACGAAAAGTTCAGGCAGCTTCGTCCGCATCGCGGCGATGTGCCCATTCGCCGCGCCAAGCCAGGCCGTGCGCCCCTCCTCCGTATCCGGATAGTAGAACTGCGCATCCGTGCGCATGAACTCGAAGAAAGCCGGCAAGTCGCCCTCGAATCCGACCTGCTTCATGATTGCGCGCATGTCGCCATGCAGGCGCGCGATCTCGCGCAACCCGATCTCATGGATTTCCGCTGCCGTCAGATCGGTCGTCGTGAAATTCTTCAGCAGAAAATTGTAATAAGCGACACCGTCCGGCAATTTCCAGACACCATCCTCGTCTGTGGCTTTCTTTTCCGTTTCGCGTGCCCAGGTGATTACCGCCTCATATGCCGGCCTGACCGAAGTCAGCAGCGCAAGCTCCGCCCGCGCGAGCAGTGATTCGCGTCGCGCCTCATCGATTGGCAGTTTTTCCAGCTTGCCGCGAAAATCGGCGAGTAGCGGACTGTCTTCGGTGCCGTCGTCGAACGGCCGCCCCTTGATGATGTTGCCCGCATCCGCGACCACATACGGATAGACGAAGCGCGGCGGCGCGATGCCCTGCTTCGCAGCAAGTGTCGCCCGTTCGAGCTGCTGGTCGAAGAGCTTCCGCACGCCTTCGAGGCGCCGCACGTAGGCAATCGCGTCTGCCTCGGTTTCGATTCGATGCGTATTGATCAGGAAGGCCGGCAACGAGACGTGTGCCCCGTCCTTGTCAAAGAGGTAGCTGTGATTTCGCCAGCGATAGCGGGCGACCCGCCGTTCCTCGGAAGCTTCGAAGACCTTCCACGACAGCCGCGTGCCGTCGCCGAGTCTCGCGGGATCGATTGACCTCAGCTCCGCGAGCTGGCGTTCCGCGAGCGCAAGCCGTTCGCTTTCGCCCCGCTCGGAGGCGTCCTGCCACCGGTCGTAGCCGGTCCGGAGCCCGAGCGAACTCGCCAGGGTCGGCTCGAGAAGCAGGCGTTCGTCCAGCGCGCGCTCGAAGAAGGCGTTCGCGCCGGCATTCGGGTCAGTGGTCGACGGCTCCGCGGCCGGCGAAAGGCCCGCTACGAGGGTCGTGCCCGCGGCAATGACGCCGCAAATCCAACGATTCATCCGTTTCATGTCGCGTGATCGTCCTGCCCCGGCCCGCCGCGGGCGGCCAAAGTAGCACGGATCCCCCCTGCGTATAATCGAGCCATGACCGACTTCGAAAAACTGGGCGCCTTCTACATCGGCCGCGGCTACGACGCTGCGAAAGATGCGCTCGCCGCAGAGCCCCTGATGTACGACTCGCGCGATCTCACGACACACGCGGTTTGCGTCGGCATGACGGGCAGCGGCAAGACGGGACTTTGCATTTCGCTTCTCGAGGAGGCTGCGCTCGACGGCATTCCTTCGCTCGTGATCGACCCGAAGGGCGATATCGCCAACCTGATGCTGAGCTTCCCCGGCCTGTCGCCGGCGGAATTCCTGCCCTGGATCGATTCGGCCGAAGCCGGGCGCAAGGGCACGACACCGGAGGAGCTCGCCAGGAAGACCGCCGAAGCGTGGAAGAACGGCCTCGCCGAATGGGGACAGGACGGCGAACGGATCCGCCGCTTCCGCGACGCCGTCGACATTGCCATCTACACGCCCGGGAGCACCGCGGGCCTGCCGCTGTCCATCCTGCGCTCGTTCGCACCGCCGCCGGCGGGCAATGATCCCGCCGCGACGCGCGACCGCATCTCTGCAGCCGTCGCGGGACTGCTCGGCCTCGTCGGAGTCGCCGCCGATCCGCTGAAGAGCCGCGAGCACATCCTGCTTTGCGCGATCTTCGACGCCGCCTGGAGCAGTGGCAACGCGCTCGACCTCGCCGGCCTCATCGGCGCGATCCAGAAGCCGCCCTTCGACAAGGTCGGCGTGTTCGACGTCGAAACGTTCTACCCGGCGAAAGATCGCCTCGAACTCGCGATGTCGATCAACAACCTCCTCGCCTCGCCGGGATTTGGCGTGTGGCTTGAGGGCGAGGCGCTCGACATCCAGCGCCTCCTTTTCACGGCCGAGGGCAAGCCGCGGATCTCGATCGTCTCGGTCGCCCACCTGACCGACGCCGAGCGCATGTTCGTCGTGACGCTCATCGCGAACGAGCTTGTCGCATGGATGCGACGGCAACCGGGCACATCGGCGCTCCGCGCACTCTTTTATATGGACGAGATCTTCGGCTACTTTCCGCCCACGGCGATGCCTCCGTCCAAGCTGCCGCTGCTCACGCTCATGAAGCAGGCGCGCGCCTTCGGGCTCGGGGTCGTGCTCGCGACGCAGAACCCCGTCGATCTCGATTACAAGGGCCTTTCGAACGCAGGCACCTGGTTCATCGGCCGGCTACAGACCGAGCGCGACCAGGCGCGCGTGATCGATGGCCTCATGAGTGCGCAGGCGGGCGCCGGCTTCGTTCGCGGCGCGCTCGAGAAGCTGATGTCGGGCATCGCGCCCCGCGTCTTTCTCATGCGAAACGTCAACGACGATGCGCCGGTGCTGTTCCGAACCCGCTGGGTCTTGAGCTGGCTGCGCGGGCCGCTGACACTTCCCGAAATCACGCGGCTGATGTCGGGGCACAAGGCCGCCCTGCCCGTGAAGCCCGACGTCGCTACCGCGCCACCGCAGTTCGCCGCACGTCCCACGCTGCCGCACGGCGTCGGCGAAATCTTCCTCGCCGCCAAGCCCGGGACGGGTGAACTCGTGTATCGCCCGCGCATCATTGCGACCGCCGAATTGCATTACGCCGACAAGGCCGCCGCTGTCGACAGCTGGACACGCGGCGCCTGGCTCGCGCCGCTTGCGGACGGCGATGGCACACCGGCATGGAACGATGCAGTCGCCGTGCCGGACCTCGATGCCGTCACGGCCGCAGGTCCGCTGGAGAGCGCGGGCTTCGCGGAGCTGCCCGCCGCCGCGCTTGCCGCCAGGAATTATCCGGAGTGGAGCAAGGCACTCGCGGCCATGCTCTACCAGAACGGCGCCGTCGAGCTCCTCACCGCGAAATCGCTCAAGCTGACCTCGAATCCGGGCGAGAGCGAAGGCGATTTCCGCACACGCCTTTCCCAGGGCCTGCGCGAGCACCGCGACCGCGAAGTCGCCAGGCTCCGCGAAAAGCACGCCGCAAAGCTCAAGTCACTCGAGGACCGTCTGCGGCGCGCAGCGGATCGCGTCGAACGCGAGAAATCGCAGTACACGCAGCGCAAGCTCGACACGGCAATTTCAATCGGCACGTCGGTCCTTGGCGCGATTTTCGGCGGCCGGAGCACCGCGACCACCCGTGCGGGTTCGGCAGCGCGATCCGCGGGCCGCGTCTTCAGCGAACGGGGCGACGTCGCGCGCGCAGGCGAAAGTCTCGAATCGCTCACCGCGGAACGCGATGAACTCCTGAAACTCATCGAGCAGGAGTCCGCCGCGCTGACCGCGACGCTCGATCCGGCGGGCATCGCACTCGATCGGCTGCGCATCGCGCCGAGGAAGTCCGATATCGCGATCGGCCGTATCGCCATCGCCTGGGAGCCCTGGCGCAGCGGCGCGGATGGCTTTCCGCGCCCCGCGTCGACCTTGTAATGGCGGCGGGAATCCATTCCGCTTCGTCCGGCCGGTTGGTCGCGTTCGTCCTCCTGTTCTGCGCCCTCCTCGCCTGCGCGGGTGACGTCAATGGGCCTCGGCTCGGGACCTATCGCGGCGTGCTCTCGGTTGCGGGCGGCGACCTGCCCTTCGGACTCGAGCTCGCACGTGAAGAAGGTGAAGTCGTCGCCTACCTGATCAACGGCCCAGAGCGGGTGCGCGCGACGCATGTCCATCTCGACGGCAATCGACTGGAGATCCAGATGCCGGGCTACCCGCACCGCCTCGAGGCAAAATTTGCCGACGGGCGCTTCGAGGGCACGCTGCATCTCCTGCGCCCGCGCGGCGTGATCAAGGCGGTGCGCTTCGTCGGCGTGCCGGGCGAGAACTGGCGTTTCTTCCCGAAACCCGATGCGGCGCCGGTTGATTTCTCCGGCCGCTGGTCGCTCACTTTCCGCGACCATGACGGCAGCGAGACGGCCGCAATCGCCGAACTGACGCAGCATGGCCACGAAGTCACCGGAACGGTGCTGCGGCCGAGCGGCGATGACCGGTATATCGCGGGCGAGGCGCGGGGCGACACACTGTTCCTGTCCCGCTTCGACGGCGGCAGCGCCTATCTCTACCTCGGACGGCTGCGTGGTGACGGCGTCCTCTCGGGCGATTTTCACACCGGCGGCGGCTCACATGAGACGTTTTCCGGCCGGCGCGATCTGGCGGCGAAGCTGGATAATCCGGCCACGCGGACCGTATTGAAGGCGGGCGCGGACCGGTTTGAGTTCAGTTTTCCCGATATCGACGGCAATTTGCACCCGTATCCGGCCGCGCGCCACGCCGGCAAGGTCGTGCTGATCACGATCGGCGGAAGCTGGTGCCCGAACTGCCACGACGAAGCCGTATTCCTGAAGGGGCTGCTCGCCAGCCGCGCCGGGCGCGGGCTCGAGGTGATCCAGCTCATGTTCGAGCACACGCCCGATTTCGCCAGCTCCGCCGCCGCGGCGAGCAGTTTCGCGGACAAGTACTCCATCGACTACCCGGTGCTGATCGCGGGCACGACCACGGATGACGACGTGCTCAGGAAGCTGCCGCAGATCGCTGCGTTGCGTGCCTATCCCACCCTCTTCGTCATCGATCGAAAAGGCCTCGTGCGCACGATCCATACCGGCTTCAGCGGACCGGCAACGGGCAGCCACTACGAAGAACAGAACCGCGAGCTCACGTCGCTCGTCGACGCACTCCTCGAGGAACAGGGATAGCATGCCTTCCTTCGATGTCGTCTCCGAAATCGATTCACACGAACTGGCGAACGCGGTGGACCAGGCGAATCGCGAGGTGTCCCAGCGTTTCGACTTCAGGGACACGGGCGCCAACTTCGAACTGGCCGATCACCTGATCACCTTACATGCCCAGGTCGATTTCCAGCTCAAGCAGATGCTCGATATCCTGAGGCTGAAACTCTCCAAGCGCGGCATCGACATCGTCTGTCTCGACCCTGGCGAACCGGAAATCGCATTGAACGCGGCGCGGCAGGACCTCATGCTGCGCCACGGAATCGATGCCGACAGCGGCCGCAAGCTCCAGCGCCTGATCAAGGACTCGAAGCTGAAGGTCCAGGCATCGATCCAGGGCGATCAGCTGCGGGTGGCTGGCAAGCAGCGCGATGACCTGCAGTCCGCCATGGCCCTGATCCGGAAGGCGGGTCTCGATCGGCCGCTGCAGTTCAAGAATTTCCGCGACTGAACGCTTCATGCGTGCGGTGTTCCTGGATTTCGGCACGGTCAGCAACGGTGACCTCGACACGGGGCCACTGGAGCGCGTCGTGCCGGGAATCGTGATCCACGATCAGACCGCGCAGAGGGACGTGCCGGCACGCGTCGCGGGCTTCGAGGCGGTCTTCGCGAACAAGTCCATCATCGACCGCGCGACGATTGCGGCAAATCCGCAGCTTCGCCTCGTTGCCCTGACCGCCACGGGCGTCGACAACGTGGATCTCGCGGCTGCGCGCGAGCAGCGTGTCGCCGTATGCAACCTGCGCGATTACTGCACGCCATCGGTCGTGCAACACGTCTTCGCAATGCTCCTTGCCCTTACGCATCGCCTCACCGACTACCACGCACTCGTCGCGAACGGCCGTTGGCAACAGGCCGGACAGTTTTCCGTGTTTCCCTACCCGATCCGCGAACTGAGCGGCCGCGTGTTCGGGATCGTCGGTTTCGGCGCACTCGGCCGCGCGGTGGCGGATGTCGCACGCGCCTTCGGCATGCACATCGAGATCGCCAACCGCCCGGGCGGAGAAACCACGGCCGGACGCCGGGATCTCGACGAGCTGCTGCCTGAGCTCGACGTGCTCTCCCTGCACTGCCCGCTCACCGACGCGACGCGTGGCCTGATCGGCCGCGAGCGGCTTTCGCGCATGAAACCGGATGCCGTGCTGATCAACACGGCGCGCGGCGCGCTCGTCGATGCGAATGCGCTCGCGGAGGCACTGAAAGCCGGGCGTCTCGGCGGTGCAGGCATCGATGTGCTCGAGCGCGAGCCGCCGCCGGCCGACCATCCGCTGCTCGACCCATCGATTCCCAATCTGATCGTCACTCCGCACATTGCCTGGGCAGCGCGCGAGTCACGCCAGCGCTGCGTCGACGAACTCGCGCTCAACGTCGAGTCGTTTCTTTCCGGCGGCCGCCGCAACCGGATCTGCTGAGCCCGCGACGGTTCGGTAGATCGGAGCGCTCGCTTCGCGGGCCGGCCGGGACACCTTCGCTCGCTCAGGAGAACAGACAGTCGCTCGCTCCGGGTCCCGCCCGGCCCGCCAGCGAGCGCCCAGATGCGCCGCGGCGTCGTATGCG
>CAYPQX010000059.1:0-5300 GCA_964412975.1 uncultured Steroidobacteraceae bacterium
AGCGCCGCCGGACCTGATGCCCGAGAGCCCGACCGCCGTCAATCTTTTTCGCGTCGTGTTCGATCGTTACTTCGGCGCCGATTTTCCGCTCCTGCCGGACCGGCACTTTGTGTCGCCGTTCCAGCAGCCGTTTGATTTCACGGAAGTGGACCATAACGGCACGCGGCTTGAGACCGTGGCCGACTGAGCCGACAATATGTGACGTAGTCGGCGGGTGGGCGCCGGCCGCGACTGGTGAACTGCACTTTATGAAATATCCCCTTGCATCGCTTGCCGCCGCCGTGACGCTTTCGCTTGGCGCCATTGCGCCAGCCGCCGCCTACATCGACCCGGGCACCGGATCGATGCTGCTCCAGATGTTCGCTGCGGGTGTCGCGGGCGCGATCTTCTATTTCCGCGAGTTGCGCATCAAGTTCCTCTCGCTTTTCTCGCGGCGCGATGCTCCTGCGGCCGAGGACGGTTCCGAACCACCGTCCGGCGATCCGCCGCGTTGACCCAGGAAGCAAAGAGCCCCAGGTCGTTCCGCGATCCCGACGCCACCCTCGTCGAACACGAAGGCCGGTTGATCCGCGCGGTGCGTGGCCACGCGCTCGC
The DNA here is from genome assembly GCA_964412975.1 of uncultured Steroidobacteraceae bacterium. GTDB lineage: Bacteria > Pseudomonadota > Gammaproteobacteria > Steroidobacterales > Steroidobacteraceae > SCUD01. Next base: position 595 of record CAYPQX010000059.1, read on the forward strand.
GGATTTTCGCCGCATGCTCGAGGATCCGGTCGTCCGCCTGTGGATGGACCAGGGGCGGCTCGTTCGCACGCGACCGTTGCCCCGCATTGAAACGCCGCCGCAATTCGCCGCATTCGACGGCGAATGCTTCGAGCATGAGCGGATTGCATTCGTCAGTCAGCCCGCCGAATGGGCGCCGGAAATGCTGGCCGCGGCCGGTACGCTGACGCTCGAGCTCGCACGTGCGTTGCTGCCGCGCGGATGGCAGCTCAAGGACGCGACACCGGCGAACGTGCTATTCCGGAACTCGGAACCCGTGCTTGTGGATCTGCCGTCGATCATCGCCCGCGAAGCCGGCAGCTGCCTATGGATCGCGCGCCACCAGTTTGAAACGACATTCCTGTTGCCGTTGATCGCGTCCGTCGAGGCCCAATTGCCGCTTGCCTGGACACTGTCGAATCCAGTCGTGGGAATTTCGCATGAGGCACTCGCGGCGATCCTCGGCTTGCGCCGCTGGTTCAAGCCAGGATTGTGGCGAAGTGTCGCGCTGCCGGCTGCGCTTGCTGCACGAGCCGCCACCGGCGGCCCGGCGGTCAGTCCGGCGATGAAGGCGTCGAGCGATGAGCAGGCGCGTTTCATCCTCGAGCGCTCGCTCGTCGGTCTCGAACGGCAGGTGAGCCGATGCGTCGAAAGGCTCGCCGTCCGAAGTTCCCACTGGCACCGCTACACGGCCACGCGCAGCCACTACGGTAGCGCGGACCTCGAGGCCAAGCGCAGCTTCGTCACCGAGGCAATTGCGGGAACGCGGCCACGCTGCACACTCGACATCGGAGCGAATACGGGCGAATACAGCGAAATCGCTTCGAGGCGGGGAGATGTGGTCGCGCTGGATATTGACGAGCGTTCGGTGGCGGCGATCTGGCGCTCTGCGCGCGAAAGCAAACTGCCAGTCCTGCCGCTGGTGGGAAATTTCGGACGCCCGACGCCGGCGCTGGGTTGGCGCAATCGCGAACAGGAATCGCTGCTCACCCGTGCGGCTGAAACCTTCGACCTGGTGCTGATGCTCGCGGTCGTGCATCACCTGCGTGTTACCGAGGGCATCCCGCTCGCGGAGCAGTTCGACGCGGTGGCGGCCATCACGCGCCGGCATCTGCTGGTCGAGTACGTTCCGGTCACCGATCCAATGTTCGCGGCGCTCGCGCGCGGCCGCCAACCCCTCTATGCGGATTGCCTGCAACCGGCCTTCGAGGCGACGCTGCTCGAACGATTCCAGATCGAGCGCAAGCACGAACTTTCGAACGGCCGCGTCCTCTACCTCGCCCGGCGCCGCCTCGCCTGAGCCGCGTTTAGCCGGCTCGGGCTCCAGGGTGCTTGCCGGCGCGCCAGGACTCGATGACCTGCATGTCTGTCTGGTGGGCTGGCGGCGGCGCCTCGCGATCGTCAAAGCCTGCGCGTTGCAGGGCATCGCGCGCGTTGCCCCGCGCTTCGGCCACCCGGAACGCGATGCCGCGCGCCTCGAATGTTTCGCGCAGCTCCTCCACCAGCTCGACCCCGGCCAGGTCGACGTTCGGCGTCGTTCCCATGTAGAGCACGACGAGGCCCTCCTTGTCGCCTCGAGCCGCGAGCGCCTCCTCCAGCCGATCGCGCACAAAATCCACGTTGAAGTAAAGCAGCGCGGCATCGACCCGGAAGACAAAAACGTCCGGCAGGCGCTCGGGCCGGAGGAAACATCGAAAATCCTCGCCGAGATCCGCGGTCGACTGCAGCCGGGGTTCAAGCTTGGGGGAGCGGCCCCTCAGTAGTCCGGCGCCATCCCCGTCTGTAACGGCAATTCCTGCGGCGCTTATCGCCGGTGTCCGCGCTCGAGCTTTTCGAGGTAGGTCCTGGCGTTCGCTATGACCTCGCGCGGAACGCCGGCTTTCTGCGCAACCTGCAAGCCATAGCTCTTGCTCGCCGGTCCCGGCTTGACCGTGTGCAGGAACACGATTCCCTCGTCGTGCTCGGTCGCATCGAGATGCACGTTCGCGACCGCAGGCAGTTCGTCCGCGAGCTCGGTCAGCTCAAAGTAGTGCGTCGCGAAGAGCGTGAAGGCTCGAAGTTCCCGTGTGATGTGGCTCGCGCAGGCATAGGCGAGCGAAAGTCCGTCATACGTGCTCGTGCCGCGGCCGATCTCGTCCATCAGCACCAGGCTCCGATCGGTCGCGGCGTTCAGGATCACCGCCGCTTCGGTCATCTCGACCATGAAGGTCGAGCGGCCTCCCGCCAGGTCGTCGGACGCGCCGATCCTTGTGAAGATCCGGTCGAACGGCCCGATCACCGCGCGCGTGGCCGGCACGTAACTGCCGATGGAGGCGAGCACCAGGATGAGCGCTGCCTGGCGCATGTAGGTGGACTTGCCGCCCATGTTGGGACCGGTGATCACAAGCATGCGCCGGCTGTCCGTGAGCTCCAGGTCGTTCGGCACGAATGGATCTTCGAGCACGCGCTCGACGACAGGATGGCGGCCGCCTTCGATGCGAAGACCGGGCTCGTCGCTGAGTTCCGGCTCGACATAGCGGAGGCTCACGGCACGCTCCGCGAGATTCGCGAGCACGTCGACCTGCGCGAGCGCCGCGGCCATGCGCTTGAGCCCGGCAAGTTCGTCCGTCAGGCGGTCGAGCAGGCCGTCCCACAGTTCGCGCTCGCGCGCGAGTGCGCGGTCGCGGCTGCCGAGCACGCGATCCTCGAACTGCTTGAGTTCGGGCGTGATGTAGCGCTCGGCGTTCTTGACGGTCTGCCGCCTGCGGTACTCCGCCGGCGCGCGCTCGGACATGCTGCGCGGCAGTTCGATGTAATAACCCTGGACCCGGTTGTAGCCGACCTTCAATTGCGAAAGGCCGGTCCTGCGCCGCTCGCGATCCTCGAGTTCGAGCAGCTGCGTATCGGCGCCGGTCGCGATCGATCGCATCTCGTCGAGCGCCGCGTCGTAGCCCGCCGCGATGACGCCGCCTTCGCGCAGGAGCGCAGGCGGCGAGGGGACGATCGCGCGCCCGAGGAGGTCGTGGAGCTTCGGCCGTGGGGCGAGATCCGACGCAGCCCCCGCGAGAAGCGGGGAGGCGAGTCCTTCGAGCGCGGCCTGGACTTGCGGCAGGAGCGCGAGCCCCTCGCGCAGCGCCGCCAGGTCGCGTGGGCGCGCGGAGCGGAGCGCGATGCGCGCGAGCACGCGTTCGACGTCGCTCACGCCGCGGAACACTTCATGGAGTGTGTCGTAACGGTCCTCCGCGATCAGCTCCGCGATCGCGCGGTAACGGTCGCGCAACGCCACGTGGTCGCGCAGCGGCCGTCGCACCCAGCGGCGGAGTTCCCTCGCGCCCATGGCGGTCGCCGTGCGGTCGATCACGCCTGCGAGCGTGTGTTCGTCGCGCCCGGCGAGGCTCGAGTCGAGTTCGAGATTCCGCCGCGTGGCGGCGTCCATGACGAGCGCGTCATCCCGCGATTCGCGCGCGAGCGCCGTGAGATGGGGCAGTGCGCCTTTTTGCGTATCGCGCGTGTACTGCAGGAGCGCCCCCGCGGCGCCGATCGCGAGTGTCAGGTCCTCGCACCCGAAACCGGCCAGGTCCTGCGTACCGAACTGCGCAGTCAGCGCGCGGCGCGCGGACTCGTGCAGGAAATGCCAGGGCGGGCGCTCGACGATGCGCGCATTCGCCCGGATCGAGACGCCCTCGGGCAGCAGCAGTTCCGCGGGCCGCAGGCGCTCGAGCTCGGCCGCGAGCGATTCGCGGCCCTCGCTCTCCAGCACGCTGAAGCGCCCGGCGCCGAGGTCGAGCCAGGCAAGGCCGTAGCGCTCGCCATCCGCGGTCACGGCCGCGAGCAGGTTCTCCCGCTTCGCGTCGAGGAGCGCATCGTCCGTGATCGTGCCCGGCGTGACGATGCGCACGACCTCGCGCGTGACCGGACCCTTGGCCTTGCCGACTTCGCCGGTCTGCTCGCAGATCGCGACCGGTTCGCCCTGGCGGACGAGGCGCGCGAGGTAGCTGTCCAGCTTGTCGACCGGAACGCCCGCCATCGGGATCGCCGCGCCGCCCGACTCGCCGCGCTGCGTCAGCACGATGTCGAGGAGGCGCGAGCCGCGGCGCGCGTCGTCGTAGAAGAGCTCGTAGAAATCGCCCATCCGGTAGAAGAGGAGGATGTCCGGGTTCTCGGCCTTGATGCGCAGGTACTGCTGCATCATGGGCGTATGGGCTTCGGGTCCCGCGAACAAGGGCGCGGTCGCGGGCCTGCTCTCGGGATTCCTCATAGAGTGCGTCCGCGCAGCGTCACCCGAACGCGACGCCTTGCGACGACATCGGCAGCGCGCGCACGGGCTTGCCCTGCATCGCCAGGATCGCGTTCGCGAGGGCGGGCGCGATCACCGGGGTCCCGGGCTCGCCGACGCCGGTGGGCTTTTCCGTCGAAGGCACGATGAAGACTTCGATCTTCGGCATCTGGTTCATGCGCAGCACGGGGTAGTCGTGGAAATTGGACTGCTCGACGACACCTTCCTTCAGTGTGATGGCGCCGGCGAGGGCGGCGGACAGGCCGTAGCCGATGCCGGACTCCATCTGCATGGCGATGATGTTCGGATTGACCGCCACGCCGCAGTCCACCGCGCAGATCACTCTGTCGATCTTCAGGGCGGAGTCTTTGCCGGATATCTCGACTACCTGGGCGACGAAGGTGTTGAACGACTCGTGCACGGCGATGCCGCG
>CAYPQX010000060.1:0-7970 GCA_964412975.1 uncultured Steroidobacteraceae bacterium
TGCCTGCTTCACGCGCAACGATGTGCGGCGAAAGCGAGGATGCGCCAGGGGAGTAGAATAATTTCATGAACTTCACCTTTTATTTACCTTCGATTCGAGGATGAACTTAACATATTTACTTACTTTTGTATAGTTAATTCCTCCTGGTAAGTATTAGTATCTATTTATGGCACTCAAGATGCGCAAGAGCACGGCGCCTCCCCCACCCTTCGGCTGTCCGATGGCGGCCTGCATGGCGGTGCTCGGTGGCGCGTGGACGCCGAGCGTGATCTGGAAGCTGAGCGGCGGCCCGCGACGGTTCGGCGAGCTCTACAGCGATATTCCCGGGATCTCGCCCAAGATGCTGACGGCACGATTGAAAGAGCTCGGCGAGAAAGGGGTCGTGATCCGCAAGGTCGGGCACACCTCGCCACCGTCGGTGGAGTATTCGCTGTCAGCTACCGGGCGAGAGCTTCTTCCCGTGATCGATGCCATCGTCAAGGTCGGAACGCGGCTGAAGGAAGGGGCGATGGCGGCAGATGCAAGCGCAAGACGGCGGGCGTAGACACCCCCTAAAGCCGTCCATGAGAACTGCCCTCCTCAGCACGATCTACATTTATATGTATATGCGGGGCGACAAGGCCGGACCGGCCTCGTAGCGCTTGAAACCCAGGCGCAAAACGCCGCCGGCGGCGGCACCGGACCTGACGCGCGGATTTGTCGGCGTCTTCAGCTACAGCCGGCGCGCATTGGAACTCGTCTGGACGACGAGCCGCGGGCTCTCAGTTGCGCTCGGCGTGCTCACGCTCGCGGCCGGTGCCTTGCCGGCCGCTGTCGCGTACGTCGGCGCGCACATCATTGATGCGGTCGTTGGAGCGATCCAGGCGGGCGGCGACGAACGCTCGGCGCTGACGACGCAGGCGCTGCTCCTCGTCGGCGTCGAGGGATTGCTCGTCGGCGCGCTCGCGGGCGTACAGCGCGGCATCTCGCTCTGCCAGTCGCTGCTCCGCGCCCAGCTCGGCCAGCGCGTGAATGTCCTGATCCTCGAGAAGGCGCTGACGCTCGAACTCGCGCATTTCGAGGACTCCGAGTTCTACGACAAGCTGACGCGCGCGCGGCGCGAGGCCTCGAGCCGACCGCTATCGCTCATCATGCGCACTTTCGGCCTCGCGCAGAACGGCGTCTCGCTCATCAGCTACGGCACGCTGCTTGCGCAGTTCTCGCCCTGGGCCGTCGTCATCCTGATCGTCGCCGGCCTCCCTGCCTTCATGGCGGAAACGAAGTTCTCCGGCGCGGCCTTCCGGCTGTTTCTGTGGCGTTCGCCCGAGACGCGGATGCAGCTTTATCTTGAAACGGTGCTCGCGCGCGAGGACCACGCCAAAGAGGTCAAGCTCTTCGGCCTCGGTCCGCTCTTTCTCGAGCGCTATCGCTCGATATTCCGGAGGATTTACAAGGAAGACCGCGATCTCGCGATACGCCGCGACACCTGGGGATTCCTGCTCGGCCTGATCGCGACGGCGACGCTCTACGGCGCCTATGTCTGGGTCGCGCTCGCGACGATCGCCGCGCGCATCACGCTCGGCCAGATGACGATGTACGTCATGCTGTTTCGCCAGGGACAGACTGCGGTGTCCGCGAGCCTCTCGGCGATCGGCGGCATGTACGAAGACAACCTGTACCTCGCGACGCTCTACGAGTACCTCGAAACCCCGGTCGAGGGCCGGAAGGGCGAGGTCGTCCATGGACCGCGCCCGCAGGACGGCATCCGCTTTACGAACGTGAGTTTTGCCTACCCCGGTTCCGACCAGCCGGTGCTCACCGACGTGAACCTGCATATTCGGCCCGGCGAGTCGCTCGCGCTCGTCGGGGCCAACGGTTCCGGCAAGACGACGCTGATCAAGCTCCTCACGCGCCTGTATCTGCCGACCACCGGCACGATCACGCTCGACGGACAGGACCTCCGCGAGTGGGAGGAAACGGCGCTCCGGCAGCGGATCGGCGTCATCTTCCAGGACTTCGCCCGCTACCAGCTGATGGTCGGCGAGAACATCGGCGCCGGCGACGTGCGGTACTTCGAGGACGAGGCCCGCTGGCGCGAAGCCGCCGCAAAAGGCCTGGCGGCGCCGATGATCGACAGCCTGCCGCAGGGCTATCGCACGCCGCTCGGCAAGTGGTTCAACCAGGGCCGTGAGCTATCCGGCGGCGAATGGCAGAAAATCGCACTGTCCCGCGCCTTCATGCGTTCGCAGGCCGACATCCTCGTGCTGGACGAACCGACGGCGGCCATGGACGCAGCCGCGGAGGCCGCGATCTATGAGCATTTTCGCGCGCTGACGAAGGGACGGATCGCAATCCTGATTTCGCACCGCTTTTCGACCGCGCGGATGGCGGATCAGATCGTCGTGCTGCAGGAGGGCCGCATCGCCGAGCGCGGCAGCCACGCGGAACTCATGCAGGCCAAGCAACTCTACGCGCATCTCTTCCAGTTGCAGGCGCGCGGGTACCAGTAGTCATCGGCTGCCTCTATTTGATCTCGACGATCTCCGCCTCGCCGTCGGGCAGCGCAACCACATCTCCGATTTTGGCTCCAATCAACATTCGCGCGACTGGCGAGACGTACGAAATCCTGCCGTTCGCCGGATCCGCTTCGTCCTCGCCCACGATCTGGAACTCGACGCGCTCCCTGCCCTGCGACTGCAATGCGACCGTAATTCCGAACCGCACCGTGTCAGCGGCGGTCTGGATGTCGACGACTTCGGCCGTGTGCGATCGCACTGTCCAGTAACGCAGGTCGCGCTGGATCCGCGCGATGCCTGCGCGATCTTCGGCGCCGCGTGCTGCGGACAACGCGGACTGCAGGCTATCGACAGTCGATTCGATTTGCCGCAGACCCGCGGGCGTCACGAGATTGCGGTGCGGGCTGACCTGGAGTTCCGGCAGCTCCTGCCCTTCGTCACCATCGGATTCCTTGACGAATGCCCGGCTCATATCGTGATCAATGCTCAGCTTGTTGCCGCATTCTCGAGCTTCAAGAGCCGTTCGACGGCCTGCCGGATGGTCGCGTGATAGCCCGGCCGCGCCTTGGCGTAGATCGTCCGGCCCAATGCAAGACCCTCTTCGGTGCGCGCAAGATCGCGATACAGGCCGACCACGAGCTTGTGTCGCCCGGTGCTCAGCAGGAAGCGTTCGAGGTCCGCATAGGCGGGTTCATAGGCAGTCCTCACCGCCAGTGCGAGCCAGCTGCGGGCAATCTCCGCATTGCCGTCAGCACCGAGATGGAACTGTGCGCGTAGCTCGGCGAGCTTCGCATCCTCGAGCTCCGCGGGCTGTTCATCCAGGAATCGCATCCACTCCTGGGGCAGCCAGTCGCGAACGAGCAGCTGGTCCGCGGCGAGTCGTCCCGCGCGCCATTCGGCGGCCGCGCGGTCGACGGCGTCGAAGACACCGCTCGGGATCGCGGGCGTCGTCGCCGGCATCCCGACGCCATACAACCACTCGTCGATTTCCGCGACCGGGATCGCCGGCGCACCGGGACGCGCGAGTTGCCCGAGCAGGTAGGACTTGAAAGTCGCGGTGTCGACACTCTTGAAGGCATGCGAATCGAAGTATCCGCGCAGGAACGCATCGAATGCCGGGCGTCCGAAGCGCCCTTCGAGATAGCCAAGGAACCAGCGGCCCTTTTCGTAGGCGACATCCGATGTGGCTTCATCCGGATCCCTGCCTGACAGGTCGAGTCGGAGCGAAGTATCACCCGGCAGTCCGGCGGCTTTCGCATCCTCGATTGCCTGGACTAAATAGGTATAGCCGATGGCGTCTTCCATGCGTGCGCGCCGTTCACCGTAGAGTGTCTCGAACAGGCGGCGCTCGAGATAGGTCGTGAATCCTTCGTTGAGCCAGAAGTCATTCCAGGTTGCGTTCGTGACGAGGTTGCCGGACCAGGAATGGGCGAGCTCGTGCACGATCACGGCCACCAGGCTGCGATCGCCGGCAACGATCGACGGCGAAATGAATGACAGCCGCGGATTCTCCATGCCGCCGTAAGCAAAGCTGTGCGGCATGATCAGGAGGTCATAGCGGTCCCAGCGATACGGGCCCATCAGCTTCTCGCCGGCTTCAAGCATGCGCGGCAGGTCGGCGAATTCGTGCGCCGCCGCGGCCAGGCGCGAGGGCTCGGTCCACACGCCCACGCGATCGCCGAGACCCTGGAACTTCAGGTCGCCAATGGCGAGCGCGATGAGGTAAGCGGGAATCGGCTGCTTCATCTCGAAGCGGTACTCGCCGGGCGCCAGTTCGGTGTCTTCAACGCGCGCCGCACTCATCACGGCAGTCAGCTCGGGGGGTGTGCGGATTCGCGCCTCGTAAGTCATGCGCACGGCCGGCGTATCCTGCATCGGGATCCAGCTGCGCGCGTGGATCGCCTGCCCCTGGCTGTACAGGTACGGATGCGGCCCGGAGGTCTGCGTGGGCTCGAGCCATTGCAAGGCGCTGGCCTCTGCCGAGGTGCGGTAGTCGATGCGCAGGTGTTGCAGCTTCGGTTCGTTCTCGCGCGGCGCGAGCACAATCGTCAGCCGTCTGCCGAGCACCGGATTCTGGGTATCGAGCAGGAAATCGAGGCTGTGCCCCCGCCCTTCTGCGTCGAGCCGCTGCACCGAACGGACTTCGAGATCACGGGTGTCCAGATACAATTCGCGCGCCGCGGGGTCGACCCGCTCGACGGTCAGTTCCGCCGAGCCCTCGAGGCGATGTACCGTGAAATCCGCCCGAAGATCGAGCGCGACGTGGCGGACCAGGAAATGCTCCGGTTCGGCATAGGAATGCGGATCCTGGCCGGCGTTCGCCGAGCCGGCGATCGCGAACAGGGACAGCAATGCGAAAAATCTGGGCATAAGGGCGCGAATCATAGCGTAGCGAGGGGTAACCAGGCGCCCGTCCGGCGCAGGACTTTGTTGGGTTGCCGCAGCAGCGTAGAGTTCGGTTTGCTGCGGCAAAACAACGATTCCAGGGGAGCATCCAGAATGTCAGCAACAACCCTCCTGCGGGGGCTGGTCCTTGCGGCCACGCCGTTCGCGTTGCTCGCCACCCTTGCCGCAGCGGACGAAGCACCGGTCGGCCGCCTCGGCAAGGCCGTGGTCCCGACGCAGTACCAGCTCGAGCTGGCGATCGATCCTTCCAAGGACCGGTTCTCGGGCCAGGTGGTCATCGACATCAGCTTGAATGCGCCACAGGACGCAATCTGGCTGCATGGCAAGAACCTGGAAGTCTCCGAAGTCTTCCTGACGGACAAGGATGCGAAGCGCATTGACGCGACTTACGCGGAACGCCAGGAATCCGGGGTCGCGCAGGTATCGCTCGCGCGCACCGTGCCTGCCGGGCAGGCCAAGCTCCATTTCACGTACAACGCGCCGTTCAATACGGCGGCCAATGCCCTGTACAGGGTCGAGAGCAGCGGGCTGCCTTACGCCGTGACGCAGTTCGAGCCGATCGCCGCGAGACAGGCATTTCCGGGCTTCGACGAACCCGGCTTCAAGGTTTCATTTGAACTCTCGGTCATCGCCCGCAAGGGCGATACCGTCGTGACGACGACACCGGAAGTGTCGGCCGAAGATCTGGGCGATGACCGTGTGCGGCACGTGTTCATGAAGACGCGTCCGCTGCCGACCTACCTGCTCGCCTTCGCCGTCGGGCCTTACGACGTCGCGGACTACGGGCTGCTGCCGGCAAATGCCGTGCGGAAGCGCGAACTTCCGCTGCGCGCCATTGCCGCAAAGGGGCGCGGCGAGCGGCTTCAGTACGCATTGAAGAACACGAACGGCCTGCTGACGGCCCTCGAGACGTATTTCGGCACGCCCTACCCGTACGAGAAGCTCGACCTCATCGCCGTGCCCGAGGGTTTTGGCGGCGCGATGGAGAATGTCGGCGCCATCACCTATGACGAATACCTCCTGTTGATGGACGAGAACTCCCCACTCGACCAGCGCCGCGCCTACACCTCGGTCCACGCGCACGAGCTGGGTCACATGTGGTTCGGCAATCTCGTGACCCCGCAGTGGTGGAATGACATCTGGCTCAACGAATCCTTTGCCACATGGATCATGAACAAGGCCTCGCACACGTATTGGCCCGAGGGCGAGTTCGACCGCGACACGCTGAAAGGCGCGCTCGGTGCCATGGCAAACGATTCGCTCGCCGCCGCGCGCGAGATCCGCGAGCCGATCGATCACAACGACAAGATCGCGGGTGCGTTCGATGGCATCACCTACCAGAAGGGCGGCGGCGTGCTCGCGATGCTCGAGCGCTATGTCGGCGAGAAAGAGTTCCAGGCAGGCATCCGGCTGCACCTGAAGCGGCACCAGGACGGCACTGCGACCGCGGAGGACTTCATCGCCTCGGTCGCGGAAGGATCCGATCGCGCCGAGATTGGCGCGGCCTTCCACTCCTTCATCGGGCAACCCGGAGTACCGCTCGTGTCGGCGACGCTCGACTGCAAGGACGCGCAGCATCCGCGCCTTCACCTGCGGCAGGCCCGTTACGCGCCGCTCGGTTCCTCGATCAATTCCGACGCAAGCCAATGGAAGATACCCTTCTGTGCGTCCTACACCGTGGATGGCGCGCGCAGGAGCAGCTGCGCACTCGTCGGCCAGAAGGAACAGGCCGTCGATCTCGATGCCAAGGCCTGCCCGACTGTCGTGCATCCGAATGCCGACGGCGCCGGTTACTACCGCTTCACGCTGGACGAGGCCGGCTGGAAGAGCCTGATCGCAAACGTCGGTGCCTTGAGTCCGGCGGAGGCCCTCGTCCTTGCCGACAGTCTCGACGCCGCCTTCCGGGCCGGCAAGCTTCCCGCGGTTCTCTATGTGTCCGGCCTGACCGCGCTGGCTGGCCATAGCGCCTGGGACGTTGCTGCTGCCTCTGCCGATTACCTCGAGAGCATCACCCGGATCATCGACGAGACGCCATTGCGTTCCGTCGAGCCGGCCCTGGGCCGGATCGTCGCACCGCGTTACGCGCAGCTCGGAAGCGCGACGGATTCCGGCTCATTGTTGCTGCGCCAGAACCTGCAGCGCTTCCTGATCGTGATTGCGAAGGACCAGTCCATGCGCAAGCCGCTGGCAGACCAGGCAGCGAAGGTGTTGGGCCTCCATGGCGCACCGGACCCCTCCGCCGCGCCGGCCAGCGAATGGGAGACGATCTTCACCGTCGGCGTGCAGGACCTCGGGGAGCCGTTCTTCGACCAGATGTTGAAAAAAGCGGTTGAATCCGAGGACCCGTTCTTCCGGCAAGCCGCATCGGGCGCACTCGCGCGCGTGGAGGATCCACGGCTTGTGCGAAAACTGCAGGCGGCGGTGCTGGCAGACCAGTTCAAGGGCACCGAGATGATCGGCGTCGTGTTCCGGCAGATGGGTCGCCCGGCGACGACTGAATTGACCTATGCGTGGTTCAAACAGAACGACGACCAGATCATCGCCATGTTCCCGGAGACGTTCCGGTCGAGCGTCGTCCCCGCACTCGGCGGTGCCTTCTGCTCGCGCGTTCGGGCCGATGAATGGCAGCAGTTCGTCAAGTCGCATGGCGAAAAGCTGCCGGGCTATGAGCGTGATCTTGCGCAGGCCGTCGAGAGCATCCAGTTGTGCGCTGCGCTGAGGCAGGCGAGCGCTTCGAGTCTCGTCGGCGCGTTTACCGGCAATCAATGAGTTCCGTTTCCAGGTCCCGTGTCGCGGGACTGATGGAGCGCGAGCGCGAATCCTTTCGCCAGCGGCACGCGCGAAGTGATCGAGTCACGCCGGCTGCCGTGGCACGTGGTGCGACTGGGCTGCCGCGTCGAGTACCTGTTCCGCTCCGACGTCGCCCGAAAAGGCACCGAGGCTGCCGCCGGCCAGGACGAGTCGCTCGATCCCTATATACATCTCTATCTGCTCAACCGCGGCATCCTGATGACGCCTTTCCATAATATGGCGCTCATGTCTCCGGCGACGATGGCTGAGGATGTCGAT
>CAYPQX010000061.1:0-11133 GCA_964412975.1 uncultured Steroidobacteraceae bacterium
ATCGGTCGCACGCCGCGCTCCAACCCGGCGACCTACACGGGCCTGTTCACGCCGATTCGCGAGCTGTTCGCAGGCACCGCGGAGTCGCGCTCGCGCGGTTACCAGCCGGGCCGCTTCAGCTTCAACGTCAAGGGCGGGCGCTGCGAGGCCTGCGAGGGCGACGGCGTGATCAAGGTCGAGATGCATTTCCTGCCGGACGTGTACGTCGCCTGCGATGTCTGCAAGGGCCGCCGCTACAACCGCGAGACGCTCGACGTACACTACAAGGGCAAGAACATCCACGAAGTGCTCGACATGACGGTCGAGGATGCGAGTGTCTTCTTCCAGGCCGTGCCGACCATTGCAGTCAAGCTCCAGACGCTGCTGGACGTCGGCCTCTCGTACGTCCGTCTCGGCCAGAATGCGACGACGCTTTCCGGTGGCGAGGCCCAGCGCGTGAAGCTCGCGAAGGAACTCTCGAAACGCGCGACCGGCCGTACACTTTACATACTGGACGAGCCTACGACCGGTCTGCACTTCGAGGACGTCAAGCACCTGCTCGTCGTCCTGCATCGGCTCCGCGACGAGGGCAACACCGTGATCGTCATCGAGCACAACCTCGACGTCATCAAGACCGCCGACTGGGTGATCGATCTCGGTCCCGAGGGCGGTGACGGCGGCGGCTCGATCGTCGCGGAAGGCACGCCCGAGCTGCTCGCGCGGGCAAGCGGCTCGTTCACCGGTCGATACCTGAAGCGCGTGCTGGCACGCGGGAAGAAAGCGGCCTGATTCCGCATGCCAACGGACATCAAGGGCCTGTTTGCGATACCGGTGGCCGCGCGCACGCGCTGCGTGCTGGTCGGCGGGAGTACGATGAACCCGTGAATCGAATCGCCGACGAGCCTCCCGCCGCGTGGGGATCCTACGGAGACGCGGAAGCGCTGCGCCGATGGGCTTTTCTGCGCCGCACGCCTGCTGAGCGGCTTGCCTGGTTGGTCGAAATGCTCGAGATCGCATACCGCAGTGGCGCACTGAAGCCACGCGGGCCGGAAGTACCTCAAACAGATCGGGGCGAAGCAATATGAGCCGTTCGCAAACGAGATTGGCTTTGCTCGCGTTGTGCCTTTTGACTGCCAGCCGAGCGCTGGCAGGCGAGCTCTCCGTGACCGACGCCTGGTCGCGCACGACGCCGCCCGGCGTCACTGTGGGGGTCGTGTACTTCAAGCTGCACAATGACACCGCGAAATCGGATCGCCTGCTGAAACTGAAAACCTCGAGCGCCTCGAGCGCCGAGGTACACCGGACTGAAGTCATCGAAGGCGTCGCACGCATGCGCGACGTGGCGGTCCTGCACGTGGCGGCCGGCGAACGCCTCGCGTTCGAGCCTGGCGGAATGCATGTGATGCTGATGGGGCTGAAGAAACCACTGGTTGAGGGGCAGACATTCGAGCTCGAGCTCTTGTTCGAGGTCTCCGGGCCGCGGAAAGTCAAGGTGATCGTCAGGAAGTCTTGAAACGGATCGGCCCGTCGTGGATCGGTTCAAGGGGGAAACATGTCAACTTCAAAGTTCGTGGGCGCGCTGTTTGCGCTGAATTTCGTGGTTCTTGCGATTCCAGCCGCCGCGTCGGAAAGAACCGAGGGCGATTTCGTCAAGGCCTGCACGACGAGCAGCAACCTGTCGCCAGCGGTCTGCGAATGTTCGGCGAAAAAAGCCAGGGGCGAACTGACACCCGACGGGTTCGCCCTGCTCGTGGCAACCCTCGAAGGCAATGATGCGGCGGCAGCGCAGTTGCGAGGCAAGCTTCCGATCGACCAGGTCATGAAGGCCGGCACGTTCATGACGCGCGGGCCGGCGCAATGCGCGAAAGAGTCCCCTGCGATGGATTAGCTCCGGGCTCGAGGGTCAACGCGCTTGCGAGTGCACGGGTCCCGAACTCGTGAAGCTATGCGCAATCTCGCCCTGGCCCCGCTTCTCGCGGAACTTGCCATTGGTGAATTCAGAAACGACGCGGCGCCAGAAACGGATCGCGCCGGGATTGCGCGACTGCTCGGCGATCGTCCACTCGCCCGCGTAGCGCGCGAAGATCAGCATCGCTGCGCCGCGGCCGACGCCCTTGCTGCGAAACGGCCGCCGGATGAAAAACTCGCTGAGACGATAATGCCGCTTCGGGTCTTCGCTGCTCGCGAGGCCCCGCTGCACGACGGCGAAGCCGACGGGTTCCTGCTCGCGCAGCACGACGAAGGCCGTGCAGCGGTCGTCGTGGAACCAGCCCTGGATGATTTCAGAAACGCTCTGGCCGGTGACGGTGAGCGATGGGAACACGCCGGTGGTATCGGCGGTCAGGTCGGCGAGATACTCGCCGTAAGTGTCTTCGATCCAGTCGCGGTCGGCCTTCGAGGCGCGCGCTTCACGAATGGTGATCGGCATTTCGTGTCCCGGAAAGAGATCGGCCGGGGGAAGTCGCGGGTGCACCGCGCCGTCCGCCCGGCCGATCAGGCCATTTGCAGTCGGCTTACTGCGACGGAGGAACTTCTTCCACGGCAGCAGCGGCAGCATCGCCCGCAGCATCAGCAGCATCGACCGCAGCATCAGCAGCGTCGCCCGCGGCATCGGCCGCAGCAGCGCCGGCATCGGCAGCAGCGTCACCCGCAGCAGCAGCGGCGTCCGCAGCCGCATCAGCTGAATCCGCCGCAGCCTGTTCCTGCTTGGCACCGCAGGCTCCCAACACGAGGGCAACCGCAATGGCGCCCCAGATCTTTGCATTCATCGTCAGTTACCCCAGTTCGTTCAGTGAGAAAAGTTAAGTTCAGTCCGCGGCGAATACGGCGCAAATTTCGGCTTTGCTGCCTCGACGCGCGGACCGATATTACCGGTATTAAAAGGGTTAGCAAAGGTCGCAATTTTGCGACAAACGGCGCTGCCGGTTACGCTGCAGGCCTGATTCCGCGGGAGCCTTCGATGGCGAAAAAGTCACTCGGCGACCTCTATGACGACCACCTCCGGGAGGTCGCGGCGCGGGCCGACCGGGCTTTGATTGCGGGCGGTTACGACGGAATCATCATTGGCTCCGGAAGTCAGCGGTACCTGTACCTCGACGACAGCACCTACCCCTTCAAGCCGAACCCGCGTTACCGGCAGTGGCTGCCCGACGCGACCCCCGATTCCTTCGTGGTCTACCGGCCCGGCAGCCGCCCGAAGCTCGTTTTCCACCAACCGGACGACTACTGGTTCCTGCCGCCCGCCATCCCGGAAGGCTATTGGGTTGGCCAATTCGACCTGATCGTCGTCCGTTCGCCGGCTGAACTGCGATCGCATACCGGCGCCAAGGGTCGCTGGGCCGTGCTGAGCGAACCGGGGCCTGCAACCGAGGGGTTGGGCGATCACGACCCGCCGGGCGTGACTGCAGGGCTCGATTACGCCCGGGCGATCAAGACGCCCTACGAAGTCGAATGCATGGCGCAGGCGACGGTCGCGGGCGTCCGCGCCCACCGCGCGGCGGAGCAAGTCTTCCGGGCGGGCGCATCGGAATACGAAATTCACCTGGCGTATTGCCGTGCCGCCGGCGCCCGCGAAGAGGAGCTTCCCTACAACAACATCATCGCCTTCGGAACGCATGCGGCAGTGCTGCACTACCAGGTGCTGGACCGCGTGCGGCCGACAGACGTCCGATCATTCCTGATCGATGCCGGCGCCCAGCATGCCGGCTATGCCTGCGACATCACGCGTACCTATGCGGCCGCGCGCGGAGAGTTCGAGGACCTGATCCGTTCGCTAGACGTTGCACAGCAGAAGCTCGTCGACCGCGTACGGCCCGGCGTCGATTACCGCGACATTCATCTCGAGGCGCACCGCTTGATTGCCGGGATCCTGGTTTCGCATGGAATCGTCTCCGGCACGCCGCAGGCTGCGGTCGAGACGAAGCTCACCTCCGTCTTCTTTCCGCATGGAATCGGCCACCTGCTCGGACTGATGGTGCACGACGCAGCGGGATTCATGGCGGGTCCGCAGGGCGGCACGCGCGAGAAGCCCGAGGGGCACCCTTATCTCCGGCTGACGCGGAACCTCGAGAGCGGTTTCGCAGTGACGATCGAACCGGGGATCTATTTCATCGGTTCCCTGCTCGAGCAGGCGCGCGCCGACGGGCGCGGCCGGGCAATCGACTGGAAGCGGGTCGACGCGCTCAGGCCTTACGGCGGGATCCGGATCGAGGACAACGTGGTCGCGCAAGCAGGCGGGCCGCGAAACCTCACGCGCGAGGCTTTCGGGGCGGGGGCCTGAACCGGCGGCAGATCAGCGCTGCTGGCGCAGGGGTTAGCGCTGCCGCAGCAGATCGCGGATCTCGGTCAACAGCACTTCCTCGCGCGGTGGCGGCGGCGGTGCTGCGGCCGGAGCCGGCTTCTTCAGCCGGTTGATCGCATTCAGCGCCATGAAGATCGCGGCCGCGATGATCAGGAAGTCGATGAGCGACTGGATGAACTGGCCGTACTGCACGAGCACCGGTTCGCCGGTCGCAGCGTTGATGCCGAGTTCGGCCGACAGCTGCGAGAAGTCGACGCCGCCGATCACCCAGCCGAGTGCCGGCATGATGATCGCGTTCACGAACGACGACACGATCTTGCCGAAGGCGGCGCCGATCACGATGCCGACGGCCATGTCGACGACATTACCCTTCATCGCGAACTCTTTGAATTCTGTCAGCAGACTCATGCTGTTCTCCCCTTTAAAGTGCGACCCGGCGCCATTAGAACAAAAAAAAACCGGGGTCGTCCCCGGCTTCTCCATGGCGACCAGGAGCGGCTATGGACCGCTCGCAGGATTGGAAATTGTCAGCCCGCGGCTTTCTTCCGCTTTTTCGGCTTTGCCTCGCCCTTGTCGGCGGCTTTCGGCGCGGCCTTCCTGGCAGGCGCCTTTTCCTTCTTCGGCGCCGGCTTCTTCTTCGCCGGCTTGGCGTCGGTCGGGGCAGTCGCCGCCTGCGGCGCGTCGCTCTCGACCAGCTGCATCAGGGCCATCGGCGCCGAGTCGCCGACTCGCGGTTCCATCTTGAGGATCCGGGTGTAACCGCCGGCGCGGGTACGGAAGCGCGGCCCGATGACGTCGAACAGCTTGTCGACCAGGCCGTCGTCACGCAGCTGCGACCAGGCGCGGCGGCGGTACGGCAGCGAGTCGGTCTTGCCAAGCGTGATCAGCGGCTCGACGACCCGGCGGAGTTCCTTTGCCTTCGGCAGCGTCGTGCGGATCGTCCCGGCGCGGAGCAGCGCCGCGCACATGTTCCGCATCAGCGCCTTGCGATGGGAGCTGTTTCGCGAGAGTTGGCGTCCCGACAGTTGATGTCGCATGAGTCGTTATTCCGTTTCCGCGCTCAGGCAGTGCGCAGCTCGTCTTCGCGGCGCAAGGACGCCGGCGGCCAGCCGTCGATGCGCATGCCGAGCGTCAGCCCGTGGCTCTCGAGGACTTCCTTGATTTCCGTCAGCGACTTCTTGCCGAGGTTCGGCGTGCGAAGCAGCTCCACTTCCGTGCGCTGCACGAGGTCGCCGATGTAATGGATGTTCTCGGCCTTGAGGCAGTTGGCGCTGCGGACCGTCAGTTCGAGCTCGTCCACGGGGCGCAGCAGGATCGGATCCGGCAGCGGGCCCGCCTCGCGGGAGGGCGATTCGCCCTGGCCTTCGAGGTCGACGAACACGGTCAGCTGTTCCTTCAGGATTCCGCCGGCGCGGCGGATCGCCTCGTCCGGGTTGATCGTGCCGTTCGTCTCGATGTCGATGATCAGCTTGTCGAGGTCGGTGCGCTGTTCGACGCGCGCGGACTCGATGCCGTAGGTCACGCGGCGCACGGGCGAGAACGACGCATCGAGCTGGAGCCGGCCGATCGGGCGGCTCTGCTCCTCGAACTCGAGGCGCTGGACTGCCGGGCGATAGCCGCGGCCGCGCTCGATCTTGAGCGTCATCGAAAGCTCGACGGCCTTGTTCAGGTTCGCGATCACTAGATCGGGATTGACGATCACGACGTCGTGGTCGATCTGGATGTCACCCGCCGTGACCGGGCCCGGGCCCTTCTTCTGAAGGCGGAGCTCGACGGAGTCGCGAGCATGCATCTCGATCGCGATCGACTTCAGATTAAGCAGGATGTCGACGACGTCCTCCTGGACGCCCTCGATGCTCGTGTACTCGTGCAGTACCCCCTCGATTTCGACCTCGGTCACGGCGCAGCCTGGCATCGAGGAGAGCAGCACGCGACGGAGCGCGTTGCCGAGCGTATGGCCGAAGCCACGCTCGAACGGCTCGATCACGATGCGCGCCTGGCGCGAAGCTGTCTCGGTCACCTTGACAGACCGGGGCTTGAGGAATTCCGTGGCGGTACCTTGCATTGCCGTCACCTGCTGTTTATTTCGAGTAAAGCTCGACGACCAGGTTCTCGTTGATGTCCGGGAGTATCTGGTCGCGATCGGGAAGTGCTTTGAGCGTCCCGCTGAATTTCTTGTCGTCAACTTCGACCCAGTCCGGCCAGCCGACCTGGGTTGCGATCGCGAGCGCCGCGGCGATGCGCGCCTGGCCCTTCGCCTTCTCGCGCACCGTGATCACGTCGCCGGCCGCACACTGGTAGGACGCGACATTGACCGCGTCGCCATTGACCTCGATCGCCTTGTGCGCGACGAGCTGGCGGGCTTCCGCGCGCGTCGCGGCGAATCCCATACGGTAGACGACGTTGTCGAGTCGCCCCTCGAGGAAGCGAAGCAGGTTCTCGCCGGTGGAACCCGGGCGGCCCGCGGCCTTCGCGTAGTAGTTGCGGAACTGGCGCTCGAGCACGCCGTACATGCGGCGCAGCTTCTGTTTCTCGCGTAATTGCACGCCGTAGCCCGACAGGCGCGTGCGGCGATCGCCCTTGACGCCGCCCGGCGGCACTTCGAGCTTGCATTTGCTCTCGAGCGACTTGATGCCGCTCTTGAGGAAGAGATCAGTGCCCTCGCGGCGCGAGAGCTTGCACTTGGGACCGAGATATCTTGCCATTGTCCTCTCGACCTCAGACGCGCCGCTTCTTGGGCGGGCGACAACCGTTATGTGGAATCGGGGTCACGTCTTCGATGCTGGTGACCTTGAGCCCGCAAGCGTTCAGCGCGCGGACCGCGGACTCGCGGCCGGGGCCGGGGCCGCGCACGCGAACCTCGACCGTGCGCAGGCCATATTCCTGCGCCGCGACGCCTGCCTTCTCCGCCGCGACCTGCGCAGCGAACGGCGTGCTCTTGCGCGAGCCGCGGAATCCCGAACCGCCCGATGTCGCCCAGGCGAGTGTATTGCCCTGCCGGTCGGTGATCGTGACGATCGTATTGTTGAACGACGCGTGGACGTGCGCGACGCCATCCGACACCTGGCGCTTGGCCTTCTTGCGCGCCTTGGCGGCGGCAGGCGCTCCCGGCTTCTCTGCGCCCTTCTGCTCCGCCTTCTCGTCGGCCTTCTGGTCCGGCTTCGCGTCGGCTTTCGGTTCTGTTTTCTGTTCGCTCATCATCAGACCTTGCCCGCCTGCACGTTCGTCTTGATCGCCGCGCGGCGCGGCCCCTTGCGAGTGCGCGCATTGGTGCGCGTGCGCTGGCCGCGGGCCGGCAGGCCCTTGCGGTGCCGGATGCCGCGGTAGCAGCCAAGATCCATCAACCGCTTCAGGCTCATGGAATTCTCACGGCGCAGGTCGCCCTCGACCATGAAGCGAGTGACCTGTGCCCGGAGCGCGTTGACCTCGGGTTCCGTGAGATCGCGAACGCGCGTCGACGGATCGACGTTCGCCGCCTTGCACACGGACAGCGCCCGTGAGCGGCCGATGCCATAGATGTGCATCAAGCCCACCGAAATGTGCTTGTTGACCGGAATATTGATGCCGGCGATACGCGCCATGGCTACTTGACCTCGACCCGCGGAGAACCGGGAAGTTTACGTGAAAAAGCCATTTTTCTCAACATTTCCAAGCCCCTGCGCTCAGCCCTGGCGCTGCTTGTGGCGGGCGTCGGACGAGCAGATGACCCGCACGACGCCCTTGCGCCGCACGATCTTGCAGTTCTTGCAGATTTTCCTGACCGATGGACGAACCTTCATATCAAGGACCCCTCTTGCCGTAGCCGCGAAGGTTGGCCTTCTTCATCAGCCCCTCGTACTGGTGCGACATCATGTGCGCGTGCAGCTGGGCCACGAAATCCATCACCACGACCACCATGATCAAAAGCGACGTGCCGCCGAAATAGAACGGCACGCGGCCGTAGGACATCAGGATTTCGGGCAGCAGGCAGACGAGCGTCACGTAGAGCGCGCCCCAGACCGTCAGGCGTGTCAGCACCTTGTCGATGTACTCGCCGGTCTGCTGACCGGGCCGGATACCCGGGATGAACGCCCCGCCCTTCTTCAGGTTCTCGGCCGTCTCGCGCGAATTGAACACGAGCGCCGTGTAGAAGAAGCAGAAGAAGATGATCAGGCCCCCGTAAATCAGGAGGTGCAGTGGTTGGCCCCAGCCGAGCGCCGCGGCGACGGTCTGCAGCCAGGTGCCCGCCTCGCCCGTGCCGAAAAAGGAGGCGAGCGTCGCCGGGAAGAGCAGCAAGGACGACGCGAAGATCGGCGGGATGACGCCGGACATGTTGAGCTTGAATGGCAGGTGGCTCGTCTGGCCCGAGTACATGCGCCGACCGACCTGGCGCTTTGCGTAGTTCACCGGGATGCGGCGCTGGCCGCTCTCGACAAACACGCAGAACGCGGTGACCGCGCCGATCAGGAGCAGCAGGATGATTGCGAAGGCCGGATTCATCTCGCCGCTGTTCACCTGCTGGAAGGTGCCGCCGATCGCCGACGGCAGGCCCGAGATGATGCCCGCAAGGATCAGCATCGAAATGCCGTTGCCGATGCCGCGCTCGGTGATCTGCTCGCCGAGCCACATCAGGAACATCGTGCCCGCGGCCAGCGTCAGCACCGCCGGCAGCACGAACGACAGCGTGCCCGGATTGATCACGACGCCCTGGTTCTGGAATGCGATCGCCGCGGCGAAGCCCTGGAATGAGGCCAGCACGACCGTGAAATAACGAGTCCACTGCGTGATCTTGCGGCGTCCCGACTCGCCTTCCTTCTTGATCGCGGCCATCGAGGGCACGACCACCGCCATCATCTGCATGATGATGGACGCCGAGATGTAGGGCATCACGCCCATCGCGAAGATCGACAGGCGCTCGAGCGCGCCGCCCGAGAACATGTTGAACAGGCCGAGGATGGTGCCTTCCTGGCTGTCGAACAGGCGTGCGAGTGCGATCGGATCGATGCCCGGCACCGGCACGAAGGTGCCGATGCGGTACACGACCAGCGCGCCCAGCAGGAAAAACAGCCGGTAGCGCATCTCGGTGTAGCGCGTGGCCTCACCGAGCGCGAGCGCCGCGTTGCCTACCGTCGTAGCCATGTCGCCGTCCGCGGCCCTCAGGCCGCCTTGCCCTCGTCGATACGGCCGCCGGCCTTCTCGATGGCCGCGCGCGCGCCCTTCGTCGCGACGACCGCGGGCCCCTGCAAGGTCACCTTGCGCGAAATTTCGCCGGAGAGAATCACCTTCGCGCGCTCGGTCGTCGACGGCACGACGCTCGCGGACAGGAGCGCCGCGAGGTCGATCAGCTCGGCCTTGACCTTCGCGAGGTCGGTCAGCGTCACCTCAGCGCGCGTCTTGTGCATCGCCGAGCGGAAGCCGACTTTCGGCAGGCGGCGCTGCAGCGGCACCTGGCCGCCCTCGAAGCCAACCTTGTGATAGCCGCCCTTGCGCGCCTTCTGGCCCTTGCCGCCCTTGCCGCAGGTCTTGCCCTGGCCGGCCGAGGCGCCGCGTCCGACGCGGAGCCGCTTGCGCTTGCTGCCGGCGCCCGGCTTCAGTGAATTCAGTCGCATGACTTCGCTCCTCAGGCCTTCTCGACACCGAGCAGGTGCTGCGCCGCATTGATCATGCCGCGCACCTCGCGCGAGTCCTCAAGCACTTTCGTGTCGCGGATGCGCCGCAGACCGAGCCCGTACACCGAGGCCCGGATGTTCCGCAGTTGACCGTGCACGCTGCGGTGCAGCGTGACCCTTATCTTGCCTTTGCTCATCGTCATCAGCTCGTAATCTCGTCCAGTGTCTTGCCACGCTTCGCCGCGATGCGGTCCGGCGAAACCATCCGCTCGAAGGCGTCGAAGGTCGCGCGCACGACATTGATCGGATTACGCGAGCCGTAGCTCTTCGCAAGTACGTTCCTGACGCCCGCGCATTCGAACACCGCGCGCATTCCTCCGCCAGCAATGACGCCGGTGCCGTCCGACGCCGGCTGCATGTACACGCGTGTCGTGCCGTGCCGTCCCTGGATCGCGTAGTGCAGCGTCGCCCGCGTGATCGGCACGTTGGTCATGTTCTTGCGCGCCTGCTGCATCGCTTTCGCGATCGCGGTCGGCACTTCGCGCGCCTTGCCGTAGCCGAACCCGACACGGCCGGCGCCGTCGCCGACGACCGTCAGCGCGGTGAAGCCGAACTGGCGGCCGCCCTTCACAACTTTCGCGGTGCGGTTGACGGCGACCAGTTTCTCGATCAGGTCGTCGCCGGATTGGGATCTTTCGACTCGTGCCATCGCTTGAACCTCGGAATCAGAACTTGAGGCCGGCTTCGCGGGCGGCCTCGGCGAGCGCCTTTACGCGCCCGTGGTAACGGAAACCCGAACGGTCGAACGCCACGGCCTCGACGCCGGCGGCTTTCGCGCGCTCGGCGATCGCGCGGCCGACCGCCGCGGCGGCCGTCGCATTGCCCGTGCCCTTCAGTTCCTTCGCGACCGCTTCCTGGACAGTCGACGCGGCGGCAATCACGCGCGCGCCGTCGGGCGTCGTGATCTGGGCATAGATGTGCCGCGGCGTGCGGTGAACCGTGAGGCGCGCCGTGCCGATCTCGCGGATCTTGGCGCGGGCGCGTGTCGCGCGCCGCCGACGCCGGTCCTTCTTGGTGAGCTGTGCCATGGCCTTACTTCTTCTTGCCTTCTTTCATGACGATCTTCTCGCCGACGTAGCGCACGCCCTTGCCCTTGTAGGGCTCCGGCGGGCGATAGCCGCGGATCTCCGCCGCGACCTGGCCGACCTTCTGGCGGTCGGCGCCCTTGATGAGGATCTCGGTCTGCGAGGGCGTCTCGATCGAAAT
>CAYPQX010000062.1:0-10038 GCA_964412975.1 uncultured Steroidobacteraceae bacterium
ATGCCGGAAAAGGTCGGCGCGGCAGGAAGCCGGCGCCGGAAACGTAACAACCCGGAACGGCAGGACGCCGTACGGCATGCAAACCAAGGTGGGCCTGCGGGCCCGAAGTACCCAATGACCGAATCTTTCCAGCAGATGTTCGAGCAGAGCCTTGCGAGCCAGCAGATCAGGCCTGGCCAGATCCTGACCGGCACGGTCGTGGACGTGAATGCGGATGTGGTGATCGTCAGCGTCGGGCTGAAATCCGAAGCAGTGATACCGATCGATCAGTTCCGCAATGACAACGGAGAAATCGAAGTCATCATCGGCCAGGAGGTCGAGGTGGCACTGGACGCCGTCGAGGACGGCTCGGGCGAAACTCGCCTGTCGCGCGAGAAGGCCAAGCGCGCACGTACCTGGACCCGCCTCGAGGAAGCCTTCACGAAGGGCGAAATCGTCAAGGGCGTCATCAACGGTCGCGTCAAGGGCGGTTTCACCGTCGAACTCGACAACGTGCGGGCCTTCCTGCCCGGCTCGCTGGTGGACGTGCGCCCGGTGCGCGACCCGAGCTACCTGGAAGGCAAGGAACTCGAGTTCAAGGTCATCAAGCTGGACCAGCGCCGCAACAATGTCGTCGTGTCGCGCCGCGCGGTGGTCGAGCAGGAATACAGCGCGGAACGTTCGCAGCTACTCGACAACCTGAAGGAAGGCGATGTCGTGAAGGGCGTGGTCAAGAACCTCACCGATTACGGCGCCTTCGTCGACCTCGGCGGCATTGACGGTCTGCTGCACATCACGGACATGGCCTGGAAGCGCGTCAAGCACCCGTCGGAAGTCGTCAAGGTCGGCGACGAGATCGATGTGCGCATCCTGAAGTTCGACCGCGAGCGCCAGCGCGTCTCGCTCGGCATCAAGCAGCTCGGCGCAGATCCGTGGCAGAACATCGCGCGGCGTTACCCGCCGAACACGCGTCTCTTCGGCAAGGTCACGAACATCGCCGACTATGGCTGTTTCGTCGAGATCGAAGAGGGCGTCGAAGGACTGGTCCACGTCTCCGAGATGGACTGGACCAACAAGAACGTGAATCCGGCGAAGGTCGTGCACGTCGGCGAAGAAGTCGAGGTGATGGTCCTCGACATCGACGAGGAGCGCCGGCGCATTTCGCTCGGGCTCAAGCAGTGCAAGGCCAATCCGTGGCGCGAATTCGCCGAGAGCTTCAACCGCGGTGACAAGGTCAGCGGCCAGATCAAGTCGATCACCGACTTCGGGATCTTCATCGGCCTGGCTGGCGGCATCGACGGTCTCGTGCACCTGTCGGATATCTCCTGGGAACGGCCCGGAGAGGAAGCCGTGCGGGACTACCAGAAGGGCCAGACCGTCGAGGCCATGGTGCTGTCGATCGATCCCGAGCGCGAGCGCATCTCGCTCGGCGTCAAGCAGATGGCGAAAGACCCGATCTCAGCCTATCTCGCTGATCACCCGAAGGGCAGCATCGTCAAGGGCACCGTCAGGGAAGTCGATGCGAAGGGCGCGATCGTCGACCTCGGGGATGGCATCGAGGGAAGCCTGCGGGCATCTGAACTCGCACGCGAGCGCGTCGAGGACGCGCGCACGGTGCTGAAGGCCGGCGACGAGGTCGAGGCGCGGTTCGTGGGCGTCGACCGCAAGAGCCGCGCGATCGTGCTGTCGGTGAAGGCGGTCGAGGCCGAAGAGGAGGCCGAAGCGATGCAGCAGTATTCCGGCACCGATACGGCGACTGGTACCACGCTCGGTGACCTGCTCAAGGAGCAGATCAACGGTCAATGAGCCGGTCCGGGGCGCCGCCGGGGATGATGACGGCGCATCCCGCAGTTGAGGACGGGAGTCATGACAAAATCAGAATTGATCGAGATCATCTCCGCAAAGCAGAAGCACTTGCCCGCGAAGGACATCGAACTCGCCGTCAAGCAGATGCTCGAAATCATGAGCGACGCGCTGGCGGGTGGCGAGCGCATCGAGATCCGCGGATTCGGAAGCTTCTCGCTGCATTTCCGTCCGCCGCGGCAAGGCCGCAATCCGAAGACCGGCGAGGCCGTTGCACTCGCAGGCAAGTATGTTCCGCACTTCAAGCCGGGCAAGGATCTGCGCGAGCGGGTCAATTCGGGTCAGTCCCACCCGATCCGGAACTAGCGCCGCGGCCGGCCTGCGCTCCTGCGCATGCCGCAGTTGAACGATGAATCCCGAGTCAATCTGGATCCTCCTCGGAGTCCTGTTTCTCGGCGGAGCCATCGGCTTCTACGCGTCGCGAAAGCCGCGTCCAAGCGCGATCGGCGACGAGCGCCTGCGCGGTAACTATCTCGCAGGCGTCAATTTCCTCGTCAACGAGCAGCCGGACCGGGCGCTCGAGGCTTTTCTCCGGGCAGCGGAGCTCGACGACGAAACTGTCGAGACGCATTTCGCGCTGGGCAGCCTCTACCGGCGCCGGGGCGAGGTGGACCGCGCGATCAAGATTCACCAGAACATTGCGACGCGCGAGACGCTCGAACCGACGCAGCGCGAGCAGGCCGGCTTCGCGCTGGCCCAGGATTACCTGAAGGCCGGCATGCTCGACCGGGCCGAGAAGATTCTCCTGCCGCTCGCCGCGTCCGGAACGCACCGCATGGCGGCCATGCGCAAACTCATGCGCATCTACGAACAGGAACAGGAGTGGCTTCGGGCGATCGAGGTGTTCCGCGAACTCGCGAAGGCGGGGAAGGCGCCGCAGGAAAGCGCCATCGCGCACTACTACTGTGAACTCGCTGAGGATGCGCGCGTACGCGGCGCGCTGGACGAGGCGCGCGAGCACCTGCGCGCCGCACGCGCGGAAGTGCGCCGCTTCCCGCGCGGGGCGCTGGTGCGCGCCGATATCGCGATCGAGCAGCAGGAATTTGCGCTCGCTGAACGCCTGCTCGGCGCCGTGCTGACGCACGATGCGGCGCTTGCAATCGAAGTCGTGCCACGACTCGTTCGGCTTGCGCGCGCAATGGGGAGCGCAGGAGACGAGGCCGTGGCGCGCGTCGTGTCGGGGCGTGCCGATGCCGTGAACGAGATCGCGATCGCGTCGATTATGGCGGATGCGCTCGATTTTGCGCCGCTCGAAGAGCGGGTGCGCGCCTGCCTGGCCCAGGACGAGGCGATCGCGGGTCTCGTACTTGCGATCGGACGCGATCCGGCGGCGCTCGATATGCGCGCCGTAAAGGGAGTCGCCACGGTCCTGCGGAGGCTCGCGGTGACCACTCCGCGCTACCGCTGCGCAAACTGCGGTTTCTCGAGCATCGATCACTTCTGGCAGTGCCCTGCGTGCAAGAACTGGGACAGCCAGCGGCCTCTCCTGCGCTTCGACCTCGTCGCCGGTCTCGAACGCGGCGGGAAGTGACACAAAGTGGACAGCTTCTCTAAAGGGGACGTTCACCTTTAACCGACGAAATGGTGCTTGCCGTCAGGTCTCGTCCGTTAAAGGTGAACGTCCCCTTTAGAGAAGCTGTCCACTTCATTTCCCGCTGAACGCGAGCGATTGCCGCAAGGCGTCCGCCACGCATCGCGCCTAGTCTGGCTTCGGGGCGCGGCGATGGTCGCCGCGCGCGGGAAAAGGGAGTGAAGTCATGCTTACCAAGGGAATGGGTGCGGCCGTCTTGGCCGCGATGCTGCTCGCGCCGAATGCCATCGCCGGGCCCGTCGACGTGAACTCGGCCGATGCAAAGACGCTTGCGCGCGAACTGCAGGGAGTCGGGATGGCAAAGGCCGAGGCCATCGTCAGCTATCGTCAGAAGAACGGCCCGTTCAAGAGCGCAGACGAACTCGCCAAGGTCAAGGGCTTGGGCAAGAAGCTCATTGAACAGAACAAGGCGAACCTGAAGTTCGAGGCCGGGAAGGCGGAAAGCTGAAGTTCGCACGCCCGCGGCGCGGGCCGACTCCCGGCGTCTCCGGTATTATGGACGCGTGAGCCGACCCGCACCGATTCGCTTTGCAGTATTTCCCGTCGCCGGCCGTGGCACGCGGTTCCTGCCCGCCACCAAGGCGAGTCCGAAGGAAATGCTGCCGATCGTCGACAAGCCGCTGATCCAGTACGCGGCGGATGAGGCGCTCGCCGCCGGGGCGCGCCTTCTCGTGTTCATTACCGGCAGTTCCAAGCGTGCGATCGAGGACCACTTCGACTCCGACCCGGGACTCGAGGCGGCGCTGGCCGAGCAGGGCAAGAGCGAGCTGGTGGATCTCCTGCGGGGCATCCTCCCGGCAGACGCAACCTGCATCTACATCCGGCAGCCCGCGCCGCTCGGACTCGGGCATGCGGTCCTGTGCGCGCACGCGGTCGTCGGCAATGAGCCGTTCTACGTGCATCTCGCAGACGACCTGATTGACGCCGAAGTACCCGTCCTTGCGCAGATGCGCGATCGCTACCTGAAGTCAGGCGGCAGCATCATCGGCGTTCAGCAGGTGCCCCGCAGCCAGACAGGGAGCTATGGCATCGTGGCGACGGAAGAGGCGGGCGCCGAGTACTCGCGCATCCGCCGCATCGTGGAAAAGCCGAAACCCTCCGACGCGCCTTCGGACCTCGCGGTCGTCGGTCGCTATCTGTTGAGTGGTTCCCTCTTCGATCGCTTGAAGACGATCAGTCGCGGCGCGGGCGGCGAAATCCAGCTCACGGACGGCATCGCCGCCCTGTTGCAGGACGAGCCGGTTTACGCGTACCGGTTCAAGGGCAAGCGCTACGACTGCGGCACCAAACTCGGCTATCTCGAAGCCACCGTCGAATACGCATTGCGGCATCCGGAACTGGGCGACCAGTTCGCAAGCTACCTGCAGGGATTTGTGGCGGGCCAGAAGACCCGCGCCTGAACCGCTGGTTCAGTTCAGGAAGTAAGTTTCGGGCGCCAGCATGGCGACCGGCGGTTCGCGCAGCGGCTCCGAAATCGCGCGGTCCCATCGCCGGGTGTAGACCTGCAGACGGACTTCATCGGCGTCTTCGCCGCGCACGCCTTCGAGGCGAATTCCTGCGACGACCCGGTCCGAAATCCGCCACTCCACCGATGCGGCGAGTCGCGCGGCAATACCGTCGCGCGAGTCAGCCGGATAGCGCGGGTCGCCGCTTGCGGCCTGGAGCGCGGCATCGGTTGGGAAGAAGTCGCTCGCCTCTTCACGCACGGCCTGCCACGTCAATCCGCCCTCAAACCGGAAACTCCTTGCATTGTTGCGACCGAATACCTCGAACGCCGGCCCGATCGACACGAATTTCTCCGGGCTGAAGTATCCGCCATGCCCGAGCGTGAAGTGCGAGCGATTGGACGAGAATCCCTCGGCTTCAACGCTGCCCCCGAAACGCGCCGTCCACCCGTTGCCGGATGCCGCGCGCCGCAAAAAACCGGCTTCGGCGCGCCACTGCGTATTGCTGTCGACCCGGTGCCCGTCGAAAACGGCTCCCGACAGGTTGCCATAAATGCTCAGGTCCTCGTCGCCGAGGTCGGCGCCGAAGTAGGCGCGATCGCGTATGACGCCGCCCCAGGTCTGGCCGCTCAGCGGATCGACGGTCCCGGCAAGCGAAAGCAGCGAATCGCGGACCATCCTGCGATCGAATCCAAAGCTCCAGGGGCCCTCCGCCGAGTCTAAGCGGAAGCGCAGCGCCCCGATCAGGTTGTTGACCTCGAACGACGTCGGCGTCGTGCCGAACTCCAGGACCAGGCCGTTTCGCGGTGCCCATTGCATCAATGCCCCGATGCCCTCGTCCGACTGTGACTCGGAGATTGCGGGAAGGGAGACAAACGAGCCAAACGGTTCGCCCGCAGGGACGCGGTCGGATTCCGGGTAGAGCGCATTCGCGGAAACCCGGATCCGGCCCCAGCGCGGATGACTCCCGGCCCATGCGATCTGGAATTCCGGGTCGTCCAGGTGATCGTGATCGACCTGCCCGTTGCGCCAGCGTCCGCCAATCGCCGCCTCCAGGTGCGACACCCAGTCGCGCTCGATCGCCTGCAGTCCCGGTTCGACGGCCAGCCGCTCAGGCGCCAGGTCGCGCGCGACGACGAATGCGTCATAGGGACGATTGAGGTCAAGCAGGGTGTCGACGAGCTGGCTTGCAGCACCCGAGGCCTGGCGATCGACTGCAAGCAGGTCACGGAGTGCACGCTCGCGGGCCGGCGAATCGCCGCGCAGGTCTGCAAGATCGGCGCGGGCTCTGAGAGTCGCCGGGTGGTTGGGACGCAGCTCATCCAGCACCGAGTAAGCCCGGCCCGCGGCGTTCGCATCGCGAAGGTCGCGCGCCGTGACAAATTCGCTCAACACGACCTGGTATTGCGCATCACGCTCGAGTTCCGCGAGCGATGGGTCGAGGCGCACGGTCGAGCGCGCGGCAACAAAATGCACGAGTGCCTGGCGGGAGTTACCGCGGCGGACCGAGAGGATGGCAAGTCCGGCCTGCGCCTGGGAATGACTCGGCGTCGCCGGCGGCACGTCGGTGAAATACATCGCCGCGAGCGGTTCGATGCCGAGGTCGAGGCAGAGGTAGCCGAGCGCCGTTTCGAGGCGCGCGCGCTCGTCGTCGGGCATGGCCTCGAGTGCGGCCGGATCATGGAGTCCCGCCATTGCTTTCCGCGCCGAGTCCGGGTCGACCGCAGCGAGCGCCCGGACCCAGGAATATCGTGCCCAGGGGTCGGAAGGATCGAGCAGGCGTGCCTTTTCCGCGGCGTCGAGAGCGGCACGGAAATCGCCTTGCGAATAGAGCGCGTCGGATTGCGCACGCCATCCGGCAGCGTCGCGCGGGCCATCGGCCGGCGCGGCGACCACAAGCGTCGCGACCAACGCGACCATCAGGCCCATGCGGCGGTCCCCTTGTTCAGCCGCGGTAAGTTCTCCGACCGACGCCAGGTCTCTTGGGGCCGCTGATGCGCCGGTCGTCGTCCATCATAGCCGCTTTCGGGGTCATCCTCACCTGCGAAATTTGATGAGGGCTTTAGCTTTAGTGATTGATTTAACATGTGGAAGGCCATAGTTTCGCGCCGGTGCCAAGCGCAGTCATCTACGCCATTGTCGTGCTGATATGGGGCACGACCTGGTTCGTCATCAAGTTCCAGCTGGGCGTGGTCGCCCCCGAAATTTCCCTCGTCTATCGCTTCGGCATTGCGGCGATCTGCGTATTCCTGTTCGCGCGGTTGACGGGCAGCCCGCTCGGCCTGTCCTGGCGCGGCCACCGTTTCGTCGCGCTGCAGGGACTCACGCTCTTCTGCCTGAACTACTGGATGACTTATCTTTCGACGCAGTACCTCACGAGCGGACTCGTTGCCGTGATCTTCACGGGGATCATCTTTTTCAATCTCGTCAACAGTCGGTTGTTCTTTGGGACGCCGATCGAACGGCGCGTGCTCATCGCCGCAGGAACCGGCATGGTGGGTGTCGGGCTCCTGTTCCTGCCCGAGCTGCAGGCGGCGATCCACGATCCGTCGATTGCCCACGGAGCGCTGCTCGCGCTCGGTGCGACCTATGTCGCCTCGCTCGGAAACATGGCAGCGATGCGCAACACACAAGCTGGCCTGCCGGTGCTGACCGTCAACGCCTATGGCATGGCCTATGGTGCGGTCGGCCTCGCCGTGATCGCCGCGATCCGCGAAACGCCGGTCGCGTTCGATCCGCGCTGGCCGTACGTGGTTTCGCTGCTGTACCTGTCGCTGGCGGGCACGTCGCTCGCCTTCGGACTCTACCTGGCGCTGCTGAAGCGCATCGGTGCGGCGCGCGCAGCCTACACCAGCGTCCTGTTCCCGGTCGTCGCGCTCATCGTCTCGACGTTATTCGAGGACTACCGCTGGAGCCTGGTCGCATTCACGGGACTTGCGGTGCTGATTGCGGGCAATGCGCTGGCGCTTGGCGGCGGCACCCGGAGGGCGGCGCACTGATCCGAAGCAGTCAGCGGGAGAAATGGCTCCCCGAGTTGGACTCGAACCAACGACCCACGGATTAACAGTCCGTTGCTCTACCAGCTGAGCTATCGGGGAAGCGGATTTTCAGGGCGCGGGATTGTCGGCCAAGGCCGCGTGCAAGTCAATAAACCGGCAGGGTTTTTCGCCCGAGATCCGCGATCAGGCGCGCTTCTTTGCTTTCGCGCCGGAAAGTGCGCGCAGCATGCGGGTAAGCGCGTCCTTCAAGGTCTCAGTTGCGGCGGCGAATGACAGGCGGAAATGCCCCGGCGCGCCGAACGCAGAGCCCGGCACGACGGCGACGCCTGCTTCGTTGATCAGGAATTCCGCAAAGGCATTGTCGTCAGCCGCGCCCACGACCAGCATCGCCTGTTCGACGTTCGAGAATGCATAGAACGTGCCCCATCCGGGAATGCACCGGACGCCCGGCAGCGCATTGAGACCCTCGACGACGAGGTCGTGCCGAGCCTTGAACGTGCGATTCATCTCCGCCACGCAAGCCTGGGAGGCATTCAGCGCGACGGTCGCGGCCTTCTGGGAAATCGAGGAGGCATTCGACGTGCTCTGGCCCTGGATCGTCGCCATCGCGGCGATGAGCTCTTCTGGCCCACCGCAGTAGCCGATGCGCCAGCCCGTCATGGCATAGCTCTTCGAGCAACCGTTGATCGTCACCGTGCGGTCGTACAAGTCCGGGTTCGCGGTCGCGAAACTCGTGAACGGCTCCGGCCCCCACCAGATGTGCTCGTACATGTCGTCGGTGCCGACGACGATTCCCGGGTGCTTCGCGAGCACCGCCCCGAAGGCCTGCAGTTCCGCTTTCGAGTACGCCGCGCCGGTCGGATTGCTGGGGCTGTTGAGGATGAACAGGCGCGTGCGCGGCGTGATCGCCGCCTCGAGCTGGGCGGGCGTGATCTTGAATCCCTCCCGGATGCCCGCAGAAATGTGCACCGGCGTACCGTCCGCGATGAGCACCATGTCGGGATAGGAGACCCAGTAGGGCGCGGGGATGATCGCTTCGTCGCCCGGGTTGAGGAGGGCGCAACAGAGGTTGAACACCGTTTGCTTGGCGCCGCTCGAAACGAGAATCTGGGAACGCCCGTATTCGAGTCCGTTGTCGCGCCGGAACTTCGCGATGATCGCGTCCCTGAGCTCGTTCGTGCCCTCCACATTCGTATAGCGCGTGTGGCCGGCGCGGATCGCGGCGACTCCCGCATCGGCGATGTGGATGGGCGTGTCGAAGTCGGGCTCGCCCGCGCCGAGGCCGATGATGTCCTTGCCTTCCGCCCTCAGTTGCGCCGCGCGCGCCGTGACGGCGAGCGTCGGCGAAGGCTTGATGCGCTGGACGCGCCGGGCGAGAGGGATGGTCACGTGGTAGTACCGGATGGCCGCGATCCCGGCTAAGGTACGGGAAGGCATTTTGCGTTGCAATTCGGGGCGGGAATGAGCGTGCCGAGGCCATTCGAACTTCAGGCGGACTATGCGCCGGCGGGCGACCAGCCGGCCGCCATCGCCGCGTTGATCGACGGCATCGAATCCGGGCTCGCGCACCAGACGCTGCTCGGCGTCACGGGTTCCGGCAAGACCTACACGATTGCGAACGTGATCCAGAACCTGCAGCGGCCGACCCTCGTGCTCGCGCACAACAAGACTCTGGCCGCGCAGCTTTACGGCGAGTTCAAGTCGTATTTTCCGCGAAACTCGGTCGAGTACTTCGTTTCCTATTACGACTACTACCAGCCGGAGGCCTACGTTCCGTCGTCGGATACGTACATCGAGAAGGATGCCTCGATCAACGAGCACATCGAGCAGATGCGCCTCTCGGCGACAAAGGCGCTGCTCGAGCGGCCGGATTCGATCATCGTCGCGACGGTCTCCGCGATCTACGGACTCGGCGATCCCGAGGCCTATCTCAAGATGGTGCTCCATCTCGTGCGCGGCGACCGGATGGACCATCGGCAACTGCTGCGGCGCCTCGCGGACATGCAGTACACGCGTAACGAACTCGACCTCCGCCAGGGCACGTTCCGGGTGCGCGGCGACGTCGTGGACATCTTCCCGGCGGAATCGGAGCGCGACGCCGTGCGCGTGCAGTTCTTCGACGAGGAAATCGAATCGCTTGCGTTCTTCGATCCCCTGACCG
>CAYPQX010000063.1:0-8765 GCA_964412975.1 uncultured Steroidobacteraceae bacterium
GCGATGCCGCGCGCGACGCCTGGCTTTGCCTGGCCCCAGCCGGCTCTCTGCGCGGCAAGCTCGAGCACGCCCCGATGCCGCGGGTGCTGGCCGAGCAGCGTGCGGCGCAGTTCGAATGGATCCTTCTTTGCCGCTCGCGCCACCTCGTCGAGGAAGCACTCGGTGGCATAAGCCGTGTGAGTCGATCCGACTGCGCGCCACCACTGCACCGGCACGCCGATCCTGGGCGAGTGCAGCTCGACCGCGAGGTTCGGTATGGCGTAGGGCAGGTTGGTGGCGCCTTCGACCGAGCTGGCGTCGACGCCGTCCTTCACCATGATCGATTCGAAAGCCGTGCCGCTCAGGATCGACTGGCCTACGATGACGTGCTTCCAGGCCACAAGCTTGCCTTCCGCGTCGAGGCCCGCCTTGAGCGTGTGGTAGTACATCGGCCGGTAGTAGCCGGCACGCATATCGTCCTCGCGCCCCCAGACCAGTTTCACCGGCACAGATCCGTTCGCCGCCTTGGCGATCGCGGCCGCCTCGAGCAGGTAGTCGGAATGGGGGTTGGCGCGCCGGCCGAAGCTGCCGCCGGCATAGAGCTGGTGGATCCGGATCTGCGCGGACGCGAGACCCAGCAGCATTGCCACCGCCGCCTGATCGACGGTCTGGAACTGCTCGCCATTCCAGATCTCACAACCGTTGCCATCCAGCTTTACCACGCAGTTCATGGGTTCCATGCAGGCGTGCGCGAGATACGGGAACTCGTAGGCGGCTTCGATGACCTTCGTCGCGTCTTCCAGGGCCGCGTCGGCATCGCCATCCTTGCGTACGCTCGATCCGGGCTGCGCCGCAAGACGCTTGTATTCACCCATGAGTTCGGCGGACCCGAGCTTGAATGCTGCGGACTCGTCCCATTCCGCGGTCAGCACATCGCGGCCCTTCTTTGCCGACCAGTAGTCCTTTGCCAGGACTGCCACGCCGCTCGTCAGCGGCGTAGAGAACGCGACAACCTGCTTGACCCCCTTGACCCGCTTCGCGCTCGTGGCGTCGAAGCTCTTCAGCTTCGCGCCGAAGCGCGGCGGATGCAGGACGACGGCCGTCAGCATGCCGGGCAACTTGACGTCCTGAGTGAAGATCGCGCTGCCGTCCGATTTCGCGCGGACGTCGGTGCGGGCCGCGGGCTTGCCGATGAGAACGAAGTCTTTCGGGTCCTTCAGCGTCACGTCCGTCGGCACGGGTTGCTTCGCCGCATCCGCGGCGAGATCGCCGAAGGTCGCTTTCCTGTCACTCGAAGTGACAACACCCCGGGACACCTTTATTGACGACGCCGGCACCTGCCACCGCTCGGCAGCCGCGGCGACCAGCATCGCACGCGCGGTAGCGCCGGCGTTGCGGAGCTGCTCGTAGGAATTGGCAAGCGCGCTGCTGCCGCCCGTGCCCTGCACCTCGCCCCAGAAGAGGTTGTTGTACCGCTTCGCGTCGACGGGCGCGCCTTCGGCGCGGATCTGTGACCAGTCGGCATCGAGCTCCTCGGCCACTAGCGTCGGAAGTCCGGTGTAGGTGCCCTGGCCCATCTCGAGGTGCTTGACGATCACGGTGACGGTGTTGTCGGGGCTGATGCGGATGAAAGCGTTCGGCGTGAACGCGCCGGCTGCATCGGTGGCGAGGTTCTTGCCCGGACCCGATTGCGCCAACGCCTGCGGCAGGTGGAAACCCAGGGCAAGGCCGCCCGAAGCCATCAGGAATTCACGGCGGCTCAGGTTGAGGATGGGGTTCATGCCAGCTCCTTCGCGGCCCGATGGATGGCAGCGCGAATGCGGGGATAGGTGGCGCAACGGCAGATGTTGCCGCTCATGGCGGCGTCAATGTCCGCGTCGCTCGGCACCGGGTTGGCGGCGAGGAGGGCGGCGGCTGCCATCACCTGGCCGGACTGACAGTAGCCGCATTGCGGCACATTCTCTGCGGTCCACGCACTCTGCACGGCCTTTCCGGCAGGGGTCTCGCCGATCTGCTCCACGGTCACGATCTTCGTGCCGGCGACGGCGGAAACCGGCGTGACGCAGCTTCGCACCGGATTGCCGTCGATGTGCACGGTGCACGCACCGCATAACGCCATGCCGCAGCCAAACTTTGTTCCGGTCATGTCCAGGAAATCGCGTAGCACCCAGAGCAGTGGCGTATCGCCGTCCGCGTCCACCTCGACGGGCTTGCCATTGACGTTCAGTGAAATCATTCTGGTCTCCCGTGGGTCTGTTGCATGATCGGACGCCGCTCGGAGAAGTTCAACCGAAAGGCTGCGTCCGCAGCACTGAAGGAGTTTTCGTGAGCATCGGATACCAATCGGATCAGGGCGTTGCGACGCTGACCATCGACCGCCCCGCCAAGAAGAACGCAATCACCGGCGAGATGTACGAAGCTCTTGTCGCCCACCTGAAACAGGCGGCAGCCGACAAGTCCGTCCGCGCCGTGGTGATCACAGGCGCCGGCAACGCGTTCACGGCGGGCAACGACCTCAAGGATTTCGGCGACCCGCGATTCATCCAGCCGGATTCGCCCGTGCTCGGCTTCATGCAGGGGCTCGCAGCCTTCGAGAAGCCCGTGGTCGCCGCGGTCAACGGGATTGCGGTCGGGATCGGCGTCACGATGCTGCTCCACTGCGACCTCGTGTATGTCGCGGACAACGCAAGCTTTTCCATGCCGTTCACGAGCCTCGGACTCGTGCCGGAGTTCGCCTCGACCCTGCTCCTGCCCCTGATTGCAGGGCGGGTGCGCGCCGCGGAAAAGCTACTGCTTGGCCGGCCGTTCCTGGCGCCGGAGGCGGTCGTCATGGGCCTCGCCAATGCCGTCCTGCCAGCGGCGGAGGTCCTGTCGCACGCGCAAAAGGTTGCGCAGTCCTTCAATGCCCTGCCGCCCGGCGCGGTCCGGGACACAAAACGCCTGCTGCGCCAGGCGCAGAGCGCGGCGATCCAGGAAGCGATCCTGCGCGAGGCCTCGCATTTCGGGCCGCGGCTCGCGAGTGGGGAGGCACGCGAGGCGATCGCGGCCATCCTGGAGAAGCGGCCGCCGGACTTCTCGAAGTTCCAATAGGGCGATGGCTCTGCTCGACCGCACGACTGCGTCATTGCCGAGCCGCTGGTACTACGACCCGGCGCAGTACGCGCGCGAGCTGGAGGCCGTCTGGTACCGCGACTGGGTCTGCGTCGGCCGCTCCGAAGACCTGCGCGCGGCAGGCGATTTTTTTGTCGCCGGGGTGGGCGACGAGAGCCTGGTCGTGACGCGCGATCGCGACGGTCGGCCGCGCGCGTTCCACAACACCTGCCGACATCGCGGATCGACACTGTGCAACACGCCTCGCGGCCGCTTCGCGCAGGGCCGGATCGTCTGCCCGTACCACGCCTGGAGCTACGCGCTGTCGGGCGAGCTCATTGCCACGCCAAAGATGGATCTCCCAGGCGACTTCCGTCGCGAGGATCACGCACTGTACGGGGTGCCTGTCGACATTTGGGGCGGCTTCCTGTTCGTGAACCTGGACGAACGGCCGGCAAGCACGCTGGCCGAGTTTCTCGGCAACGAAGCCGAGAACGTCCGGCGCTGGCCGCTGGCGGACCTCGTCTCCGCGCACCATGAGGTGAGCACGCTCGCCTGCAACTGGAAGGTCTTCTGGGAGAACTATTCCGAGTGCTACCACTGCCCCGGCATTCATCCCGAGCTGTGCCGCGTCATGCCGCTCTACCGCGAGGGACTCCTGAGCTACGCGGACAGCCGCAGGCCGCTGCCGCCCGGCGAAGCCCACGATTCGCGGCCGCGCGTGGCGCCGGGTCTCGTCACCTGGACACTCGACGGCCAGTCGAGGCTGCCGCTCATCGAGGGTCCGGATGCCGCGGACCGCGCGCTCGGCGTCGTATTCGCTTCATTCACTGCGAGCTTCTTCATCGTCGCGCACCCGGATTATGTGCGCAGCGTCCGCATCATGCCGAAGGGTCCCGAGCGCGTAGAACTGACCGTCGACTGGCTGTTGCCCCTGGGTGTCGCCGAGCTTCATCCGGACGAGCTCGAGCGGATGGTCGAGCTCGGCCGGCTGGTCGTGGCGCAGGACGGGCGTGCCTGCGAGCTCAATCAGCAGGGACTGCGCTCGCGCCGCCATCGCGAGGGCGTGCTCATGCCGCAGGAGCACGCGCTTCACGAGTTTCACCAATGGCTGAGGTCTCGACTGTCCGACTGAACGTGCGATGATCGGGCGCATGGCGACCGTCACCGATGCAGCGCTCCGGAGGCTCGCGACACGGGTCGCAAAGCGGCTGCGGGCGGCAGGACAGACGATCGTGACGGCCGAATCCTGCACCGGGGGCTTTATGGCCAAGTGCCTGACCGACCTGCCCGGCAGTTCCGACTATTTCGAGCGCGGCTGGGTCACCTATTCAAACGAGGCCAAGACGGCCGAGCTCGGCGTCGGCGCGAATCTGCTCGTGCAGCGCGGAGCGGTGAGCGAGGCGGTCGCGCTCGCCATGGTGCGCGGAGCGCTGACAGCCTGCGGCGCCGATCATGCGGTCGCCGTAACTGGCATTGCGGGTCCGGCTGGCGGTACGCCCGACAAGCCGGTCGGGACGGTCTGGATCGCCTGGGGCCTGCGCCGCCACGGGCGGGTGCGGGTCCATGCCGAGCACCATCGGTTTCGCGGCAATCGCGATACGGTGCGCCGCCGGACGGTTGCCGCCGCGCTTGTGGGCCTGTTGGAGCCATGATCGGAAGCGGCGAGCCGGAACGCCGCACGCCCCGGCTCTTTTTCGCCCTCTGGCCGAGCGCTTCAGAGCGTAATGCGCTGGCGATCGCGACCGGCGCGGCGGTGGCCCAGGTCGACGGG
The DNA here is from genome assembly GCA_964412975.1 of uncultured Steroidobacteraceae bacterium. Lineage (GTDB taxonomy): Bacteria > Pseudomonadota > Gammaproteobacteria > Steroidobacterales > Steroidobacteraceae > SCUD01. The sequence goes on from CAYPQX010000063.1 coordinate 4,844, forward strand.
CAGACGGTCCCGGCGTCCAATCTGCACGTCACCCTGGCCTTTCTGGGATCCGTCCCGGGAGACACCTTTGCGCAGCTGGTCGAGATCGGGGGTGAGGTGGACCGGCCCCGGATTGAGCTCGATTTCGAACGCCTTGAGTTCTGGTCGAAGCCCAAGGTGCTGGTCGCGATGCCGTCCCGGATCCCCGTCGAAGGCATCGAGACCGTCGATCGGCTCTGGCAACGGATCGAGTCGCTCGGTATCACGCGCGAATTGCGACCCTGGCGTCCGCACCTGACCCTTGTTCGGCGCGTGCGCCGCCCGCCGCCGGAAGGCCTGCGGATCTCCGCGGGACCTCCGGCCCCCGCGGGCGCTGCGCGCTGGGGCATGGCCCTTGTCGAATCCACCACCCATGCTTCGGGCGCCCGCTACAAACCGCTCGCCGAATGGCCGCTTGGAAACAAAGGGGGAAACAAAGGGGACGCTCACCTTTAAAGGGGACGCTCACCTTTAAAGGTGAGCGTCCCCTTTGTTTCCCCCGCTATCCCCTGGGTCGCGCCCTGAGCCAGCGGCCGGCGCAGACTGCCTCCCGAAGAAATGGTGCTTTGCCGGAATTTTTTATGGCGGCGGCGCCGGAAGTTTATGGAATAATCGGAACAAGCCAAGAGGAACACTCGATGGAAGACGCGAATCGGAAGAAGGCGCTGGTTGCGGCGCTCAGCCAGATCGAAAAGCAGTTCGGAAAAGGCTCGGTGATGCGCCTCGGCGAGCACCCGGCCAATAACGACATCGAAGTCGTGTCGACCGGATCGCTCGGTCTCGATGTCGCGCTCGGTGTTGGCGGCGTGCCGCGCGGCCGCGTGATCGAGGTTTACGGACCGGAAGCCTCGGGCAAGACGACGCTCGCGCTTTCGATCATCTCCCAGGCACAGAAGCTCGGCGGTGTCGCCGCCTTCGTCGATGCCGAACACGCACTCGACCCCGTCTATGCCGAAAAACTCGGCGTCGACGTCAAGGAATTGCTGATTTCGCAGCCGGATACCGGCGAGCAGGCGCTCGAGATCACCGACATGCTGGTCCGTTCCGGCGCGGTCGACATCGTCGTCGTGGACTCGGTCGCGGCGCTGACGCCGAAGGCCGAAATCGAAGGCGAGATGGGCGAGATGCAGATCGGCCTCCAGGCCCGGCTGATGTCGCAGGCGCTCAGAAAACTCACCGGCAACATCAAGCGCTCGAACACGATCGTGCTCTTCATCAACCAGATTCGGATGAAGATCGGCGTGATGTTCGGCAATCCCGAAACCACGACCGGGGGCAATGCGCTCAAGTTCTACGCCTCGCTCCGGCTCGACATTCGCCGAATCGGCGCGCTGAAGAACGGCGAGGAAGTCATTGGCAACCAGACCCGCGTCAAGGTGGTCAAGAACAAGGTCTCGCCGCCGTTCCGCGAAGCGGAGTTCGAGATCCTCTACGGCAAGGGCATTTCGCGCGAGGGCGAGTTGATCGACATGGGCGCGATGCACGGCCTGGTCGAGAAATCCGGCTCCTGGTACGCCTACGAAGGCGTGCGTATCGGCCAAGGCAAGGACAACGCACGCAGCTATCTCATCGAGCATCCGGAGATCGCCGCGAAGATTGATGCGGCGCTTCGCACCCGGCTCCTGCCGGTGCGTCGCCCGGTCGCGGTCGCCAGTGAGGCTGCGGAGGCGTAAGCCGGTCGTCCGGGAAGTCCAGGACGATCCGCAAGCAGCCCGGCTCGCGGCCCTTAAACTGCTGAACCGCCGCGACTACGGCGCCCGCGAACTGAGCGAGCGCCTGGTCGCGCGCGGCATCGAACCTGCGACCGCCATCGCCGCGGTCGAAAAGCTCGTCGTCGAGAAGCTCGTGGATGACGCCCGCTACGCGGAGCATTTCGTCGCGTATCATGCGAATCGCGGTCGCGGACCCATCGGAATTGCGTACAAACTGCGCGAGGCGGGCCTGTCTCCGGATCGAATCGCGACGGCGGTCGATCCGGATTCGGCAGACTGGCGGACGCGTTGCGCCGAGGTCCGGCGCAAGCGCTTCGGCATCAAGCTTCCGACGACCTGGATCCAGCGCGGCCGGCAGGCGCGATTCCTGAGCCAGCGCGGGTTCAGCGCGGAGCAGATCCGCGCCGCGGTCGGCCAGTTTCCCGGCGAGGACTGATGACGGCGAAGAAGAAATCGACGATGTCCGGCAGTGAACTCCGGAGCGCCTTCCTGGAGTTCTTCCGTGCGCGCGGCCACGCGGTCGTGCCTTCGTCCCCGCTCGTGCCCGGCAACGATCCGACGCTCCTTTTCACGAACGCCGGCATGGTGCAGTTCAAGGACGTCTTTCTAGGCAAGGACGAGCGGAGCTATCGGCGCGCCGCGAGCTCGCAGCGCTGCGTGCGCGCAGGCGGCAAGCACAACGACCTCGAAAATGTCGGCTACACCGCGCGGCACCACACGTTCTTCGAGATGCTTGGCAACTTCAGCTTCGGCGACTATTTCAAGCCCGAGGCGATCGAGTTCGCCTGGGATTTCGTCACGGGCACGCTCAGGATCCCTGCGGAGAAGCTCTGGGTCACCGTCTACAAGGACGACGACCAGGCGGCCGACCTCTGGCTCAAGAAGATCGGCGTAAGCCCGAAGCGCTTTTCGCGTCTCGACGAGCAGTCGAACTTCTGGGCGATGGGCGACACGGGCCCCTGCGGGCCCTGTTCCGAAATCTTCTACGACCACGGCCCCGACGTGAAAGGTAGCCCGCCCGGCTCGAAGTACGAGGATGGTGACCGCTACGTCGAGATCTGGAACCTCGTCTTCATGCAGTACGAGCGCTCGGCCGATGGGACGATGACGCCGCTTCCGAAACCCTCCGTCGACACCGGCATGGGCCTCGAACGCACCGCCGCCGTCATGCAGGGCGTGCACTCGAACTACGACATTGACCTGTTCAGGAGCCTGATCGCGGCTGCGGCGGACGCCACCCATCAGAAAAAGACGGCGAGTCCGTCGCTCCGTGTGATCGCCGATCACATCCGCGCCTGTTCTTTCCTGATCGTGGACGGCGTGATTCCTGGCAATGACGGTCGGGGCTATGTCCTTCGCCGCATTATCCGCCGTGCGATCCGCCACGGGTACAAGCTCGGGCAGGAAAAGCCGTTCTTTCACCTTCTCGTGCCCGCGCTTGCGAATGAGATGGGCGCCGCCTATCCGGAGCTCACGAACGGCGCCGATCGCGTCGTGCGCATGCTACGACAGGAAGAGGAGCGATTCGCGGAAACGCTCGAGAATGGCATGGCGCTTCTCGAGGCCGCGATCAAGAAGATGAAAGGCAAGACCATCGCCGGCGAAACGGTTTTCAAGCTCTACGACACCTATGGATTCCCGGTCGACCTCACCGCCGACATCGCGCGCGAGCGCGGCCTCTCGATCGACCATGCCGGCTTCGAGCAGGCGATGGAAGGCCAGCGTGAGCGCGCCCGTGCGGCCAGCCGCTTCGGCGTGGACCTGCGCGGCTCCGACACGCTCGGGGCGGAAAGCGAATTCACCGGTTACGAGCACCTCCAGGGCGAAGGGCGCATCCTCGCAATCCTGAAGGACGGCGCCGAAGTCGAATCCGCCGCGCCGGGCGACGAGGTGGGAATCGCGCTCGACGTGACTCCGTTCTACGCGGAATCCGGCGGGCAGGTGGGGGACATCGGCAGCCTGCAGAACGGCCCGGCCCGGTTTCAGGTGACAGACACGAAAAAGCATGGCGACGCCCATCTGCACCTTGGCCGTGTTGAAGCCGGCAAGTTCCAGAAGGGCGATGTCGTCTCCGCGATCGTGGATGCCGCGACCCGGCAGTCGACGGTGCTGAACCATTCGGCGACGCATCTCCTGCACGCGGCACTTCGAAAGGTGCTTGGCACGCACGTAGTCCAGAAAGGCTCGCTCGT
>CAYPQX010000064.1:0-2888 GCA_964412975.1 uncultured Steroidobacteraceae bacterium
TCTCCTTGGTTCAGGCGGAGCGGGCACCGCGCCCTTCCGTCCCTGTTCGGGCTAGACTTTGACGTCACGGTGATCTCGGAACAAACGCATTAACTCAAGCTGAGTTAAGGGAAACTTCGTGGCTGCTTCCGCCTATGGCCGACTTCCGCTCAACGCGCTTCGCGTGTTCGAAGCGGTCGCCACGCGCCTCAGTTTTTCGGAGGCGGCGGAAGCGCTGAATGTGACGCCGGCCGCGGTTTCGCAGCAGATCAAGGCGCTCGAGGATTACCTTCAGATTCCTGTGTTGCGGCGGAGCGGCCGCAAGGTCGAACTAACGCCGGAGGGCGCAAAACTGCTGCCCGGCGTGCGGTCCGGCCTCGACTCGCTCGTCGCGGTGCTGCGCGAAACGCGGATGCAGCGCGCCAGCGGCATCATCAATGTCAGCACGCTCTCGTCGTTGATGCAGAAGTGGCTGACGCCGCGGCTTCATCGCCTGCACTCGAAGTTTCCGGATCTTCGCGTCGATTGGCATACCTCGCGCGAAGCGGTCGATTTTGCGCGCAGCGACTTCCACGCCGCCGTCCGTCTCGGCGAAGGCGTGGCGCCGGGACTCGATCACGACAGGCTGATGGACGAATGGCTGGTGGTCGTCGCATCGCCGCAGCTGTTCAAGAAGCACGGTTCGATCGACGATCGGGAGAGCCTGCACGGCATACCGATGCTGCAGGCGAAGGACGAGCCCTGGGCGCGCTTCGAGAAAAATACGGCGCCGACACCCTGGCCCGCAGGGCCGACGATCATCGACGACTCGGTGAGCGTGCTTTCTGCGGTGATCGCGGGATTGGGCTATGCGCCCGCACGCTGGTCGATCGCGGCGAACGACCTCGAGTCCGGAAATCTCGTGCTCGCAAGCAAGATCATCGTGCCATCGCGGTTCCGCTACTGGTTCGTCTGCCCGCCGTCATACGCCGATCTGCCGATGGTTTGCGCGCTTCGCCAGTGGCTTCGGGACGAAGCCGCCGCGTTTCCGAAGCCGGATGACTGGCTGAGCCGTCGCTACCGCTAGGTCGAGTTTAAAGGGGACGGTCACCTTGGGTCGCCAAAGGTGACCGTCCCCTTTAAACCCGTACAATCGCCGCGTGTCGAAGCGAGGCCATCTCTATGTGATCGCGGCGCCATCCGGCGCCGGCAAGACGAGCCTGTTGCGTGCCTTGATGCGCCGCCGCCCGGCGCTTTCGTTTTCGGTCTCCTGCACGACACGCCAGCCACGGGCGCATGAACAGGACGGACGCGACTATCACTTCATCGATCGCGCGGAAATGCAGCGGCTGATTGCAGCCGGCGAGTTCGTCGAACACGCGAACGTATTCGGCAACCTCTATGGCACGCGACGGAGCGTGGTCGAGGTGGCCCTCGCCGAAGGCCGTGACCTGATCCTCGAAATCGACTGGCAGGGCGCAAGGCAAGTGCGCGAACGGCTGCCGGAGGCGATCCAGATTTTCATACTCCCGCCGTCGCGGTCAGAGCTTGAAGCCCGGCTTCGCAAGCGCAGGACCGACAACGAGGATGTCATTGCCCGCCGGCTCGCCGAGTCGGACCTCGAGATGTCGCACTGGCGGGATTTCGACTACATCGTGATCAATCGTGACTTCGACCGGGCGCTTGCCGACCTTGAAGCCATCTTCGAGGGCCACGGGGAAGGCAGCCGAAAGGGCCGGCCGGGCCTCGACGCCGAGCTGCAAGCCATCCTGGGGATCTGATTCACAAAGTTTTCGCCGAATTGTCACCGCCGCCCTGGGATTCGCTAGCATTGCGATCAACGAGGAGTTGCAGGATCCATGGCTGGCAAGGACAAGGACGAGGACGACGGCAAGGCGACGGATCGCCGCTGGCACGCGGTTTCTGTGAAGCCGGGTCAAGGCGCCTGCAATGCGGCCATATCCGGCAAGAACCGCCGCTGGCTGTCACGCGAAGCACCGCTTCTGCCGCTGCCCGGCTGCACCCGGCCCGATACCTGTACCTGTACCTACAACCACCACGACGACCGCCGTGCCGGTAGTCGGCGGGCCCAGGATCTCGACGTTTTCAGCCGGGCTCCCCGTATCGGGAACGAGCGCCGTAGCCGCAAGTCCCGCCGGACGGGTTAAGGCTTTCGCACGTTGCAAGAGGGGACAGTCCCCTCCCGAAGTACGCGCTTCCCGTACCAAGAACTGGTATCATTTCCGGTCCAATTCCCTGAAATTTACGGTCTTTTCCATGGCCCGCATCACCGTCGAAGATTGCCTGCATACGGTCGACAACCTGTTCGACCTGGTCCTGCTCGCCGCCAAGCGATCGCGCCGCCTCGTCAACGGCGCCGAGGCGCGCGTGGACTGGGAAAACGACAAGCCCACGGTGGTGGCGCTGCGCGAGATCGCGGAAGGCAAGATCACGATCGATCTGCTCTCCGAGCCGGAGCCGGAGCCGGAGCAGGAGATCATTCCTGAGAACCCGCTCGACCTCGGCGTCGACTTCCGCGCACCGCAACTCGGCCTGGGGGACTGACCCCAGGACTGCCGATCCGATGAACTACGCGTCTTCCATCCTCGGACTGCTGCCGGGCGGAAGACGCGCTGCCGGGATCGGTCAGCTCACCTCGAAGATCGAAGGCTACCTGCCGACTGACCAGGTCGAACGGGTCCGCGAGGCTTTCGAGTACGCACAGACCGCGCACAAGGGCCAGAAGCGCCAGTCCGGCGAGGCCTTCATCACCCACCCCATCGCGGTCGCCGACATCCTGGCCGACCTGCACCTCGACGGCGCGACCATCGCCGCCGCGATCCTGCACGACGTCGTCGAGGACACGCCCTCGTCGATGGCGGAGGTCGAGCAGAAGTTCGGCAAGGAAGTGGCCGAGATCGTCGACGGCG
>CAYPQX010000065.1:0-9513 GCA_964412975.1 uncultured Steroidobacteraceae bacterium
CCGTCCCACCGGGTCTTGACCGTTCCCGCGACGAACACGATCGCGGCAAAGCCGGCGGCTACGCCCGCGAGCCGCAGGGTGGCCGGACCATCGACGAAGATCATCGCCGCGCGTAGCGCCTCGTTCACGTAATAGAGCGGCAGAAGCTTGGCGAACGACTGCAGCAAGGGCGGCATCATCTCCACCGGGAAAAAGGTGCCGGAGAGGAACATCATCGGAAACAGGAAGGCATTGCCGACCGCCGACGCGCTTTCGGCCTCTTTCGCGAATGGGGTGAGCAGCATGCCGATGCCGACGAAGGCGATGACTTCGATCACGACGATGAGCGGAAGCCAGGCGCCGATGTGCAACCGAACGTCGAAGACGGCGTAGCTGACGAGGAGGATCGCGACGGTCGAAACGATGGAGAGAATGAGCTGGTACAGGATGCTGGAGACGAGCCAATCAGTGCGCGTGATCGGCGTCGTCGCAAGCTTGCGCAGGATTCCTTTCTGCCGCAGCTCCGCGTTCATGTTGAGCGCGTTTCCCAGGCAAGAGGTCATGATCGCCATTGCGATGATGCCCGGGACGAAGAACTCGATGAAGCGGTACTGCTCGGAGAGAATCGACTTCGCGACAAGCGTGATGAAAGGCGGCGTGCCGGTCATCTTCTGGTTCATTGCAGCCACGATCGCGTCGAGCACCTGGATCTTGGTGTTCACCGAAGTCGAGCTGGGATCGTGGACGTACGTCAGCGGCACGGACACGCTCGAATCCCGTGCGCCGAGCCGCTTTGCTTCCAGAACGGCAAAGTTCTCGGGGATCACGAGCACCAGGTTCTGCTTGTGCTCCCTGGCGTACTGCGTGGCGTCGGCGCCGGCTGGAACTGGCGTGATCCTGAACGTGTGATCCGTTGTGAGGGCATCGAGCAGCCTGGCCGACGCTGCGCTCTGGCTCAAGTCCTGCACCGGGAGGTCGAAGTCGAGATTCTCCGGCTTGGTAAAGATCGTGCCAAAGACGAGTACGAGGATCACGGGGAATGCGAACGTGAAGAACATCGCCGATTTTTCGCGGTAGAAGCTCTTGAGCCGCACTGTCAGGTTGGCGGCGATGATTCTCGGCGTCATTTGGAACCCTCGTTCGCGGCGTCCGAGTGATGCTCTTCCGTGAGCTTGAGGAACACCTCTTCCAGGTTCGGTTTGCGCACTTCCATGCCGCGAAGGGAAAGGCCGGCTCTTTCGATTTCCCCGAGAATGGCGCGCACGTCGTCTGCGTCATTGACCGGCACGCAGATGCTTTCGTCGCTCGTCCGCGTGGCGTCGAAGCCCATTTGGCGAATCAGCCCCGGTGCCGCCGCGTCGTTCGACCCCAGAGTAAGCCGCATGTGATTGGCGTGCTGCTCCGTGAGGCGCACCGGCGAGTCGATGGCCACGATCCTGCCCTTCGAAATGATCGCCACGGTATCGGCCAGTAGTTCGGCCTCGTCCATGTAGTGGGTCGTGAGAAAGACTGTCTTCCCACGCTCCTTGAGGCCTTTGAGCACGTCCCAGACCGCGTGCCGGGCGTGCGGGTCGAGCCCGGTCGTCGGTTCATCGAGAAACACGACCTCCGGGTCGTTTACGAGCGCAGCGGCGATGCCGAGGCGTTGCTTGAGGCCTCCCGAGAGGGTATTGAACCGGGCGTTTGCCTTGCTGCGCAGATGGGTGAGGCCCATGAGGGCGTCGACATCGGCGTCGCAGCCGAACACCTGCGCATAGTACGAAAGGCTCTCGCGCACGGTGAGCCGGTCGAACGAGCTGAAGTCCTGCGGGAGCACGCCGATCCGCCGGACGACTTTGGCCTTCGACCTGGTGACGTCCATCCCAAGCACGGTGACCCTTCCGGACGTCGGCGCGCGGATGGTCTCTATGATCTCGGCCGTGGTGCTCTTGCCGGCGCCGTTGGGACCGAGGAACGCGAACAACTCGCCATTCGTGACGGTGAACGAAACGCTGTCGACGGCCAGCAGCGTGCCGTAGCGCTTGCACAGCTGCTCGACGACGATCGCGTGTTCGGAGTTTGGCATGCAGTTGCGCATCGAGTCCACGCGACGAAAGCGGTCGTCGCGCTAGAGTCTTGCGAGCTCCTCGACGATGGCACCGACCACGTTCCTGACGTGCGCTTCGGTGTGATTGGTGGTGATGAACAGCCGCAGGCGTGCCGCGCGCTCTGGAACCGCAGGATGGATGATCGGCTGGACAATGATGCCGCGGCTGAAGAGGGCCCGTGCAAGCAGCAGGCATTTGACCGAGCTGCCGATGATGACCGGAATGATCGGGGTTCCACCGGAAAGACCGGTGTTAAGGCCGCGTTCGCGGGCGAGGGCGAGGAAGAGGCTCGACAGCTCATGGAGCCGGGTGACGCGCTCGGGTTCGCGCCGCAGCAGCGTCAGGGCCGCGAGCGCGGCGGCCGCGTTGGGCGGCGAGATGCCGACGCTGTAGACGAAACCGGGGGCAGTGTACTTGAGGTATTCGACGAGCGCGGCCGAACCCCCGATGTAGCCGCCGCAGCTCGCGAGCGACTTGGAGAGCGTGCCCATCCACAGCTCGACGTCGGAGCGATCGATGTCGGCGTGCTCGCCGATACCGCGTCCGGAACGGCCCATGGTTCCCAGCGAATGGGCCTCGTCGACGAGCAGTATCGCGCGATGCTTCTCCTTGACTCCGACAAAGCGCGCGATATCAGGAAAGTCGCCGTCCATGCTGTAGACGCCTTCAATCGCGATCAGCACGCGGCGGAAGCCGTGGCGGATGCCGGAGAGCAGCGCGTCGAGCGCGCGCCAGTCGTTGTGCGCGAAGCCACGGGTCGTCGCGCCCGAGAGCCGCGCGCCCTGCAGGATCGAGTTGTGAGCGAGGATGTCGTGGACGATGAGGTCGCCCGGGCGCATCAGGTGGCCGATCGTCGTCACGTTGGTCGCGTGCCCGGAGACGAAGACGATCGACGCGGGTGTGCCGAGAAACTCGGCGAGCGCGGTTTCGAGGTCTCGATGGATCTGCTTTTCGCCCGAGACAAGGCGGCTTGCACCGGCGCCGGTTCCGTAGCGATCGATCACGGCCTTGGTTGCGGCGGTGACGAACGGGTCGCGCGCCATGCCAACATAGTCGTAGGCGCAGAAGTTCGCCACCTCGCGCCCGTCGATGTGGGCGACGCCGCCCATGCCCAACGCGTGCATTCCCGCGCCCTGGTCGACACGGAAGTAGGGATTGACTTCGGCGACGGCCAGCAGCATGCGCTCGTGGCGCTTGAGCTCGAGGTATTCGGGAAAGAGCGTGACGTCGTAGTTCTCTGCAGGGACTGCGCCCTCGGGGGCGTCGCTGTGCGGATGATCGATCTGATGCTTCTGAACGGCGGCTGCGAGGTCGCCGAGGGTCGTCGCCTGGCTGTAAACGGTGTCCGGCAGGTGCCGGCCGAAACTTCCGTCGAGCGCGGCAACGAGCTCGACCCGCTGCAGCGAATCAAGACCGAGCGCCGAGATCGGGGTTTCCGGCGTGAGGTCCGCAAGGCCGGTGCCGGACATCGCCAGCGCGTGCTGGCAGACTGCGGCGAACGCGGCGGATTGCGCGGGCAATATCGATGGTGCGGGACTTGTCTGGGGGCGGCGCGGGTCGAGCGCTTTGAGCTGGCCGGCGAGGAAGGCGGCGCGGCTGGCGAGGCGCTGGACTTTGCCGCTGCTCGTCTTCGCGATCGTGCCGCAGCGAATCAGCACCACGGTGTCGAGCGCAAGGCCATGCTCTTCGAGAACCGCAGCCCGGACGGCATCGACGATCGGCGCCAGGTCACGGCTACCGTCGCGCTCGACCTCGTGCACGAGCACGAGGCGCTGCGCCTCACCCTCGTCGACCGCGAATGCGGCGCCAAGGCCGGATGCCAATAACGGGTGGCTTTCGCGCGCCGTGGCTTCGATGTCCTGGGGATGATGGTTGAGCCCGCGCACGATGATGAGATCATCGAGTCTGCCGGTGATGTAGAGCTGGCCCTCGTGGAGGAAGCCGAGATCGCCGGTGCGCAGGAACGGGCCGTCGCCGTTATCACTTCGCCATGCGTTGAATGTGGCCGCCGTATTTTGCGGGTCGTGCCAGTAACCCTGGCCGACGGATTCGCCGGCGACCCAGATCTCGCCGATTTCGTCGGGTCCGGCAGACGCCAGGGTCTGTGCGTCGACGATGCCAAGGCGAAGCGAACCGACGGGCGCACCGCATCCGACGAGGCGGCGGGCATGCGGCGCGGTGTCGGGCAGCGGCTCGACGCGACCCAGCGAGAGAGCCTTGTCGCTGAACGCGTGCACGGTGGCTCCGGTGCCGGATTTCGGTCCCGTGACCATGAGCGTTGCCTCCGCCAGACCGTAACACGGGTAGAAAGCCTTGCGGCTGAATCCGCACCGGGCGAAGGTTTCGGCGAATCGATCAAGCGTTGCGGCGCGGACTGCCTCGGCGCCAATGAAAGCGAGGGACCAGGAGGAGAGGTCGAGAGTCGCGCGTTGCTCCGCCGTAGTCTTGCGCACACAGAGATCGTAGGCGAAGTTGGGCCCGCCGGAAATCGTTGCGCCGGATTTGCTGATCGCGTCCAGCCAGAGGAAGGGATTTTTGAGGAAGGTCGCGGGGGCCATCAAGATGATGGTCATGCCGGAAAAAACCGGCGTGAGGACACCGCCGACCAGCCCCATGTCGTGGTACGGCGGAAGCCAGACAAGGGCCGTGCTGTTGTCCCGAACTCCGAAGACGTCGCTGATCGCGCGCGTATTTTCGATGAGGTTGGCGTGACTCAGCATGGCGCCTTTCGGCCGGCGGGTGGAACCGGACGTGTACTGGATCATCGCGAGGGAATCCCGGGCTGGGTCGTACTCAACCCAGCCTTCGGCGCGGACGTCGGCGATTTCGTCCGTGGCGAGCCACGGAATCCCCGCGGCCCGGCCGGCCATCGCCTTGAACTGGGCGATAGTAACCGCAGTGCTGAGCACGACGGACGCGCCGGAGTCGGCGGCGAGCGCCTCGAACCGATCGCGCGTGCGGTGGCGCGGCAGGTAAGTCGGGACGGCAACGCAGCCCGCGTAGAGTGCGCCGAAGAACGCCTCGATGAATTCGAGGCCGGGCGGATACGCAAGTATGACGCGCTGGCCCGCGAGTTCCATGTCCTGAAGGCACGCGGCGATCGCGCGTGCGCGGCGGTCGAGTTGCGCATACGTCATCGCACTTCGCTGCGACGGGTCGTCGGTCGGGCACACGAATGCGACGTTATCTGAGCGCTCGCTGGCGAGTCCGCGCAGGCAGCGGAGCAGATTCGCGCGGCCGGGGCGCAGGCCGATCTGGGCGGCAGTTCGAGTCTGCACATCTAGCACATTGTTCTCCGGCTGCGCTGGCTCGCGGCGTTGTCGTCCTCGGCTGATTCCACCGGCGCCTTGAGACGCGGTGCCCGCCGGACGGTTGTCAGGAGGTAACGACACTGCCATTCTTTGCGCCGCCGTGCGCCCTCGATGACGTCTTCGATGTGGCCGACTGCGCTCCGAGTCTGGCCGAAAAACTACTGGCTCAAGCCTTTCGCCTGCCCTGAACGGCATCCCATGAACTCGTGGGTTCATTATATTCGTTCGGCTCGGCAGAGCCAGCGCGCGGCCGGTCGTCCCGATCGAGGATTTGGGTCGCAGCCTTCTCTGGTACGCCGACGTCTGGCACAGTGTCAAAATGCATCGGTGCCTCGAGGCCCAGCGGTTGATCCGCGCGCGCAGGTTCGCGCTCGTCGGGTCGTGGGGAACGGGCTAGAATGAAAAATCCCGTATGAAGCCTGCCACGGCACCGGCGCCCACGGGAGCGCAACCGCACGCCGGAATCACCACCATGACAGTCCCGTTGGCCGGAGACGTCGCGCTCGTGACGGGTGCCGCCCGCGGCATCGGCCGCGCGATCGCGGTCAAGCTCGCCACGGCGGGATGCGACATCGCCGTCAATTACTACAACAGCGTAGACGAAGCCGAAGTGCTGTGCGGCGAACTCCGGGCGCTCGGGCGGCGGGCCGTCGCGATCCAGGCGAGTGTCGGCGTCCCCGAGAGCGTCGACGAGCTGTTCGCCGAATTCCACAAGCACTTCGACCGTCTCGACATCGTCGTCAGCAACGCTGCCTCCGGCGTGCTGAAGCCTACGGTCGAGATGACGTTGAAGCACTGGCGCTGGTGTCTCGAGAACAACGCGCTCGCGCTCAACCTGCTCGCACAGCGTGCACTGCCGCTGATGCCCGACGGCGGCCGCATCGTCGCGCTGTCGAGCCTGGGCGCGTCCCGCGCGATGCCCGGCTACGGCTTCATCGGCGCGTCGAAGGCGGCGCTCGAAGCGCTGGCTCGCGCACTCGCGCAGGAGCTGGGGAGCCGCGGCATCCGCGTGAACGTCGTCTCGGCCGGTGTGGTCGACACCGACGCGCTCGCGTGCTTCCCGAACCGGGAACAGCTGCTCGCCAGCCATGCCGAGCGTGCGCCGGCCGGGCCCGTGCTGACCCCCGAGGACGTCGCTGGCGCGGTATATCTTTTGTGCCTGCCCGAAGCGAACATGATCACCGGTCACGTACTGGTCGTCGACGGCGGCTTTTCTATCTCTGCTTGAGGGCGTGCATGCAGGTGACATCAGGCATCGAGGGCAAGACCGCGATCGTGACCGGCGGCAGCCGCGGCATCGGGCGGGCGATCGTCGAGCTTCTCGCCGCCGAGGGCGCCGACGTCACGTTCTTCTACCGCGACAACGCGGCGGCCGCTGCTGACGTCGTCGCCGCCGGCCGCGCGCGCGGCGCCGCGATTGCTTCCCTCCAGGTCGACATCCGTGATTCGGTGGCGTGCGCGGCGGCAGTCGACGGCGTTGCCGAGCGCCGCGGGCATATCGACATCCTGGTCAACAACGCCGGCATCACCCGCGACAACGCACTCGCCGCGTTCGACGATGACGACGTCGCGGCCGTGCTCGACACCAACGTGACCGGCGTGTTCAACGTGACGCGCGCCGTCGTGCCGTACATGACGTCGCAGCGCGCGGGCACGATCGTCAACCTCTCCTCGGTCTCCGGTGACAAGGGCGGCCGTGGCCAGACCAACTACGCGGCGAGCAAGGGCGCGATCAACGCGTTCACGCGCGCGCTCGCCGTAGAGCTCGCGCCGCGGAAGATCCGCGTCAACGCGGTCGCGCCGGGTGTTATCGAAACCGAAATGTCGGCCGAAGTGCGCGAGCAGTCGGGCGACGAAGCGCTGAAGAAGGTCCTGCTGCGACGCTATGGCAAGCCCGAAGAGATCGCGTGCGCGGTCTGGTTCCTCGCATCGGCCTATGCGAGCTACGTGACGGGGCAGGTGTTCAGTGTCGATGGCGGCTTCAAAATGGAGTGATGACGATGACGCAACAGGAAATCACCCGCGACGAAATCATGGCGGTCTTCCCGACCATCGCGGAAACGATGGCCGACGCTCTAGGCTGCGACGTCGACGACATCAATCTCGACGTATCGCTGATCGAGGGTCTCGACGCCGAGTCGATCGACTTTCTCGACATGGTCTTCCGGTTGGAGCGGGCGTTCAAGATCAGGATCCCGCGCGGCAAGATCGTCGAGAACGCGCGCGGCACGATGTCCGAAGCGGAGTTCGAGCAGAACGGCCTCGTGACCGACGCGGGGCTCGCGCAGCTGCGGGCGTACCTGTCGGAGGTTCCTGCGGAGCGCTTCAAGACGCCGACCAAAGTAAAGGACATCCCGCGCCTCTTCACGCCGGAGACGTTCTGCAAGCTCGTGATCTCAGCGCAGCGATCGGCCAAAACGGCCGGCTGATCCCGTCGCTTCCCGTGAGCCGCTATGGCTGACCACTTCGCCGCGTTCTCGTTCGTCGACCGGATCACCGAGTTCACTCCCGGGGTTCGCGCTCGTGGGCAGTACGCCGTGCCGGCGGCGCTGCCGGCGTTTCGGTCCTGCCTCGTCGCCGAGGCCGTCGGGCAGCTCGCAGCGTGGGTGGCCATGGCACTGGTCAATTTTCGCGGCCGCCCGGTCGCAGCACTCGCCAGCGAGACGCGGTTCCATGGCGACGTCGCCCCCGGTGCGGTGCTCGGACTGGCCGTCGAGATCGACAGTTGCGACGACGAGGCGGTCGCCTACGCGGGCCGCGCGACGAGCGGTGACGCGCTCGCGATCGAGCTTCTCGACTGCCTGGGGCCGATGCTGCCGGTCGCAGAATTCGATTCGCCCAGGGCACTCGCCGCACGCTTCGAGTTGCTGCGTGGGCCCGGTGCGCCACCGGGACGATTTGACGGCGTGCCGGTGCCGGAGATCGTCCGGGGCGCGGGCGTTCCCGGCGAGTGCCGCGCCGCCGTGCTGCACGTGCCGGCCGTGGCGCCGTTCTTCGCCGACCACTTCCCGCGCCGCCCCGTCTTCCCCGCCACGCTGCTGCTCGACGCGCAGATCGGCCTCGCGCTGCAGCTCGCGGCAGAAGCGCCCGACCTGCCCGCCGGCATGCAGCCCGCGCCGGTGCGGATGACACACGTGAAGATGCGCTCGTTCATTCCGCCCGGCGAGGTGCTCGCGCTCGATGCGCAGCGCACCCCAACCGGCGGCGGCACAGGCCAGATCATGCTGAGAGCGCGCGCGAACGACAAGACGGTCTCGACCGCGCGCCTCGAATACGCGCCGCGAAGGGTCGCTTGATGGGCCGGCCGCGCGTCGCGATCACCGGCATCGGGCTCGTCACGCCGGTCGGCAACGATGTTGTCACGACGTGGAGCGCGCTGCTCAAAGGCAGGAGCGGCGGTGCTCCAATCAGCATCTTCGACGCGAGCGGGTTTCCGGTCTGCATCGCCGCCGAAGTGAAGGAATTCCACGACGACGACGTCCATGACCGCAAGCTCGCGAAGTTCGCGACCCGCTCGCAACGGTTCGCGCTGGTGGCGGCCGAGCAGGCGCTGCGCGACGCCGGTATCCGCCCGACCGCGGCCGACGCAACGCGCTGGGGCTGCGCTGTCGGTGCCGGCATGATGAAAGTCGACTTCAACGACTTCGCGGCAATCCACCGTCACTCGGTCGTCGACGACGCCCTCGATTCCGCGCGCCTCCTTACCGACGACCGTGCGAACGATCCACTGCTGTTTTGCCGGACCACGTGCATTTCCGGCCTGTCGCTGCTCGTGCGCCGCTACGGCATCCAAGGCTACGTCACGTCGGTGCACACAGCGTGCGCGTCGGGCGGGCAGGCAATTGGCACCGCGTTGAAGCTGATCCGCCGCGGCGCCGCCGATCACGTGCTCGCAGGCGGCTTCGACTCGATGATCAACCCGATCGGCCTCTCCGGCTTCTGCCTGCTCTCCGCGTTGTCGCCCGACAATGCAACGCCGCACCGCGCGAGCCGGCCGTTCGACGCGACGCGCAACGGCTTTCTTCTCGGCGAAGGCGCGGGCTTTCTCGGGCTCGAGGGCTGGGAAGCGGCGCGCCGCCGCGGCGCACGCATCTATGCCGAACTCGCGGGCGACGGAAATTCGCTGTCCTCCTACC
>CAYPQX010000066.1:0-4030 GCA_964412975.1 uncultured Steroidobacteraceae bacterium
CGGCCATAGGCGGAAGCAGCCACGAAGTTTCCCTTAACTCAGCTTGAGTTAATGCGTTTGTTCCGAGATCACCGTGACGTCAAAGTCTAGCCCGAACAGGGACGGAAGGGCGCGGTGCCCGCTCCGCCTGAACCAAGGAGACGGAAATGAACGGACGTTTGCAGGGTTTTCTGGACTTTCTGGACCTGCTGGCCGAGGGCCAGCGCCGCCAGGCCGAAGTCGTCACGGGCCGCCGTTTCGAGGCCGTACCGGAACTCCGGCCGGCTGTCAGGCCCGCCAAAGTAGTCAAGTTTCCCTTAACCGGCCATCAGAAAGCGCATTTGTTCCGGGCGCCCCGAAAGCCCACAGTTTCAGCCAGACACTGATTGTCGAATTTCATCAACCCGATACGACTACTGAGCAAAGGAGAACTGAGATGAGCACTTATTCAACGGTCAAGAACACGGGGCTCGCGACGATCATCGTGGCGTCGCTCGCCGGAATCGTCAGCAACGGCCTGGCGCTCGACCAGAGGATCGTCTACGAGCGCGATCTCCCGGACGCCGCTTCAATGGTCGTCCTGCCGGAGATCGTGGTCACCGCCACGCGGCTCGAGACGTGATCGCCGTCGTCAGGGTGCCGGGCCACAGGTTCGCAGTTATTGCTGGTCAGTCGTGCCGCTGCCTTCCTCCCCCTCCAGCGCGCGAAACAATGACTGCGAACCTGTGGCCCGGCACTGCGGCGATGACCGTTCATCGCGTTGCCGACCATTCTGTCAATAACGGGTTGACGCCCGCGGCCGGCATTGCAAGAATCCCCTTGAGTTGAAAAGGGCAAACCCATCGAAAGATGGGGACGCAAAGCCACCGGTCTACCGACGGAAACGTCCATGACAGCGGGGTCGCCAACGAAGGGCGCGGGTTCGCGCGCTCGCCGTTCCCCGCCGACATTCCAGCGGTACTCCCGCCTCTTTGCGCCCACCTCGCGCGCGGTCTTGCGCGCTTTCATCCGACAGGAGGTCGCAACATGTCCCATTCCAGATCACCGCTCTTCACTCCGCGGCTGCGTGCTGCGGCCGCGGGAAGCGCCTTGTTATTCGCAATGGTAGGCGCAGCCGTCGCGGACCCGAACAGCAGCGCCGAGACTGGCGCATGCCTGGAGGATGCCGCCACAGTCCGTGCCTGCTCTAGCAAGGAGCTGTCGAACGTCGTCGTGCAGTGCAGCGGCGAATCCGGGAGTTTCTTCATCAAGTATGACGAGCTGGACGACGGCACTTTCGGGGGATTGACGAGCCCTTACCAGGGCGTCTTCACCTGTCCTGAAGGAGAAGTCATCGCGGTCTTCGTCAAGTCGGGCCGTAACTTTTACGACGGAACGGCGATCGAGGGCTTGCCGTCCGGAAGCGGCGCGCAGTGGTCCCCGCTCGCCTGCGGAGCGGCAGAAGCGGGTTGCGCGTCGAATGGTGACGAAGGCGGCGGCGACGAAGGTGGAAGCGATGAGGGCGGCAGCGACGAAAGTGGCGTGATCGCGGACTAGCTGCAGTCAGGTCCTCGACGTGGCCGCGGAGCCAAACCGGCTCCCCGGCCACGTCCGTTTCCTAGCGAAGGTCATGATTTGCAAATCGTCATGTTGTGGCAGCACTCGGTCTCACTCGACATTCTGGATCTGTTCCCGCATCTGCTCGATCAGGACCTTGAGTTCGACCGCCTTGCGCGTCGTCTCGACGTCCTGTGACTTCGATGAAAGCGTGTTCGCCTCGCGATTGAACTCCTGCATCAGGAAATCGAGCTTCCGCCCGACAGCTTCGCCCGATGCAAGTGTCGTGTTCATTTCCTCGACGTGACTGCGCAGCCGATCGAGCTCCTCGGCGACATCCATCTTTTGCACCAGGATCGCGACTTCCTGCTCGAATCGTTCCGGGTTGCCCTCGGTGCCGAGGGTGGCCAGCCGTTCCAGCAACTTCGCGCGTATCCGTGCCTGCACTTCCGGCAGCCGCGCCGCGACCTCGTCGGCGATCTCCCGGAGCTGGGTGGCGCGGGACGACAGCATCTGGGCGATGCGCTCGCCTTCGCTCGCTCGTGAAATCGTGAATGCCGCAAGCGCTTCCGTGAGCAGTTCGAGTGCGGCAGAGGCGAGGGTCGTCGAGTCGCGCTCCGACTCGCGCACAACCCCGGGCCAGCGCAGGAGATCGACGGCGTCAATGCGGCCGACCGCGCCGAGTCGGCGCTGCACGGCGGTCGCGCTCTCGATGAGACGGTCAAGAAGGGCTTCGTCGAGCGCGAGTTCGCGGCCGGCGTTGGCAGCGGGGCGGACATAAAACGACGCATCCACCTTGCCGCGCCGCGCGGCGACGCCTATGGCGCGGCGGAAATCGGCCTCGGATCCGCGCAGTTCCTCAGGGAGTCGCAAGCTGACCTCGAGATAGCGATGATTGACGCTCCGGATTTCCCAGGCGAGAAGGCCGGCTGCCGTCGGCCGCTCGGCGCGAGCGAAGCCTGTCATGCTCCTCAGCATCGAATTTTCTTCACTGGGATTCGCCACGTGCTTGTGATGTAAGCTCTGCGGCAGTTTAGCAGGGGGCGGCGGCCATCGGCCCGCCGGAGGACACGTGGCAATCGAGTTCGCCGAGGTGAGCCTCACCGGCGATCGCGAAGACAACCAGGACCGTGCTGCGGTCGCCTCGAGCGACGGCGCGGCGCTTCTCGTCGTCATGGACGGAATGGGCGGCCACGCTTACGGCGCGCGTGCGGCGGAAACGGCCTGCAAGGTCGTGCTCGAATTGTTCCGCGCAGAAACGAAACCGCTGTTCGATCCGCTCGGCTTCCTCCACCTGGCGCTTGGGCGCGCGCACGCGGCGGTCGTCGCGATCGGCAGCAAGCTTGCGGTCGATCTGCGCCCGCGCGCGACCTGTGCGGTCTGCCTGGTCCAGCGGCAGGAAGCCTACTGGGCGCATATCGGTGACAGCCGCATTTATCACCTGCGGGGCGGGGCGGTCATCGCGCGCACGCGTGACCACAGCCATGTCGAGCAGTTGCTCCGCGAAGGCACGATCAGCGAGGAAGAGGTGCCCGGCCATCCCATGCGCAATTTCGTGGAATGCTGTCTCGGCGGCGAGCTGCCGATCCCGGAGATGACGATCTGCGGGCGCCAGGCGCTCGAGGATGGGGACGTGCTCATGGTCTGCACGGACGGGGTCTGGGCGAACCTGAAGGACAGCGAGATCGCCGGTCTCCTGCGACCCGGCCATGGCAAGGGCAATGGCAGCGGCAAATCGGCGCTCGAAAAGCTCGTCGAGCGGGCGATAGCGGCCTCCACGCCGCACAGCGACAATGCAACCGCAGCCAGCCTGGTCTGGCATCACTGACGGGTCCGGAGCGTTCCATGCGAAAAAGCGGCCGCGCAGCCGACCAGCTGCGACCCGTGGGCTTCACGCGCCGGTTCACCGTGCATGCGGAGGGCTCGGTGCTCTGCGAGTTCGGGGCGACGCGCGTGCTCTGCACGGCGAGCGTGGAAAACGGCGTGCCCGCCTTCCTGCGCAATAGCGGTAAGGGCTGGCTGACGGCGGAATACGGCATGTTGCCGCGCGCGACACATACGCGAAGTGCACGCGAGGCGGCGCGCGGCAAGCAGGCGGGCCGCACGCAGGAAATCCAGCGGCTCATCGGCCGCTCGCTTCGCGCCTGCATCGACCTCACGGCGCTTGGCGAGCGCACGATCACCATCGACTGCGACGTGCTCCAGGCGGATGGCGGCACCCGCACTGCCGCGATTACCGGCGCTTACGTCGCACTCGCCGATGCCGTGGATACGCTCATCGAGCGGCGCACGCTCGCCGCAAATCCGCTGCACGGCCAGATCGCGGCAGTTTCCGTCGGCATCGTGAAGGGCGAGCCGATCCTCGATCTCGACTACTCCGAGGACGTGGAAGCCGAGACCGACATGAACGTCGTGATGAACTCCGGGGGCGCCTTCATCGAGGTCCAGGGCACCGCGGAGGGCCACGCCTTCCGGCGCGAAGAGCTCGACGCGATGCTCAATCTCGCGGCCACCG
>CAYPQX010000067.1:0-27142 GCA_964412975.1 uncultured Steroidobacteraceae bacterium
GCTCGCCGAAAAGGGGCCGTATTACGCGATCATCCTCGCGGCGGGCGCGCTCGACACCAACGGCGGTCCGCAGACCGACGCGAGCGCGCGCATCCTCGACTCGAAGGACCAGCCGATCCCCGGGCTGTACGGCGCCGGCAACTGCATCGCGAGTCCTTCGCGATTCGCGTATTGGGGCGCGGGCCATACGCTCGCCATGGCGATGACTTTCGGCTACATCGCGGCCAATTCAGCGCATCGGGAAGCGCCCGCGGAATCCGCATGAGCCGCAGGGCCGCCGGCCTGGTCGTCGCCGCGCTCGCCGCCGGGACGCAGGCGGGCGCAGAAGACAAGGTGAATTTCGGCAGCCAGGTGGCCCCGATATTCGATACGCGCTGCGTCATGTGTCACGTGGAAGGCAATGAACTTGGCGGGCTAAGGCTCTTCCCGGAACCGTGGGCGCAACTGGTGGGAGTCGCATCGACCCAGGCCCCGCTCAAGCTGGTGGAGCCGGGGTCCCCGGAGAAGAGCTACCTGTACGCCAAGCTTCTCGGAACGCATGAGTCGGTCGGCGGCTCGGGCTTGCAGATGCCGCCGCAGCAAGGCGCGCTGAATGCCGCGGATATCGAGGCGATTCGCCGGTGGATTGCAGAGGGCGCAGGGCGGGATTGAGGCAAGAATGAAGGATCAAGGCATGCCGCATAGTGACGGGACGGACGCCCGGATCGCCGCGCTGACGCGGAAGGTCGACGAGTTGGAGAGCCGCGCGGCGATTCGCGATCTCGTGACCGACTATTGTCTCGGCTTCGACACGCACGACTGGGACCGCTTCATCTCGATCTGGCACCCGGACGCCGTGTGGGAAATCGGCCCGCCATTCGGCACTTTTGTGAATCATGAAGGCATCCACAAGGCCGTGCACGAAGTGCTGTACCCGGTTTGGCGCGAAACCCATCACCTGACGTCGAACCTGCGCCTCACGTTCAAGGAGGCCGACCACGCCCACGGAGTCTGCAACGTCGACTGTATGGGCGCGACCCGGGACGACGTCGTGCAGATGATCAGCGCGACGTATACCGACGAGTTCGAGCGGCGCAAGGGTGACTGGAAGATCGCCAGGCGCAGCGTGGTCATCCACTACTTCAATCCCATGCCGGGCGCGCAGATGTCGGCTCCGTAGTGAATCCCACAGCGGATCCCGTCACGATGAGTTGCTGGGCCCTGGTGCCGATCAAGCGCCGCTCCGCGGCCAAGAAGCGCCTCGCCGCCAGGCTCTCGCCGGCGCAACGCTTGCAGTTCACCCGACTGATGCTGGAAGGCGTCGTTGCGGCGTTGCGCGATGCGCGATGCATTGATGCGGTCGCCTTCGTCAGCTGCGAGCGCGACACCATTCCGGCGGATTTCGCGGTGCTTCCGGACGCGGGCGGCGGACTCAATGCCGCGCTCGACGGCGCGCGGCAGTCGCTGATCGGGAAAGGGGCGAGCGAGATCGTCGTGTTGCCCGCCGACCTGCCGCTGGTGACGGGCACCGAGATCGACGCGCTCGTCGAGTCGGGCCGCGCCGCAGGATTCGCGTTGGCAAGCGATTGTGCGGGCCGCGGGACCAACGCCCTCTACCTGCAGGCGCGGGCGCCATTCCGCTTCCAGTTCGGCAAAGACAGCCGTGCGCGTCA
This sequence comes from uncultured Steroidobacteraceae bacterium, assembly GCA_964412975.1. Lineage (GTDB taxonomy): Bacteria > Pseudomonadota > Gammaproteobacteria > Steroidobacterales > Steroidobacteraceae > SCUD01. Next base: position 1,653 of record CAYPQX010000067.1, read on the forward strand.
CCTGGACGAAGCTGTGACAGCCGGTTTCGAGCCCGTCGTCGTCGACCTGCCGGGTCTCGCATTCGATGTCGACGATCCGGAGGACCTTGACCGGCTGCTGGCCATATTTGATCCACGCTACACTCCTTTGGCTCCCAGTCCCGGAGGCAACCGTTGCCCGACACAGCGCGAAACACGGCTCGGTTGATCGACGACGCGGTGTACGGACAGCGGCCGGACGCCGAGGCCGCCCTTTACCTCGCCGATGCGCCGCTCGAGGCGCTGATGAGGGCCGCCGAGGAGCTGACGCTCGCCGGCTTCGGCCGGAGCGTGAGCTATTCGAGAAAAGTGTTCATTCCGCTGACCGAGTTGTGCCGCGACGTCTGTCATTACTGCACGTTTGCCAAGGTGCCGCGGCGGCTCGAGCGCCCCTACCTGTCGCCGGAGCAGGTGCTCGCGATTGCGCGCGCAGGCGAGGCGGCAGGCTGCAAGGAAGCGCTCTTCACGCTGGGGGACCGGCCGGAGCAGCGTTACCCGGTTGCACGGCGGGCGCTCGAAGGCTACGGCGTGAGCACGACACTCGAATACCTGGCGCAGGTTGCGCGGCTCGTATGCACCGAGACGACACTGCTGCCGCATCTCAATGCGGGCGTGATGTCGCGCAGTGAGTTCGAGCGCTTGCGGCCGGTGTCCGTTTCCATGGGCTTGATGCTCGAGACGGCATCCGAGCGCCTGTCGGCGCGTGGCGGACCCCACTTCGGCTCGCCGGACAAATGGCCCGCGCGAAGGTTGGAGTCGATCCGTAAGGCGGGCGAGTGTGCAGTTCCGTTCACGAGCGGACTCCTCATCGGCATCGGCGAGACGCGCCGCGAACGGGTCGAGTCCTTGCTCGCGCTGCGCGCGCTCCATGACGAGTTCGGGCACCTGCAGGAACTCATCCTCCAGAATTTCTGCGCGAAGTCGGGCACCCGCATGGCGGCGGCCGCCGAGCCGCCCCTCGAGGAGCAGTTGTGGACCATCGCCGTGACGCGCCTGCTGTTCGGGTCGGCGATGTCCATCCAGGCGCCGCCGAATCTTCGTCCGGGTGAACTCGCGCCGCTCGTTCGCGCCGGCGTCAATGACTGGGGCGGCGTCTCGCCGGTGACGCCGGATCACGTCAACCCGGAGGCGCCCTGGCCGCAGTTCGAGGCGCTTGCGGAACAGACCGCATCGGCCGATCGCGAGTTGTGCGAGCGGCTTGCGCTCGTGCCCGCCTACGCCCGTGCGCCAGCGCCTTGGGTAGATCCTGAACTCGTGCCGCGCGTCCTGAGAATGACCGACAGCCAGGGCCGGGCGCGAGTCGACGGGTGGTACGCCGGCTTGGCAACGCAGCTGCCGCCCGCCAGCGCGCAATGGTTCGTGTCGGGATCCCGGCTGCCGGCCGCCTCGAGGGCGACGCGTGCAATCCTGGCGAGCGTACAGCGGAGCGAATCGCTGAGCGAGTCGGCGGTTACGACCTTGTTTGCGGTCGACGATCGTGACTTCCGCGCCGTTGTCGCGGCAGCCGACCGCCTGCGCTCCGACACCGTCGGCGCCACGGTGACCTATGTCGTCAACCGCAACATCAACTACACGAATATCTGCACTTATCACTGCGGCTTCTGTGCCTTTTCCAAAGGCAGGAGTTCGCGGAGCCTGCGGGGTCCTGGCTACGACCTCGATCTCGAGGAGATCGCTCGCCGAACGGCTGAGGCGGCTGAAGCCGGAGCGACGGAAGTCTGCCTGCAGGGCGGCATCCATCCCCGCTACACGGGCGACACGTACCTGAGTATCGTTGCCGCCGTCAAAGCAGCGGTGCCGGACATTCACGTCCACGCGTTCTCGCCACTCGAGATCTGGCACGGCGCGTCGACTTTGAATCTCGAACTGCCCGAGTACCTCGCGCGCCTCAAGCGCACGGGCTTGTCGACGTTGCCCGGAACGGCGGCCGAGATCCTGGACGACGAAGTGCGCGAAGTCCTGTGCCCGGACAAGCTAAAGACCGAGGAATGGCTCGCGGTGATGCGAGCCGCGCACGGTGTCGGTCTCAGAACCACGGCAACGATCATGTTCGGCCACGTCGACCAGCCGCGGCACTGGGCGCGTCATCTCCTGCGGATCCGCGCGTTGCAGGCCGAGACCGGCGGATTCACCGAACTTGTTCCGCTGCCGTTCGTGCACATGGAAGCGCCGCTCTGGCGAAAGGGCCGGTCACGCTCGGGCCCGACGCTGCGCGAGGCGTTGCTGATGCACGCCGTGGCGCGCCTGGCCCTGCATCCGCTGATCCCGAACATCCAGACCTCGTGGGTCAAAATGGGTCGCGAAGGTGCAATGCTGTGCCTCGATGCCGGTGCCAACGATCTCGGCGGAACGCTGATGAACGAATCGATCACCCGCGCGGCCGGGGGCGTCAACGGCCAGCTCCTGAATGCCGCGGACATGCAGGCCACGGCGGGCGGAATCGGTCGCCCCGTGGCGCAGCGGACCACGCTGTATCGCCGGGTCGGCGAGCATCCGGGGCTGGGCGCCGGCCGTCACGCGGACCAGGCAGTGCGCGTTGCTTAAGCTGGGATACAAGGCGTCAGCCGAGCAATTCGGGCCGAAGGAACTGCTGCGGTTCTCCGCGCTGGCGGAGCAGCAGGGATTCGATTCCGTTTTCATCAGCGATCATTTCCAGCCCTGGCGCCACACGGGCGGCCACGCGCCGTTCTCGTTCGCGTGGATGGGAGCTCTCGGCGCAAGTACGTCCCGCATCGCGATCGGGACGAGCGTGCTCACGCCGACATTCCGCTACCACCCCGCAATCGTGGCCCAGGCATTCGCAACGCTTGCCTGCCTGTTCCCCGATCGCATGATCCTGGGTATCGGCACTGGCGAGTCTCTCAACGAGGTCCCGCCCACCGGCATGAAATGGCCGGAGCCGCGCGAGCGGCTTGCGCGGCTGCGTGAATCGGTCAAGCTCATCCGCAAGTTGTGGTCCGAGGAGCGGGTCAGCTTCGAGGGCGAGTTCTACAGGACCGAAAAGGCGACGATCTACGACCGGCCCGAGCGCATGGTGCCGATCTACATTGCCGGTGCCGGGCCCATGATCTCGAAATATGCCGGGCAGGTGGCGGATGGCTTCATCTGCACCAGTGGCAAGGCGCCGGAACTGTACCGCGAGACGCTCCTCCCGAGCGTCGCGGCCGGGTTGCAGGCGGCGGGGCGATTACCCGACGCCATCGAGCGCATGATCGAGATGAAGGTTTCGTTCGACACGGACCTGTCGCGGGCCACGGAGGACACCCGCTACTGGGCGGCACTCGCGCTGTCAGCCGAGGAAAAGATGACCGTCGAGGATCCGATCGAAATGGAACGATTGGCCGACAGCCTTCCCGCCGAGCGGGCGGCGAAGCGCTGGATCGTCTCGACCGATCCCGACGAGCATGTCGAGCGGATCCGGCCCTATCTCGAACTCGGTTTTCGTCACCTGGTGTTTCACGCCCCCGGCCCCGATCAGGAGCGGTTCCTGCGCTTGTATGCGGAGCATGTCCTGCCGCGGCTGCGCGCGAAATTCGCCTGACGCCCGGCACATTGCAAAGCATCGACATGGACAGATTCCAGGCTGACATCGGACTCATCGGCCTCGCGGTCATGGGCGAGAACCTTGCGCTCAACATCGAGAGCCGCGGCTATGCAGTCTGTGTCTACAATCGGACCGCCGCGAAAACCCAGGCGTTCCTGAAAGGGCGCGCGCACGGTAAGCGTTTCATCGGTGCCTCCAGCCTTGAGGAGCTCGTGGAGTCGCTTTCGCGTCCGCGCAAGATCCTCATGCTCGTGAAGGCCGGCGCCGCCGTCGATGAGCTGATTACGCGGCTCCAGCCGCTCCTCGCGCCCGGCGACATCCTGATCGACGGCGGCAACAGTCATTTTACCGACACGATCCGGCGCACGCGCGCGGCGGAGTCCAGGGGACTGCTTTACGTGGGATCAGGCGTGTCGGGTGGGGAGGAGGGCGCATTGAATGGGCCGTCGCTCATGCCCGGCGGCAGTCCCGATGCGTGGCCGCACATCCGGCCGATCTTTCAGGCCATCTGTGCGCGTACGCCGGAGGGTGAACCCTGTTGCGACTGGATGGGTGAAGACGGCGCGGGGCACTTCGTCAAAATGGTTCACAACGGCGTCGAATACGGCGACATGCAGCTGATATGCGAGAGCTACGACCTGATGAAGCGCGGCCTCGGCCTCAGCAATGCCGAGATGCATCGCGTCTTTGCCGAATGGAACAAGGGCGAGCTCGACAGTTACCTTATCGAGATCACGCGCGACATTCTCGGTTTCAGCGATGCGAGCGGCGCGGAAGTGCTGGACTCCATACTCGATGTCGCAGGCCAGAAGGGCACCGGCAAGTGGACGGTCAATTCCGCTCTCGACGAGGGCATGCCGCTGACGCTGATCGGCGAAGCCGTCTTCGCGCGCTACCTGTCGGCGGCCAAGGACGAGCGCGTCGCGGCTTCGAAGGCAATCGGGGCGCGCGTCACGCCGCTTTCCGGCGACCGGGAGGCCTTCGTCGGCGAGCTGCGCCAGGCGCTCTATGCATCCAAGATCATCAGCTACGCACAGGGCTACCAGCTGTTGCGAGCGGCCGCGCAGAGTTACAACTGGAACCTGAACTACGGCGGCATCGCGCTCGTGTGGCGCGGCGGCTGCATCATCCGCTCCGTATTCCTGGGCGAGATCAAGAAAGCCTTTGACCGCGACCAGGAGCTTCGGAACCTGCTGCTCGACCCGTACTTCAAGCAGGCGGTCGAAAGCCGGCAGCCGTCATGGCGTCGCGTGATCGCAACGGCAGTGCAGGCGGGTATTCCCGTGCCCTGCCTCGGCTCGGCGCTTGCGTACTTCGATGCCTATCGCTCGGCCAGCCTGCCGGCCAACCTGCTGCAGGCGCAGCGCGACTATTTCGGGGCGCACACCTACCAGCGCATCGACCGGCCTGCCGGCGAGTCCTTTCACACCGACTGGACCGGTCGCGGCGGCTCGACGACTTCGCAGACTTACGTGGTCTGAGCCGGTCGGAATTTCGGTACGGTCACCCCTTCCGGCCAGTCGTCGAACACGACTTCGACGGGCATGCCGATGCGGACTTCGTCCACGCTGCAACCGACGACGTTGCTCATCATCGTCGGACCCTCGCGAAGCTCCACCAGCGCGACGACGTAGGGCACCTCCGCGGCATAGGCCTGCGACACGGGACGGCGCACGATCGCGAAGGTCCTGAGCGTTCCGAGCCCGCTCGCGCGCACCCATTGCAGCGACCTGCCCGAGCACGAAGCGCAGACGAGGCGCGGGTAAAACTGGTGGGTCGCGCAATCCGAGCAGCGCTGGATGAGGAGTTCATGGCGGCGGCAGGCCGCCCAGTACTCGGCGGTCGCGGCCGTGCTGACCGGCACGTTTCTGGCCGGGGCCCCGCTCATCAGCCCGCCTCCCGGCCGAGCAGGATCGTGCAGTGGCTCGACATGATGCCGCCCTGGCCGTGGACGAGCGCGATGTCCGCCTTCGGCAGCTGGCGCTCGCCGGCTTGCCGGCGCAATTGCAGCACCGCCTCGGTAAGCGCAAACATCGAGCCGGGATTTCCCGGATGGCAGTGCGACAGCATGCCGCCATGGGTATTGACGGGCAGCGCGCCACCGGGTCCGATCGTGCCGGCTGCCACGAAGGGACCGCCCTCGCCCTTGGCGCAGAAGCCGAGATCCTCGAGTTCGATGATCACGACGGGCGTGAAGCAGTCGTACAGTTGCGCCAGGTCGACGTCGCGCGGCCCGATCCCCGCCATTGCGTAGGCGCTGCGGCCCGCTTCGGCCGCCGCCGACGTCGTCAGGCTTCGCGCCTGGCTGATGTGTTCGTGCGAGTGGCCCTCGCCGGCGCCGAGCATGTAGACCGGCGGATGCGGAAAGTCCCGTGCGCGCTCCGCCGAAGTCAACACGATTGCCGCGCCGCCGTCGGACACGAGCGAACAGTCGAGCAGGTGCAGGGGATCCGCGATCAGGCGCGATTCCAGGACGTCGCCGATGGTGATCGGTGTGCGCATCTGCGCCGCGGGGTTCCGTGCGGCATGCTTTCGCGCGCTGACCGCGACGGCGGCGAGCTGCTCGGGAGTCGTGCCGAACTCGTGCATGTGCGCGCGTGCGATGAGGGCGTAATAGGCGGGTACGGGCGCTCCGTAGGGTCGCTCGAACTCCGGGTGGCCGCTCGACGATTGCATGGCCAGTGCGCGCTCTCGCGAAAGCCCCGAGCGCAGGCTGTCGGCCATCGCGATCACCACGGTGGTGCAGATGCCGCTCGCAATGGCGGAGGCCGCCTGGTGCAGGGCCGTGAATGTCGTCCCGCCGCCCGCGCCGACACTGATGCAATAGCGCGGGAATATCTGCAGGTACTCCGCCATCGCTTCCGCATGGTAGAGGAAGGGCTCGGCCATGGAATTGCAGGTTACAAGGCCGTCGACCGCATCCTTGCGGATGCCCGCGTCGGCGAGCGCTCGCAGTATCGCGTCGCCGCAGCGATCCGTCGCGCCCATGCCGGCGACGCAGCCGACTTCGGTGTCGGCGGCTCCGACGATCGCTGCCTTTCCACGCAATGTCGCAGGCATGGGAATCAGGCGTGCTCCAACCGGACGACCGCCGTGCCGGGAGTCGTGACCTCACCGGCCTGGTTCAGTATGGCGAGGCTGAGTACGGCCTCCGACTTGTCGTGATCGACGGACAGCACCCGGCCGGTCGAACGCAGGACCTCGCCGATGTAGCTGGGTCGGCGGTTCGAGTACTCGAACGAGATGAGGCGGCCGGACTCGCCGAGCCACTCGACGGCGCACTGCGTCAGCCAGTCGCCGAGCAACGGCCCCGCAATGACAAGCCCGGGGTGACCCTCCACGCGGGTGGCATAGGGGTGGTCGAAATGGATCCTGTGCGCGTTCCACAGGGCCGCGTTGTACAGGAACAGCTGGACTTCATCGGGCCGGAACTCCCGCACTGGCAGTTCGTCGCCCTCCCTGAGGGAATCGATGTGTCGCAAGGCGTTCATTTGAGGATCCGCGTCGTCTTCTCGGTCAGCACCGGCTCCCGGCTGGCGTTCACGACCTCCATGACGACTTCGATGAAGATGAGCGGACCGGAGGAGCCCTGCTTCTCGTAGATGTCGGTCAGGGTGCGTGTGGAGGTCAGAACGTCGCCCGGCCGGATCGGCCGGTGAAACTCAACCTTGAGTCCGCCGGCCAGCGGCCGCATGCCCGCTACCTCCGGGAACAGCCAATCGAACGCGACTCCGTCCGGGCTCAGTTCATCGAGCGGGACGACTGGCCAGAAAAGCGCAACGTGGAATGTCGGCGGTGCCTCGTCGCCATCCAGGTACTTGCGCAGCCGTTGTCCCGTCGCGATCGCATACTTGCGGATATCCCGGCGGGTGACGACTTCAGTTTGCGGCGGGGAACTGGCCCCGATGCGCGCCAGCAGCCCCGGATCAAGTGTCGTGCCCATGGGTCAACCCTTGACGAACGGCTCGCTGTGGCTGGAAGCTCAGGCCCGGCGCAAGTATAACTACGAGACTGTCGAAAAGAAACAAGCCTGATTGTTTGTTTTTGTGGCCTCGGCGCGCGGGCAGGGGAAAGGCATGACGAATACCGGCGCAAACCGCCTGGCCAACAAGATCGCGGTCGTGACGGGCTCCGGCAGGGGCATTGGCGAGGCCATCGCCCGGCTGTTTGCGAGCGAAGGCGCAGCGATCGTCGTCACTTCCCGCACGGCAACGGACGTCCGACGGGTTGTCGACGAAATCACCGATCAGGGTGGTGTGGCGCATGGCGTCATCGCGGACATTGCCGAACCGGCGGGCGTCGAGGTGCTCGTTGACGCGGCGATCAGCCGCTTCGGCACCCTTGACGTCCTGGTGCACAACGCCGGCATCTTTCCCTATGACCCGATTGAGACGATGGCGGATGAATCCTGGCGCCGCGTCATTGAAATCAACCTGACCGGCGCTTTCCGGCTGGTCAAGGCCGGCATCCCGCACATGAAAGCGCATGGCGGACGCATCCTGTTCACGTCATCCATCCAGGGAAACCGTGCCGCCGTGCCGGGTTGCGCCCACTACGCGGCATCCAAGGGCGGACTGAACGGCTTGATCCGTGCGGCCGCGCTGGAACTCGCCCGTTACGCAATCACCGTCAACGGCGTTGAACCCGGGCTGGTGCTGACCGACGAAGTTGCGCGCGTCGTCAAGCCTGAACGGCGCGAGCGCATGGGCGATGCCGTGCCCCTTAAGCGATGGGGACTTCCGCTCGAAGTGGCGCAGGCCATGCTTTTTCTCGCAAGTGACGAGGCTGCGTACGTGACCGGTCAGACGCTCGTCGTGGACGGCGGGGCTACGCTGCCCGTGTTCGACGGTTGATTCCGCGTGCAGGAAAAAACGGCCCGGCTCGAAGAGGCTGTCGCCTTGATAAGCGACGGCGACATCGTCGCGCTGCAGAACATGGCGACGCAGGCGGCGCCGATGGCGCTCGTGCGGGAAATGATCCGGCAGAAAAAGCGCGGCATAGGCCTGGTAGTCCTGGTCGGCGGCATCGCGGTCGACTGGCTCGCGGCAGCCGGCGTGATCGACCGCCTGATCGGTGCGGCGGTCAGCATGGAACAGTTCGGACTCTGCCAGCAGTACCGGGCGGCCGTCGAAGCGGGCCGCGTCCGGGTTGAAGAACTCTCGGAAACTTTGCTCAATGCACGCCTCGGCGCGGGCGCGCGTCAGCTTCCGTTCCTGCCCAGTCGCGGTGCGATTGGCAGCGACCTGGTTGCGCAGGACCCCGAGAATCTCCGGATGATCGACGACCCGTTCGGCGGCCGGCCCGTGATCGCCTGCCGCGCGCTGGTGCCGGATGTGGCCCTCGTGCATGCGCACCGCGCGGACCGCTTCGGCAATATCCAGTATGAGCCGTCCGCAATGTGGCCGGATCTCGCGATCATGCCACACGCGGCGCGGCGCTTACTCGTCACGGCGGAGGAGATCGTGGACAGCGAAGTCCTGCGCCGCCATCCGGAGCGCACGATTCTTCCCGGCTTCATGGTGGACGCCGTCGTGGCAGTACCGTGCGGTGCGCACCCGACTTCATTCTTCCCGGCGTACGGCTATGACGATCGTTTCCACCAGGCATGGACGAAGGTTTCGCGGGACGACGGCCAGGCTGCGGCCTTTCTCGCGCGCTTCGTGCACGCGCCGGCCTCGCAGGCCGAATACCTCGAGGCGGTCGGAGGCGACGGCATGCTGGAGCGAATCCGTGTACACCGTTGATGAGCTGATGGTGACCGCGCTCGCCGCGCATTTCCACGACGGCGACCAGGCCTGCAACGGCATGGCTTCTTTCATTCCGGTTGCGGCATTCATGCTCGCGCGCATGACCCATGCGCCCGAGCTGCTCTGGATCGCGAGCTCCGTGGGACTGGAGCCGCGCCCGAAACGCATACCCGCGTCCACACTCGAGGCGGCCTTGTGGCGTGATTCGATCATGTACCTCGACCAGTACACCGACTTCTGGAACCTGGTCTTGAAAGGCCAATGGATCACCAAGTTCTGCGTCGGCGCGGCGCAAATCGATTGCCACGGCAACGTCAACAACTCGATCATCGGCGATGACTACCACCGGCCCCGGGTCAGGCTCCCGGGGACAGCTGGCCTCGCGGACATGTGCTCGATCGGCAAGGACCTGTACTTCTGGCACCCGGATCACTCCCCGCGGAGTTTCGTGGAAAAGGTGGACTTCATTTCAGGCGCCGGCTATTTGAGCGGCGGCGACGCACGCGAGCGCCTCGGCCTCGGCGGTGGCCCGCAGGCCGTAATCACCAATCTGGCCGTGCTGGATTTCCATCCCCAGAGAAAACGGATGCGCCTGCAATCGGTTCACCCCGGCGTGACGGTCGAGCAGGTTCGCGCGGCGACGGGCTTCGAATTGCTGGTGCCCGAAGGCACCGTGCCGCAAACTACGCCGCCCACGCGGGAACAGCTGCGGCTGATCCGTGAGGTCATCGACCCGGACGGCATGCGAAAGAGCGGGTTCAGGACCCGTCGAGTGGCTTGAGAGGATTGCGCCCATGGAAGTGACGGTCGCACCGAGTCCCGCGGCGGCTGCCGCCATCGCGACTGCTGCGCTGGTCACCGAAATCGCCGCCGCCGTTGCAGCACGCGGCTGCTGTGCGATTGCGCTGAGCGGCGGTCAAACGCCGTGGCAGATGCTCGAATTGCTGCTTGGTCAGACCGTGCCGTGGAGCGCCCTGCATGTATTCCAGGTGGACGAACGCGCCGTGCCATTCGATGACGAACGCCGCAATGCACGGCGCATTGGCGAACTGCTCTGCCGCCCCGGCGCCCTGCTCGCGGCGCAATTCCACGCCATGCCCGTCGAGGGTCCCGCACTCGAAGCGGCTGCCGGCGATTACGGCCGCACGGTAGCGCGACACGCCGGGAATCCGCCCGTGCTCGACGTGGTGCAGCTTGGGCTCGGTGCCGACGGGCACACAGCTTCGCTCGTACCCGGTGATCCGCTGCTCGGCCTTTCCGGCTCCGACGTAGGAGTCAGCGTTCCTTATGACGGGGTCCGGCGAATGAGCCTCAGCTTCGAAGCGCTGAACCGGGCCCGGCATATCCTGTGGCTGGTCACCGGTGAATCCAAGGCGGCGATGCTTCGTCGCCTGGTGGCCGGCGACGCGACCATTCCCGCCGGACGGGTTGCCCGCGCCCAGGCCCGCGTTATCGCAGACGCCGCGGCAGCCTCCATGCTGCCGGCCGGGGGGCGGCGATAGCCGGGGACCCGCTGCGTCAGTCCGCCACCCAGGGCCCCAGCACGGGTTCAATGCGAAATCTTTCCGGAATCCGGTCGCGACCGATTCGACGGTCGAGTTCCTCGTGCCAGTGATAAATGCGGCGCTCCTGATAATTGAGCATGTTGCCGCGATAAGCACTCGATTCCACGGACTCCTGGATCTGCTCGGCGAACCGGGTGTCCTCCTCGAGGATCCGTTCGAAATTTGCGAGTCGCGTTTTCCACAGCGGATCGAGTTCAACTCCACCCCAGTCGGGCGCGAACCAGGCGACCTCGATGTCCATCTCGCGCGCGCCTGCAGGCCAGAACAGCAGGAACGGGTTACCCGTCGCGTCCACGGGCGTCACGAGATTCGGGTAGAAATTGAGCGACAGGTTGTTGCTGACGATGATCTCGGTCGCGGTCTCGATGCGGCGCATGCCCCGCGTTCCGGGATCCTGCCATTCCGGGTTCCGGTTTGGCGTCAGCATGAGGGAGTGGCCGCGCGGCCAGAGCGCGATGGTCGAGCCGCGATAATCGAGAAAGCGGTCAGCGGAATTCGCGTGCATCGTCTTCAGGTGATACACCTCGAGGAATGCCTCGAGCAGGACCTTGACGTTGCACTTCACGTGATAGGATCGGCGGTTCACGAAGCGCACCTGGGATGGCTGGATCTGTTCGAGGTACTCCGGTATCAGCCCAAGGTGTTCGAGCAGGGGATCCGCATCGGGGTCCTCGTTGATGAAAATCCAGTTGCCGAACGACTCACAGCGGACAGGCGCGAGCGGAAAATCTGCCATGTCGAGGCCGACGAAATCGCGTCGGTCCCGCAGTCCGACCAGCTGCCCGTCGAGCGAGTAGGTAAAGCCGTGGAATCCGCAGACGAGACCTTCGACCTTGCCGCTGCACGCTGTGACCAATGGGGCGCCGCGGTGGCGGCAGGTGTTGTAAAAGGCGCGCACGACGCGGTCCTTGCCGCGCATCACCAGGATCGGCGATCCGGTGCGCCTGAATAACCGGAAACAGCCGGCCTCAGGCAACTCGTCGGCGTGGCAGGCATAGAGCCATGCTTTCCGCCAGAGCCATTCGTTTTCGAGTGCGAGGAATTCCGGATCGACGTAGCGGCCTGCGGGAATGACCGGAAGCTTCGGAAAGCCGTCCGGTGGCCCGGTGCGTTCGGACTCGAGACGCATGCTGTGCTTGAGTCTCGCTACGGTCGCAGCGTCCATCCTGGCTGAGTCCTTCGGCAATGCATGCACATTATAAGTGCGCCATGGCTCAAAATAAACAAACATGACTGTTTTTTTATTGAAGCGCTGTGTACAGTGTCACGATCGCCCAGGCCCGACTGAAGAGGTGTCGGATGCCTGATTTGATCCTTCATCATCACGATCCGTCGCCGTTCGCCGAGAAGATCCGGCTCGCGTTCGGGATCAAGCAGTTGCCGTGGTGGTCGGTGCAAATCCCCATGGTGATGCCGCGGCCGGAGCTCATGCCATTGACCGGCGGCTACCGGAAGGTGCCGGTCCTGCAGATCGGCGCGGACATGTACTGCGATACGCGACTGATTTCCCGCGAACTCGAGCGACGATTCCCGGCGCGTCCGCTTTTTCCAGCCGGCAGCGCAGGACTCGCGCTCGCGCTTGCCTCCTGGAGCGACCGGACTTTCTTCGAGCCGGGCGCGGGACTCGCGATGGCCTTGAACAAGGCGATGATCCCGAAGGAAGTCATCGATGATCGCAAGGGTTTCTTCAATTTCATGGACTTCGACCGGCTGGAAGAGGACTCGCCGCACATGATCACGCAGTTCCGCGCGAGCCTCGACCTCGTCGAGCAGATGCTTGCGGACGGCCGTTCGTATGTGTTCGGGGAAGTCGTTTCCTTCGCCGACGTCGACGCCTATTTCCCGGTCTGGATGGCGCGCAGCAATTTCGGCACGGCAGCCCGTCTCATGGAGCCGTTTACCCGCATGCTGGCTTGGGAAGGACGCATGCGCGCCATTGGCCACGGCGCGCGTTCCGAACTGGGCGCCGCCGAGGCACTTGTGATCGCGAAAACGGCGAGTCCGGAGCCGTGCCGCGGCGTGGACGGCGCGGACGCGCTCAAGCTGCGCCTCGGTGATCGGGTCACCGTGACGGCCGATGACTATGGCCGCGTCCCCGTGGAAGGCGAACTGGTCACTCTCGGTATCGATGAGGTCGCAATCAGGCGTTCGACGGCGGAGACAGGCGAAGTGGTAGTGCACTTCCCGCGGCTCGGCTATCGTGTCACGCCGGTCGCCTGAGGCGCTCCCGTGAACTTCGTCCTGACGGACCAGCAACGCGATATGCAGGAAACGGCGCGCAGGTATGCGCGGGAGCGCCTGCCGCCATTCGCCGTGCGCTGCGAAGAGCACGACGAACCGCCGCCGCCGGAGCTCCTGCGCGAGTTCGCCGGGATGGGCTTTCTCGGCATCAATGTCGCGGAGCGCTATGGCGGTCTTGGCCTGGGGAATATCGAGGCGCTGATCGTCCTCGAGGAACTGGCGAAGGTTTCCGGTGCCGTGGCTTTCCCCGTGTTCGAATCCTGTGTCGGACCGGTGCGGGCAATCGAGCATTTCGCCAGCGAGTCGCTGCGCCAGCAGGTCATCCCTCCGGTATGCCGTGGCGAAAAGATGGTGGCGGTGTCGATGTCCGAGCCGGAGGCGGGCTCTGCGCTCACGGACCTGACAACCCGCGGAGAACGGCGCGGCGGCGACGAGATCGTCCTGAACGGCACCAAGCGCTGGTGCTCGGGGGGTGGTCATGCCGGCGGCTACGTCGTGTATTGCCGGCTTTCGGATGATCCGGGTTCCGCCGGCATCGGCGCGGTGTACGTGGAGAACGGCACGCGGGGTATGAGCTTCGGCGCGCGGGAGCGGCTGATGGGCTTTCGCGGCGTGCCGTCCACCGACATCCATTTCGACGATTGCGCCGTGCCGGGCGGAAACGTCGTGGTCCCGGCCGGCGGCTTCCGCAAGCTCATGGAGGCGTTCGACCTCGAGCGCTGTGGCAATGCGACGATGGCACTGGCGCAGGCCGCAGGCGCGCTGGAAGACGTGCTGGCTTACGTGCAGGAGAGGCGCCAGTTTGGCAAGCCGATCGTCGAGTTCCAGGCGGTGCAGGTCAGGCTGTCCGAAATGCGGATGCGCATCGACGCCGCGCGACTCCTCATCTGGCGGGCGGCCGCCAATGCGGAACAGGGGCTGCCCTCGATGCTGGAATCGTCACTGGCGAAGTGCTTTGCCAATGAAATCTCCCGGGAAGTCTGCGGCCATGCGGTGCAGCTCATGGGAGGCTACGGTTACTCGCGGGAGTATCCGATGGAAAGGCGGCTGCGCGACGCTTGGGGCTGGGGCATCGCGGGCGGCGCCATCGACATCCAGAAAATCAATATCGCCGCAGCAATGGTCGGTCGCCGTTTCGATCAGCGGCGCTGAGCCGGACTCAATCGCCGAGAGCGACCTCCACCTGGCCGTCTGCGACGCGCAGGCGATGGACGGCGACCGGTGCCGTGGCGGGCGCGCCGAGTACCCGGCCGTCGCGAACGTCGAACGATGCGCCATGCAGTGGACAGATCAGGCGATAAGCCCGCAACCGCCCTTCGCACAGCCTCGCAAAAGCGTGCGAGCAGGTATTGTCGAGCGCAAACCACGCGCCGCGGCTATGACAGACGACGACCTCACGGCCCTCGATGACGAAGGCCCGCATCGTGCCCTCCGGCAACTCGTCGATGCCGGCTACCCGGTGCCACTTGTCGCTCATGTCTCGCCGCGCGGGATTCGGTCCACGAACGATATCCGACGGAAGCACAGGGAAACAAACTTGACTGCTTCCTGCCGCGGCACCATCTTGCGCCTTTGCGAAAGTCGCGAGGGGCGCCGATGGCAAAGGTCACATTCATCTCCCGCATGAACATCAAGGCGGGTCGCGAGAAGGAGTTCGTGGACCGGTGCAGCCGGCTGGCCGAGACCGTACGGGCAATGGAGCCGCAAACCCTGTATTACGAGTTCTTCCGGCTGCGCGAGCCGCGCCGCTATGCCGTCATCGAATCGTTCGCGGATGAAGCGGCGGAGCAGGCCCACATGAATTCGCCGCTGCTCGCCGAGGCGGGTCCGGGCATCATCGATTGCCTCGAAGGCCCTTACGTTCGCGAGTATCTCGACCCGTTCACGGCGCCCTGAGCGTTCGCAGCGGATCACTGCCGTCCCATCCGGCGGCGGCGTCCCGCACCATCCCGAAGAAGCGGTCGATCGCCGGACACCGCTCGATCAGCTCAATCATGATTCCCGGATGAGCGCCGGGCAGGGCATCGGTATTGAGATAGGCGAATCGGACGCCATTGGCGGCGGAGCCCGACTGGACCGGGGCGATGCCTGCAGTGGCGAGCCGCGCGAGTTCCGTCGCGATGGAATCGGTCATGACGCCGAGATGATGCAGGCCGCCAGTGCGCGCCCCGGCGAAGTCCGTATAAACCGTCGGCACGGTGTCGTGTTGCCGGATCAGCTCTACTTGCACCGTTCCCCACTGTGCGATCGCCACCGACATGTCGAAGCCAACCGGCGCGCCCCGATATCGGCACTCGGCGAGTTCGATGTGCTCGAGCAGCAGGAAAGGGCCGACACCCAGACCGGTCCAATGACGGGCCGCGCGCCTGAGATCGGGAACGACGAAACCGAGCTGCATCACGGGCCCGACGAGGGCCGCTGCAGCGCTGGCCATCAGCCGACCCAGTCGTAAAAGGCGAGGCCCATTCCCGCCGAGCCGCCCTCGAGACAATCCAGGATCGGGGGGACGAGGCGGTCGTGGAACGGGGTTTTCTGGTGATACTGGAATGCCGCTTCGTCCCTGAAACGGGCGTACACCGCGTACTGACCTGGCTGGTCACGGAGCCGCGCGACGTCATAGACGATGGTGTCCGGCTCGGATTCGTGCGTGAGCTTCGAAAGCTCCTGCTGCAATCGCTCGAACTGCTGTTCCTTACCGGGCTTGACCTTCAGGGTCGCGAAAAACACGGTCATGTCTGGATCTCCTCAGGACAGCTTCAATTCGTCCATTAATGCCGTGCGCAGCCTGAACTTCTGGATCTTGCTCGACGACATCGGCCACTCGGTGACGAAGCGCACGTGCCGCGGCACCTTGAAGCCCGCGATCTCGCGCCTGCAGAAATCGATCAGTTCGGCGGCCGTCGCCTGATGATCCGGGCACAGTTCGACGAACGCGGCGGGCACCTCGGCGTACTTCGGGTCCGGAATGCCGACAACCTGCGCGAGCTTGACGGCGGGATGACGCTGCAACTGCGCCTCCACCTCGGCGGCGGCAACGTTCTCGCCGCCGACTTTCAGCATGTCCTTGAAGCGCCCATGGAACATGATCGTGCCGTCGGAATCGCAGGAGCCCATGTCGCCCGTGTGGAACCAGCCATTGCCGTCGATGGCCTGGGCCGTCTTCTCCGGATCCCGGTAATAGCCCTCGAACAGGCAGTAGCCGTGCACGAGCACTTCACCGCGTTGGCCGGCCGGCACGTCACTGCCGGTGGCCGGATCGACGATCCTCACCTGCAGGCCGGGCAGGGGCCGGCCGAGGCGCGTGATGCGCCGCGCTTCCTGTTCGTCCGGCGAGCCCGTCGATACGGTTCCCGAGGTCTCGGTCATGCCGAAGCTACCCACCTGCACGGCGGCCGGCATGGCCTTCATGATCGGCTCCGCCACGCCGGGCGGCTGCACCGCAAAGTTCGAGTTCATGAGCCGTATGCTCGTCAGGTCGCGCTTCGGAAAATCCGGGTGGTAGATCAGGCCCTGTATGATCGTCACGAAGCAGGGATAGGTGACGGTGACCTTGTGGTCCTCGAGCATTCCGAGCGCCACGCCCGCATCGAAATGGTCCATGGTCAAGTAGGTGCCGCCGACGTCGAACACGGCCAGCATCGGCAGCACGGCGGCGATGTGGAACATCGGCAGCGGCGACCAGAGCCGGTCCTCGTGCGTGAGCCGGTAACGGTGGCGACCGAGGGCGATCGAGTTCCTGACCTGCGCCTCATGGGTGATGAGGCAGCCTTTAGGATTGGCGGTCGTGCCGGACGTGTACAGCATCAGGGCCACGTCGCGCACCCGCGTCCGTAGCCGCGTCTCGTGCACCCGCACCTCCGGCACGGATTCACCGGCCGCAATGAATTCGTCTTCGCTGACAAAACCGGGCGGCGCCTGATCGCCGACCAGCACAATGTTGCGCAATTTCGGTGCTGCGGCCACGCGCAGATTGCGAACGTCACGCTGTCCCGCGAGGTCCGGCAGCGCCTGCCCGAGGCGTTCCACGAAATCCACCTGTTCCGCGATCGAGTCGGTCGTCAGCAGCGTGACGAGGTTGGCGTTCTCGACCACGTAGCCGATCTCGCCCGAGCGGTAACGCGCATTGATCGGCACGATGACGGCGCCGCAGAACGCGATCGCGAAGTAGAGCTCCATGAACTGCGGGCAGGTGTGCATCAGGAGGCCGACGTGATCGCCGGGCCTGACGCCGAGCGCCTGCAGGCTGCGGGCGCGCCGCAGCGCGCGCGCCGCGAGCTCGGCGTAGGTCTGGCGCGAATCCGGGAAGATGAGTGCCAGCTTGTCGGGGTCGCGGTCCGCCGCGGTCAGCAGCAAGTCGCCGATGGTCGTGACCGATATTCGCAGCCTCGCAAGTTCCTCGCCGACATAGGGTTCGAACGGCACCGCGGCTTGCGATCCACGCGGCGTTGACGAAGGGTTCTGGTGAGGCATGGGGTCCCTCGTTGCTGGCTCAGCGGGCGTCGGGTCCGAACGCCAGCAGCACGTTGCCGGGCATGTGGAAATACACGCCATATCCCGAGGCCGCGAACAGCATACCGTCCTGGACCATCGGGCCGGCACCGCCGCCGAAGGAACCGCCGTGCCCCTTCCCGTCGCCGACCGTCGTTACCTCCTGCGTCGTGTCGTACTGCCACAGCACGCGCCCGGTCGCCGCATCATAGGCACGCAGGCGGCCGTCCATGTGCCCGGCCAGCACCGCGTCCGGAATCGCCGTGATCGCGGCGGAGATGCCCGAGTCACAGAACTCCCGGCCCGCGCAGACGTCATCGGCGGGTTGCGACCAGAGCATTTCCCCGGTTGTGATATCGAGCGCATACAGGCCTGGGCGTGCCTCTTCCGTGTAGGTCTTGCCCTCGACGTGCTCGTCGCGCATATCGGAGATCGGCACGAACAGCCGCTGCCCGTGTGCGGCCATGCCGAAGTGCACGCCGCCCTGGATCCCGCCGCGGCCGACCTTTCGGCTCCAGACGGGCTCGCCTCGATTCGAGAGATCGAGCGCGTAAACGTCGCCGGACTTCTGGCCGGCCAGCAGCAGATCGCGGCCCTTGCGATCGCGCGCCAGGATGGTGGCGGCGCCGAAGTCGAGGTCGGGCCCGTCCTCCTTCGGACAGTTGGGATTGTCGAGCATCATGCAGGCGACATTCCATGCATCGCCGCTCGTCATCTGCCGGTGCCAGAGAAGTTTGCCGGTGGCCAGTTCCAGGGCCAGCAACGCGTCGCTGCGGTCATTCGCCGGCGAAGAGTAGTTCTCGCCGGTGCCCACGTAGAGCAGGCCGCCGGCGCGATCGATCGTCGGGCTGTTCCAGACCGGCGCACCCGACGGAGCGAGGATTGCGGTCCCGGCGGTCGTGCGGCCTGCCTCGCTCGGCACTTCGTCGATCGTGTAGGTCTTCCAAACGGTCGTGCCGTTTTCCGCGTCGAGCGCGATCACCGAACCGCGGAAACTGCAGCAGGGATACTTCGGGTCGGCCGCGGAAGTGACTTCCAGGGACGAGACCGGCACATAGAGACGGCCCTCGTGCAGTACCGGCGCGCCGGTCACGGTTGCGTTCGGATGGTCGTCCGCCTTCGTGACCCAGACGAGCTCGCCAGTCGTTGCGCTCAGGGCATAGACACGTGCGATCAGGTCGGCGAAGTAGGCGAGCGGCGCGGCTGCGCCGGCACCGCGCTCCGCGCCCGCGATGATCACCGGCGTGCGCACCTCGGCGCTCGCGCGATATGTCCAGCGGATGCAGCCCGTCTCGCGATCGAGTGCGTAGACGGTGCCATTCTGGCTGCCGATGAATACGGCGCCCATGGCGATGGTCGGTTGCGAGCGCACGCGCTGCGCGCCAGGAAAGGCAAACGCCCACTTGAGACGCAGTCCCGGCAGGTCGGATGCGGCAAGCTGGGCGACGTCCGCTGGAATGAATCGCTGGTTCTCGAGCGTCACGCCCCAGCCGGTCCTGGCCGGCAGGCGCGCGAGATCGAAGGCGCGACGTGATTCCTCGCAGCGCGGTGCCTCGGCCTGCGCCGCGGCCTGCTCAAGCGACTGGCTGGACAGGTATTCGGCGACCGCGCGCCGCTCGTCCGCGGACAGGCTCTGGGCCTGCATTTTCATGATGCCATGGTCGAGTGACGCCAGAATGTTGTCGGCGGGCATCATCTCGAGGAACATGCGGTGCGGGGCCTTGGGCACGCCGCCCTGGTGACAGGATGCGCAGGCGCGCGCGTAGACACTCTCGCCCGGGTGGGCCTTCGCAACCGGTTCTGCCGGTGTGGTCTCTCGCCCGCATCCCGTGAGCCCGACCGCACAAGTGACCAGAAGCGCCGAGATTGCCCGCATCACAGAACACCTCCATTTCGACGCACCGTCTCAATCGCCGCACGACTCCGCCGTCACTGGATGGTCAAGGCATTGTCTAGCACGAGTTCCGCGCCGTTGATGAAGCGCGACTCGTCGGAGGCGAGGAATACGACCACGCTCGCGACATCTTCCGGACGCCCGAGGCCGGGCCCGCTCTTGGTGTAGAACTCATCCGGGATGCCGAGCAGCTTGTTGGCTTCGGCGACCATCGGCGTGTCGACCGCGCCCGGGTGGAGCGAATTGCAGCGGATGCCGTATTTCTGCATCTGGCACCAGACCGCGATGGCCTTGGTCATGCTGCGGACCGCGCCCTTGGCGGCACTGTAGGCGAAGAAGACGGGGTAGCCCAGGTGGCTCGCGACCGAAGACATGTTGACGATCGAACCGCCGCCCGACTCGCGCATCGCCGGGATGGCGTGCTTGCAGCCGAGAAACACGCCTTCGCACATGATCGCGTTTTGCAGCCGGAATTCTTCCAGCGTCGTCGCTTCCGGCGTGCCGGGGATCACGATGCCAGCGTTGTTGACCAGCACGTGCAGCCCGCCGAAGTGAGCCACCGTTCGCGCGATCACCTCGCGCCAGCGTTCCTCGTCGCGCACGTCCTGCTGAAGGAACAACGCACTGCCGGCGCGCGTCGAGTTGAGCGCATCGGCGACCGCCTGGCCTTCGGCATCCTTGACGTCCGTGATCACCACGCGGGCGCCCTCGCGGGCAAGGGCCTCGCAGTCCGCCCTGCCGAGGCCCTGCGCACCGCCCGTGACGATCGCAACCTTGCCTGCCAGACGCGCCATGCCGTCGCTCCCCGTGGGTGTTCGGGTCAAGTGCGGGAGCCGCGAAGTTATCAGTCAGCCCTGCCGGTTTCAATCACCTTTGACTTTTCCGGACAGCGCCGACATGCTTGCGGCCCCGATGAATTCCAGGAGTTGAGCCCCGGCGCGTGTCCGCCACCGGAAACGCCGCGGGTGTTGCCATGAACCGGAATACCGCGACCGCCGAGAGGCAGGAATCTTCCAAGCCGGCCGGCTGGCAGGCGCAGAAGAGCGCCGCCACCCGAAGCCTTATCGTGGAGGCTGCGATCAAGTGCTTCGTCGAGCTCGGCTACGCGCGCACGACCACCACGGCGATTGCCGAGCGGGCCGGGTTGTCACGGGGCGCGATGCTGCATCACTTTCCGTCGAAGGTGGACGTGGTCCGTGCGGCAGTCGAGCACCTGCACGCCAAGCGGCTCAAGGCTTTTCGTCGCGCAGTGCAGCGCACGCCGACTTCCGGCGATCGCGTCCACTCGAACCTCGAGGCCTACTGGCAGCATGTCCGCCACCCGATGTTCGTTGCGTTCTTCGAACTGGTCGTTGCCGCACGCACCGATCCGGAGCTCGCCGCGATCCTGCGCCCGGCACGAGAGGCCTTCGAGGAAGAACTGCATCGCACGGCAAGGCAGGTGTTCCCCGAGTGGCATACCGACGACTCGACCTTCGATGTCGCGCTCGATCTCACGCGCTACGTGCTGGAGGGCATGGCAATCAGTATCCACATGCACCGCGAGACCGACCGTGACCGCCGCGTGCTCGAGTACCTCGACGATAAGCTGCACGAGTTGCGCGACGGCCGGAGTGTCAGCCAGGCCGGATAATTCGAGCCGGATCGATGCGCCGGCAGGTCACGCCTTCCACGCGCCGCTCGCATGCTCCATGTAGGTCGCAGCCGCCGCGGCAACGTCGTTTCCGTAGTAACGGGCAACGATGTGAAGCGCGAGGTCGATTCCGGAGGTCAGGCCTCCCGAAGTGGCAATGTGCCCGTTGTCCACGAAACGCGGCCCACGCCGAAGCTCGATGTCCGGGAATTCCTCGTGGAAACTGTCCCAGTAGTCGTGGTGCGTGGTTGCGGGCAAGCCTTTCAGCAGGCCCACGCGAGCGAGCTGGAAAGCGCCGGTGCAGACCGACATCGTCACGTCGGTGCCGGCGCTTGCCGTACGCAGCCACTCGCGTGATTCCGCGGTCGACTTCTGGGCTGGTACGACGATGACGTTAGGCTGCGGTGCATTCGCGATGCTGTAATGCGGCTTGACCATCAGTCCGGCCGTCATCTTGATCAGGTCCTCGGTCGGCGCGACCGTGTAAAGCTCGAATGGATAATGGTGCTCGCCGTCGTGCAGCATGACGTCCTGGAAAACTTCCCAGGGTCCCGCCGTGTCGATCACGTTCGCGCCGTCGCCGAGCATGAACGCGACCTTGACGCGCCCGCGGCGCGGCAGCGGCTTCACCGGTGAACCGGCTTCGGCCGCAGTTCCGCGGGGCGCGGCGCCCAGGAGTGCGATCGTGGCCGCGAGACTGCTGCCGAGGAAATGTCTTCGCTTCATGTCCGTACTCCATGGGTCGGTGTCCTGCAGGAAGCCAGTCTGCGCCCGTATCTTGTGGCAGACAGGACGGGCAAGCTTCATTTCCTGCCAAACTGCCCCCGGGACAAAACGCCATCCGTTAAGGTCGCAGCGCCATGAAAAAACAGCCCAGGTCGCGCCAGCGCCCGCATCGTGTCGTCATGCTCGGCTTCCCGCAGGCGCAGGTCCTCGACATCACGGGGCCTCTCGAGGTGTTCGCACGGACGAGCCGCTGGCTCGCCGAGCATCGCGGTACGGGCACGCCGGCGTATGAAACGGAGCTCGTCGCCGCGCGCGCCGGTCCATTCGCGACCTCCGGCGGCCTGCAGCTCGTGGCGACACGGCGATACGAGGATGCCGGGCCGATCGACACGCTCCTGATCGCGGGCGGTATCGGCGTCGAGGCGATGATCAAGGACAAGGCGCAGCTCCGGTGGATTGCGGCGCAGGCGCGACGCGTGGAGCGGCTTGGTTCGATCTGCAACGGCGCCATGCTGCTCGCGGCTGCAGGCCTGCTTGATGGCAAGCCGGCGACCACGCACTGGGCCTACCTCGACCGGCTGGAGAAGCTGGCGCCCGGCGCGCGTGTCGAGCGTGATGCGCTCTACGTGCGTGCGGGAAACATCTACACATCGGCCGGCGTCACGGCCGGCATGGACCTTGCGCTTGCGCTCGTCGAGCAGGATCACGGCAAGGCGGTTGCGCTTGCGGTCGCGCAGGAACTCGTCCTGTTCCTCAAGCGCCCGGGTGGGCAGTCCCAGTTCAGCCGGCACCTCGAGGCGCAGCGTCGCGACGACCTCTTCGGCGAACTGGAATTGTGGATGCTCGAGCATCCGGACGAGGATCTCTCGGTCGAGAACCTGGCGCGGCGCATGAACATGAGCCCGCGCCATTTCGCGCGGCAGTTCGCCGCGCGCCTCGGCACGAGTCCCGGCGCCTATGTACGGAGATTGCGCGTCGAGCAGGCGCGGCGGCAGATCGAGGGCGGCGCCTTGCGCCTGAAGAAGGTTGCGCGCGACTGCGGGTTTGCCGACGAGCAGGCACTCCGGCGCAGCTTCCAGGGCCTCGTCGGCATCACGCCGGCGGAATATCGCGAGCGCTTCTAGTACGTCCCCTGCGAGCCGGCTGCGTACAGGCGCCGCAATTCGCGCTTCAGCAGCTTTCCATTCGGATTGCGCGGCAGGTCAGCGACGATCTCGATGCGCGAAAGGCGCTGCAGCTTGCCGAGCCGCGCGTTGGCCCAGTCACGGAGGGCATCGGCGTCCGGCGCGGCATGGCTGGCCCGCAGCACGACGAGCCCGAGCGGCGTCTCGCCCCACTTCTCGTGCGGGATGCCGATGACCGCGCAGTCGTAGACCGCATCGTGCGTGCTGAGCACGGCCTCGATGTCCGCCGGATAGATGTTCTGCCCGCCCGAGAGGATCATGTCCTTCTTGCGGTCAACGAGATAAAGAAAACCGTCTCCGTCGATCCGTCCGATGTCGCCCGTCCTGAGCCAGGGCCGTCCGGATTCGTCGCGCCAGGTGGCCTCGGCCGTGGCATCCGGCCGGTTGTGATAACCGCTCATCACGAAGCGCGACCAGGCGACGATCTCGCCGGCCTCGCCGGCCTGCAGTTCGCGGCCTCCATCGTCGATGATTCGCAGATCCGTGCCCGCAACGGGCTTGCCGACAGAAGCGGCGTGCGCCCCCAGATCTTCCGGATCCAGAGTCGTGATGATGCCCTCGGTCAGCCCGTAGAGCTCGATCAGCTCGCAGCCGAACTTACGGGCGACGCGCAGCTTCATTGCCGGAAGCATCGGTGAACCGACCGTGCACAGGCAGCGCAACGAGCCCTTGTCGAAAGACGCGAATTGCGGGTGTTCGAGAACCAGCTGGAATTGCAGCGGCACCATAGCCACGTGCGTGCCGCGGTGCCGTTCGACCAGCCGCAGAAACTCGACTGCGTCGAAGTGCTCCATGACGACGATGGAACCTCCGGCCAGGAAGCTGCAGAGCATCGCGAGCCAGCTGATATTCGAGAAAAGCCCTACCGGGCAGATCGCAACCGTGCCGGAGTGGTAGCGTAGTGCGAGTCCGCAGTCGTAGGCCCACTCGATGCGGCGCCGGTGCGAATGGACGATTCCTTTCGGCAGCGCGGTCGTGCCCGAACTGTAGATGATATTGCAGGAATCATTTTGCCCGGGCTCGGCGGCACAACGCTCATTGCTTGCTGAATCCCGCCAGCGAGCGTAGTCGGCCCAGCCGGCGCCACCATCCACGCAGATCCAGCCGCCGTCGGCCACCCCCGGCAGGCGCCCGCGCATGGCGTCGAGCCTTGCGCGCTGCGGCGGCGTCGCGATCACGGCGCGCGCGGCCGCGTCGGTGAGCATGCGTTCGATGCCGTCGTCCGCAACCCACAGGTTGAGCGGCACGACGCAGGCGCCGGCCTTGATCGCGCCGAATAGTGTCTCGACCATGGGAATGCCGTTATTCATCAGCACGCCAACCGCGTCACCCCGTCCGATGCCGAGCGACCGTAGCGCATTGGCAACGCGCTCGGTGGCGGCGTCGAACTCGCGCCAGCTGAGCGTCACCTCGCCGCAACTCACCGCGGGTTTGCCGCTGCGCCATCGACCGTGCAGGCGCAGCACGTCCGGGATCAACGGAACAGGCGCCGCCAGCGGCTCGGGCCCGGTCATCCCGCGGTCCAGCCGCCGTCCAGGGCGAGGGCCTGGGCGGTGACGTTTTTGGCTGCGTCGCTCAGGAAATAGTCGACCGCCGCAGCGATCTCGGTGACCGTGATGAAGGACTTCTTGGGCATCGGCTTCAGCATGATCTCGGAGATTACGCGCTCTTCGGGCAGGCCGTGCTCCGCCGCCTGCCGCGCGATCTGCTGGTCCACTAGCGGCGTGCGCACGTAGGCGGGGCAGATCGTGTTCACGGTGACGTCCACGTCGCTGTTCTCTAGCGCCACGGTCTTCGACAGGCCGATCAGCCCGTGCTTGGCGGCGATGTACGCGCTCTTGTATGGCGAGGCGACGAGCGAGTGGATCGAGCCGATGTTGACGATTCGGCCGAAGCCGCGCCGGCGCATGTCGGGGAGCGCGGCCCGCATCATGTTCGCGGCGCCGACGAGCATGACGTTCACCAGCAGCTGCCAGCGCGCCGCGTCGAAATCCTCGAGCCGGCTGACGTGCTGCAGACCCGCATTGTTGATGAGCACATCCACCGGCCCGATGGCCGGATCGTCAAACAGCGCAGTGACCGCCGCCGCGTCGGCGACGTCGAGCAGCGCGGCATGCGAGCGTCCGCCGGCCGCCTGGATGCCGTGCGCGACCGCGCCGGCCGTGGCGCCGTCGCGGTCGGTGACGACGATCCGGTGACCGGAATCAGCGAGACAAACGGCGAGCCCGGCACCGATGCCGCTGCCAGCGCCCGTGATCAGGATGTTTCGCGTGTGCACGCCGCCCCTCCGCCCGGTTGACATTAGCCGGCGCCGGACCGGCCGGCTTCATACGTTAGTACTATTCACGAAGGGCAGGACGATGACGGAAAGTCGATCCCCGGGGGCCGGGCAGGGAGCGGGCAATGGTTCATTGCAGGACAAGCATGCAGTGGTCGGCGGCGATCGTCAG
>CAYPQX010000068.1:0-19281 GCA_964412975.1 uncultured Steroidobacteraceae bacterium
GATCGAGTCCGTCGGCGCGCGCTTCACGCACCATTCGTCGATCGCGCCGACCGGCACGATCTCGCTCTCGCTCGCGAACAATGCGTCGAACGGCATCGAACCTTCGTTCGCGCACCACTACTTCAGGAACGTGATCCGCGAAGGCAAGAAATCGAAGGAGCGCGTGGACGTTTATTCGTTCGAACTCCTGGCGTATCGTGAGCTGGTCAACCCGCGCGCCGTGCCGGCATCGACCAATGCGGCGGAGATGCTTCCCGAGTATTTCATGACGGCCGAGAGCATCGGGCCGCGCGAGCACGTCGACATCCAGGCGGCGGCGCAGCGGTGGGTCGATTCCTCGATATCGAAGACGGCCAACGTCCCGACCGATTTCCTCTACGAGGATTTCAAGGACATCTACCTGTACGCGCACGAGCGCGGCCTGAAGGGCTGCACGACCTTCCGCTTCAATCCGGAGGCCTTCCAGGGCGTCCTGGTCAAGGAAGACGACCTGAAGAACACGACCTATGTATTCACGCTCGAGGACGGCAGCGAGGTCGAGGCGCGGGGCGACGAGGAGATCGAGTACGACGGCGAGGTCCATACCGCCGCCAATCTTTTTGACGCACTCAAGGAAGGCTATTACGGCCGCTTCTGAGCGGGCGGGGGCGAGATGAGCAGGCACAAGTTCGACAAGAAGATCGTCAAGTACCGGGTCCAGAAGCCCGAGGCGGAAAAGGCGGAAGCCGACAAGCCGCTGCCGGCGCGCGAAGGCCGCGCCCGCAAGGACGGCGCCGGCAAGGTCGTGTGGATGCACGAGAAGCTCGAGCGTCCCGAGGTCCTGATCGGCTCGACCTACAAGATCAAGACGCCGGTCTCCGATCATGCGATGTACCTGACGATCAACGACCTGATGCTGAACGAGGGCACCGAGCACGAGCATCGGCGGCCCTTTGAGATCTTCATCAACTCGAAGAACCTCGACCACTTCCAGTGGATCGTCGCGCTGACGCGGATCATTTCGGCCGTGTTCAGGAAGGGCGGCGATGTCGCGTTCCTGACCGAGGAACTGAAGGCTGTATTCGACCCGCGCGGCGGCTACTGGCAGCCTGGCGGCAAGTTCATGCCGTCGATCGTCGCGGAGATCGGCTATGTGGTCGAGCGCCACCTGCAGACGATTGGCCTGATGCAGAAGCCGGGCATGGACGACACGCAACGGCTCCTGATCGAATCCAAGCGCAAGGAGTGGGAGCAGCGCAACCGGCAGCAGGACGCGTTCGCTGAGTCGAGCTACCCGAATGGGGCGCAGTTGTGCATCAAGTGCAATACGGCGGCGGTCGTCATGATGGACGGCTGCATGACCTGCCTCGCCTGCGGCGAATCGAAGTGCGGCTGACGGGTCCGACACATTTTCATCACGCGCCAGCCGGGTCCCCGCCCGGCGGCTCCTGACAACAGGAGCTGCGCGTGACCTCCCAGGCGGCCTTCGGGCCGCCTTTTTTCCTGAAGGGGACGTTCACCTTCAAGACCAGGGGGCACCACCCATTGAAGGTGAACGTCCCCTCCGGTTTTCTCGCGCTGCTGCTCGCTGCATTCCTCCTCAGCGCCTGCGCGACGGAGCGCGTCTACGACGGACCGCCGCTCCCGAAATCGGAACGCGCGATTGTGCGTGCGGATCCCGTTGTCAGCGCCGGCCTGCCGGTGCAGATCCGGCTGCGGCAGGTGGATGGGCGCGAGATCACGCTGAAGGCGAGCGCCGTCGAGCTCGAGCCGGGCCCGCACACGTTCCTGGTTGACTGCCGAGTGGAGGAGAGCGGTTCCGTGGACCGCTTCGTCGTCGAGGCCGAGGTCGAGGCGGGCGGTCGGTACCGGCTCGTCGCGAACGCGTCGACGCGAAACTGTGAAGCGGTCGAGCTGATCGGAGACTGAACTGCCGCGCCCGGCCGACGGCGCTATAATCCGTCGCGAGATGAACCGCAAGTTGTTGATTCCGATGATCCTCGCGACCCTCGTCGCGGCGATTGCGCAGGCCGATTCGATGACCGGGCTCGCCGGTCCCGTCACCGGATTGCGCCCCGTTGACCGGATCGTCGTGCAAAAGGCCGGGCGCAAGATGGAGCTTTACCGGGAGGGACAGCTCGTCGCGAGCTACCGCATTTCGCTCGGTCTCGTGCCGTCCGGGCACAAGCAGCGCGAAGGCGACTACCGCACGCCGGAAGGCAGCTACCGCCTGACGCGGCGCAATGCGCAGAGCGAATTCTTCCTGGCCGTCCAGGTCTCCTATCCGGAGGCCACCGACCTCGCGCTCGCACGCAGGAACGGCTGGGCGCCGGGCGGGTCGATCATGGTGCACGGCCTGCCGAACTTCCTGAAATATCCGCGTGAGCGCTACCTCAACACCGACTGGACCGACGGCTGCATCGCGCTGTCGAACGAGGACATGCTCGATTTCTGGCTGCTTACGAATCAGGGCACGCCGATCGAGATCCGTCCGTGAGTTCTGTCCCCGGGCTTGACCTCTCGGCAGTCGTGCATGCGCGGGTGTCGCCAAAGGGCGTGCTCGACAACCTGTCCCAGCAGGAAGTGGACAAGCTGCTCGATCGCGGCCAGGGCGGCCTTTATCCGCTGTTTCGCCGCTGCGCGCTCGCGGTGCTCAATTCCGGGACGCTGATCGACGATGCGCGCCTGATCTTCGAGGCCTACAAGGACTTCGAACTGCGCATCGTGCGCGAGCCCTGGGGCATCAAGCTCGAGATGCACCACGCTCCGGGAAGCGCCTTCGTCGACGGCGAGATGATCAAGGGCGTCAAGGAGCACCTGTTCGCCGTGCTCCGCGACATCGTCTACACGCACAACGAGATCGTCGCGCGCTTCGACCTCAACGACGCCGCGAGCGTCACCAACGCGATCTTCTGCATCCTGCGCAACGCCCGCGCGCTCGAGTACAAGGGCCGTCCGGACCTGGTCGTTTGCTGGGGCGGCCACTCGATTCCGCGCGAGGAGTACGACTACACGAAGAAGGTCGGCTACGAGCTCGGCTTGCGCGGGTTTTCGGTATGCACCGGCTGCGGCCCGGGCGCGATGAAGGGCCCGATGAAGGGCGCGACGATCGGCCACTCCAAGCAGCGCATCAAGGACGGCCGCTACATCGGCGTGACCGAGCCGGGAATCATCGCCGCAGAGCCGCCGAATCCGATCGTCAACCAGCTCGTGATCATGCCGGACATCGAGAAGCGTCTCGAGGCCTTCGTGCGCCTTTGCCACGGCATCATCGTGTTCCCGGGCGGCGCGGGCACGGCCGAGGAGATCCTGTACCTGCTCGGCATCCTGCTCGATCCGGCGAACGCAAACCAGCAGCTGCCGCTCGTGTTCACCGGGCCGCGCGAGAGCGCGGGCTATTTCCGCGACCTCGACCGCTTCATCGCCGTCACGCTCGGTAACCAGGCGCAAACGCGCTACCGGATCATCGTCGACGATCCACCGGAGGTGGCGCGCGAGATGCAGCGCGGCTTCGACGCCGTGCGCCGGTCCCGGCGGCGTGCGGGTGACGCCTACAATTTCAACTGGCTCCTGAAAATTCCACGCGCGTTCCAGCAGCCATTCGAAGTGACGCACGAGTCGATGGCGGGGCTCGAGCTCTCGATGGACCAGCCGGTGCATGAGCGCGCCGCGAACCTGCGCCGCGCGTTCTCCGGCATCGTCGCCGGAAACGTGAAGGAGCAGGGCATCAAGCTGATCGAGGAGCGCGGCCCGTTCGAGATCCACGCCACGCCGCAGATTGCAAAACCGCTCGACGAGTTGCTGCGCGGATTCGTCGCCCAGAGGCGCATGAAACTGGTCGGCGAGTACCGCCCGAGCTACCGCATCGTCTGATTGCGCAAGGCCGCGGGTATCCACCCCGCGACCTGTGATGCAGTTCCTGTTTAGGCCGCTTCCCCCCGCGTAACTTGGCGGGCATGAAGCCTTTTCAGGTTCCGTTCCCGTGAGCGACATCAAGGTGACGCCCGCCGAAGTCCGCGATCGCGCCGCCGCCGAGACGGCGCCGCGGCTGCCCAAGCGCACGGCGGTGAGCCGCCACGGGGCGATCTCTCGCGAGCTCACCAAGTACTCGAACTACAAGACCTGGGCCGAGAAGGCGCGCGGCGCTTTCGCGGCCGACGCGGATGGCGTCAGCGTCAACGGCACCGTGCCTTCACGTCGTTCCACCGACCGCTGAGGCGGAAATGGAACGAATCGTCCAGCTGCTCGACGAACTCGAGGACATTGTGAGCGTCCTGCGCCAGCGGCTCGGCTTCTGGCCTGCCAACTGACTCCACGCGACGATCGAAGCCGCAAGGGGGACAGTCCCCTCCTGCCGCGCCTCAACGTCCCCTCCTGCAGCAAACGCTGCTATCTTTGCGCCATGGCCGACAAGCCGGGCGATTCTGATTTGCGGGCGCTACTCACGCCCGAGCAGTGCCGCGTGACCCAGGAGCACGGGACCGAGCGGCCGTTCACGGGCGAGCACTACCGCAACACGCAGACTGGCATGTATCTCTGCGTCGCTTGCGGGAAATACCTGTTCTCATCCGCCGCAAAGTACCACTCGGGGTCCGGCTGGCCGTCGTTCTGGCAGCCGGTTGCTGCGGCGAGAGTGGCGGAAGTCGGTGATCGATCGCACGGCATGAACCGCACGGAAGTGCGCTGCGCGAACTGCGGTGCGCACCTCGGCCACGTCTTCGAGGACGGCCCGCAGCCGACGGGCCAGCGGTTCTGCGTCAATTCCGCTGCGCTCGATTTCAAGCCGGAGTCCGGTTCCTGATGCCGCGCCTGGGCGCCGGTTTCGCCGCAACGGCGGGCGCATTGCTCGCGGCCACCGCGATCGCGCAAACGCCCACGCCCGCGACGCCCACGGTGCCCGCCGCGCCGGAAGCAGCGGTGCTCGTGACCGACCTCGTGAGCGGAATCGGTGACGAAGCGCTGCCGGGCATGATCGTGATCGTGCATTACACCGGCTGGCTGTACGACGCGAATGCCGCCGATTTCCGCGGCCGCAAATTCGACAGTTCGCGCGAGCGCGGGCGGCCATTCTCGTTTCCGCTCGGCAGTGGCCGCGTCATCCAGGGTTGGGATCAGGGTCTCCCGGGCATGAAAATTGGCGGGCTGCGCCGGCTCGTAATCCCGCCCGCGCTCGGTTATGGCAGCCGCAACATCGGAAACGGCACGATTCCACCGAACTCGACACTCCTGTTCGAGATCGAGCTGCTTGCCGTCGAGACCGTGACCTTTCATCCCCAGCAATAGGCCGACAACGAGGTCCTGATGCGACTTGCAATCCGTCTTGCGGCTTTCGCCGCGCTCATTCCCGCGGGCACGGCGGGCGCCGCCACCCTGATCCACGCCGGCCGCCTGATCGACGGCGTATCGGACACGCCGAGCGAACGCGTGACAGTCGTCGTCGAGGGCGATCGCATCGCGGCCATCGAGGGAGGATTCCGCGCCGCCGCAGCAGGCGACGAGATTGTCGATCTATCCGGTTCAACGGTGATGCCGGGCCTGATGGACATGCACGTGCACCTGACGTCCGAGCACAGCCGGCGAAGCGAAATCGACAGCATCAAGAAGGGCGAGGCCGACCGCGCCTACGACTCGGTGGTCTACGCGGAGCGCACCCTGCTCGCGGGCTTCACGACAGTACGCAATCTCGGCGACCAGTTCGGCGTTTCGATCGCACTCAGGCGCGCGATCGCGGAAGGCAAGGTCAGCGGGCCCCGCATCTTCACTTCGGGCCGCTCGATCGGCACGCGGGGCGGCCATGCCGATGCGACCAACTCCTGGGGTCCCTTCCTGTACAGCGACGACCCGCGGCTGAATACCGTCTGCAATGGGGCGGACAGCTGCCGCGAGGCGGTGCGCAAGCGCTACCAGGACGGCTCCGACTCGATCAAGATCACGGCGACCGGCGGCGTGTTGTCGATCGCAAAGTCCGGGACGGCGCCGCAGTTCACCGACGAGGAACTGGCGGCCGTCATCTCGACCGCGCATGACTACGGCATGAAGGTTGCGGCGCATGCCCACGGAGCCGAGGGCATGAAGCGTGCGGTCCGTGCCGGCATCGATTCAATCGAGCACGGGACCTTCATGGATGACGAGACCCTGCAGCTGATGAAGCAGAAGGGCACGCATTACGTAGCGACGATCTCCGCCGGCCGCTGGGTGTATGAGAAGGCCCAGGATCCCGAGTATTTCAATGCGCTGGTGCGCCCGAAGGCGCTCGAGGTCGGCCCGCAGATCCAGGACACGTTTGCGAAGGCCTGGCGCGGCGGCGTCACGATCATGTTCGGCACCGATTGCGGCGTCTGCGAACACGGCAGCAACGGCAAGGAATTCGTGTACATGACCGAGGCCGGCATGCCGGTCATGGCCGCCATCCGTTCTGCGACGATCGTTCCGGCAAAGTATCTTGGCATCGACGACCGGCTCGGCAGCATCGAGGCCGGCAAGATCGCCGACATCGTGGCGGTGCCGGGCGACCCGCGTGCTGACGTCCATGTACTCGAACGCGTCAGCTTTGTCATGAAGGAAGGCGTCATCCATAAGCGCTGATTGCCTGGATACTATGCGCGGCACCACGCGCGCTGCGGGCGCGGAGGACCTCCCGAGCGAGCGAATGTCCGTTCTTCTGAGCGAGCGAGGGATGGATCCCCGCGCCCGCAAAGCGCATGAAGCATGAGATCGCATGACTTCACCATCACCCAGCGTTGAGAAAATCGTCATCGGCGGACCGGCCGGTGCGATCGAAGCGCTGATCGAGAAGCCGCCGGATGCCAGGCAGGACGTTGTGGCTGTCTGCTGCCATCCTCACCCGCTCTACGGCGGCACGATGCAGAACAAGGTGGTGCACACGCTCGCGCGTGCGGCGCAGGATCAGCGTGTCGCGTCGTTGCGTTTCAACTTTCGCGGAGTCGGGGCGAGCGGCGGGAAGCACGATGATGGCGTGGGAGAAAGCGACGATGCTGCCGCAGTCGCGGACTGGGCGAAGCGCACGCTCGGTGCGACGCGGCTGTGGTCGTTCGGGTTTTCGTTTGGCGGCTTCGTCGCCTACCGCCTCGCGACGCTCCGCGATGCCAGGCTCCTTGTCACTGCCGCACCGCCGGTGCGGCGATTCGACTTCACGACACTCCCGGTTCCGCGCTGTCCCTGGCTCGTGGTCCAGGGCGATGCGGATGAAATCGTCGATCACGAGGCAGTGCTCGCCTGGACCCGGAGCGTCGATCCGCCGCCGCTCGTGCGGATCCTGCCGGGTGCGGAGCATTTCTTTCACGGCCGCCTGACGCTGCTGCGGTCCCGGGTCGGCGACTGGCTGGCGGCGCGGCTGGCTGAAAACCCCTGAAAAACGAACGGGGCGGATCGACCGCCCCGTCAGTTTTCCGAAACCGAGAACGGATGGATCGGGCTTCAGCCCACCATCTCGTTGAGGTTCTTGAGGGCGCGAATACGCACCTTCCTGGAGGCCGCCTTGGCCTTGATCATCATCTTCTCGCCGGTGAAGGGGTTCACGCCCTCGCGCGCCTTCGTGGCGGCTTTCTTCACGACACGCATTTTGCAGACGCCGGGCAGCGTGAACACGCCGACACCCTTGAGCGCTTTCTTCATCTGGTCGCCGAGCGCTTCGAGCACTGCATTGACCTGTTTCTTGCTGAGGTCCGCCTTGGCAGCGACCGCCGATACGACTTGCGACTTCGTGGGAGCCGCATTTTTTTTCGCCATTGAGTTGTCTCCTGTAGTTCTTTCAGCGACGGGGCGATCCCGCCAAATCAATTCCGGCGCGCACCATACCACGGAAAATACCGCTGCATAAGTGGGTCGACGTCGATTTCGCGCGGGTTTTTACGGCATGGCGAGCGGATTTGCAAATCATTCGAGACGAAATTCCCTCATCAGGCGGACCCGAATTTCGGGGCTCGCGACTGTCGCGCGCGCCCGAATCTCGATCGTGACCGGCACGCGATGACGAACCTCCACTGTCGCGAGCCAGGTCGGCCCTCCCGCCTCGTTGTGACGCGCGAGCGGCAGCGAGTGTCGCTCGCCGGTGAGCGTGACCGCCGTCGCCTCGATCTCCGACGCGCCGGTTCGAGCGAGGCCGATTGAGTCCAGCGGCATGAGCGTGATCGTCAGCAGAGCTAGATTGCGTCTCGGCACAATGCCGTAACTGCCCGCAATCCCAGAAGGCAGATCGCGCGTCATCGTCAGCGCGTAGTGGAGCCGGTGGTTCCCGGCCTCGGTGAAACCGGGATCTGCATACGGTGCCGCCTCCGGCACCGGCTCCGGGTTCCCGCCGCAGGAGGCGAACAGGAGCCAGGCGGCGGCTGTGGCGTAGGGCGCCGACCGGCGCCTGCGGGCGTGTGCGAATCGCCCTGTTTGCAGGCTTTTTTGGGCGCCCAGGCCATTGTTGCCTGCGCCCCACGATGGGCCGGCCCAACCGGCATTCGCTGCTCTCATCCGACCAGGATCCGAAGCGCCGTCAGTCCGATGATCGCCACGAGCGGCGAGAAATCGATGCCGCCCACGATCGGGAGGGCCCGGCGGAGCGGCGCGAGCAGCGGTTCGCACAAGGACGCAAGCAGCGCCGTCGCCGGGTTCCGGACGCCCGGCGCAACGAATGAAAGGAGTGCATAGACGAAGATCAGGACTGTGTATAGAAGCAAAGTCGCGAGGACGAGCGAGCGGATCGCCGCGATGGCGAGCGGCAGGAACGGGAACAGCGCGCCCGTCTGGAGCCTGAAAAGGATCAGCGTGGCGAGGAGCTGCACGATGACGAGCGCCACGACGGACGCTGTATCGACCCGCCCGATCGGCGGGAGGATGCGGCGCAGCGGCATCACGAGCCAGTTGGTCAAAGCGAGAATTGCCTGGCTCAGGGGATTGCGGAAGTCGGCGCGCGCGAGCGGCAGCAGGACGCGCAGCAGGAACGCGTAAATGGCGAAGGTCAGGATCGAGTCGACGATGAATACGAAGGCGTCCATGCGTCAATTCTAGTGCGCCGCCGTGCGGACGGCGCAATAATGCGGACGGCCGAACTCGAGGGGGATCGCGATCATGAAGCTGAACGTCAACAGCCGCGATATCGAGACCGACGCGCCGGTCGATACGCCGCTCCTTTGGGTGCTGCGCGACTATCTGGGCTTGACTGGCACCAAGTACGGTTGCGGCATGGCGCTCTGTGGCGCCTGCACCGTGCATCTCGACGGCGCCGCGGTCCGTTCCTGCGTGACGCCACTCGCCGCCGTCGAAGGCAAGCGCATCACGACCGTCGAGGGACTCTCGAACGACCGCAGCCACCCGGTGCAACGGGCCTGGCTCGAACTCGACGTGCCCCAGTGCGGTTACTGCCAGTCCGGACAGATCATGTCGGCGGTCGCGCTGCTCGCCGCCAATCCCTCGCCGAACGACGCACAGATCGATGCCGCGATGTCCGGCAACATCTGTCGCTGCGGCACCTATCCGCGAATCCGCAAGGCGATTCATCGCGCCGTCGAGCTCGCGGGCGAAGGAGGCGGGTCATGACGATTTCAGCGACGGACCCGGGTCGGCGCGATTTCCTCAAGCTCTCGGCGCTGGCGGGCGGCGGTCTCCTGATCGGGTTCAGCTTGCCGGGTTGCGGCAAGCGCGATGCAACCGGCACCGCGGCCGGGGGCATGCCGAATGCCTGGCTCAGGATCGGCGGCGACAACCGCATCACGATCCTCGTGGACCGTTCGGAGATGGGCCAGGGGGTCTACACGGCGCTGCCGATGCTGATCGCCGAGGAACTCGAGGTGCCGCTGGCGGCGATTGCGGTGGAAGCCGCGCCCGCAGGCACCGCTTACTTCAACCAGCTCATTGGCGTCCAGATCACCGGCGGCAGCACCAGCGTGCGCGAGGCCTGGGACAAGCTGCGCCAGGCCGGCGCGTCGGCGCGCGTGATGCTGGTCCAGGCGGCTGCCGCGGAGTGGCAGGTGGACGCTGCCGAGTGTCGCGTCGACGGCGGGCGAGTGCTGAACGCCGACGGCGATGCGCTGACGTATGGCCAAGTGGCCGAGGCCGCGTCGAAGCTCCCGGTGCCGAAAGACGTCCCGTTGAAGCCCGCGACCGAGTTCAGGCTGATCGGTACGCGCGCCCTGCGCACGGATAGCGTGGGAAAGGTCGACGGCTCGGCGCAATTCGGACTCGACGTGAAGTTGCCGGGCATGCTGTACGCGGCGCTGGCGCAATGCCCGGTGCTCGGCGGCATGGCGCGCAGCGTGGATGCCGCGGCGGCGGAAGCAATGCCTGGCGTGCGCCGCGTGCTGACGACCACGAGCGGCGTCGTTGTCGTTGCCGATCATTTCTGGCAGGCCCGCCAGGCCCGCGACGCGCTCAGGATCGAATGGGACGCCGGGCCGCGGGCCGGGCTCGATACGAAGCGGATCAGGGCGACGCTCGCGAAGGCGGCTGCGCCCGGAAGCGGCATTGCGGTGCGTAGCGACGGCGATGCGGCGACTGCAATCAAGGGCGCGCATAAGTCGTTGCACGCGGTCTATACCCTGCCGCTGCTGGCTCACGCGACGCTCGAGCCGATGAATTGCACGGCGGATGTCCGCGCCGAAGCCTGCGACCTGTACGTCGGCACGCAGTGGCAGGACGCGGCGCAGGCGACGGCCGCGAAAGCCGCGGGGCTCGAGCCCGCGCAGGTGCAGGTGCATACGACGCTGCTGGGCGGCGGCTTCGGGAGGCGCATCGACGTCGATTTCATTCCGGCGGCGGTCGAGGCCTCGAAGTCGCTCGGCAAGCCGGTCAAGCTGATCTGGACCCGCGAAGACGACATGACGCACGACTACTACCGGCCGCCGGCCCACAACGTGGTTGCGGGCGCACTCGACGCCGATGGCCGGCTGGTCGCCTGGCAGATGCACATCGTGAGTCCCTCGGTCACCGCGCGCGTGTTCCCGAGCGCGGTCGCGGACCCGAAGGTCGCCGACCCGTTTGCGGTCGAGGCGGCGCAGAACTACCCATACGACGTGCCCAGTGTGGCGGTGGACTATCTGCGCCAGGAGATCGGCCTCGACGTCGGCTACTGGCGCTCGGTCAGCCATGCGCTCAACTGCTTCGTTGCCGAGAGCTTCATGGACGAGTTGGCACACGCGGCGAAGCAGGATCCGTTCGAGTTCCGCCGCGGCCTGCTCGGCAAGCAGCCGCGCTTCCGGCGCGTACTCGAGGAAGCGGCCGCGATGGCCGGCTGGGGCAAGGCGCCGGCGGGGCGCCATCACGGCATCGCGCTGATGGAGGGCTATGGCACCCACCTCGCACAGGTCGCTGAGGTCTCCGTCAGCGGTGGGACGGTGAAGGTGCATCGCGTCGTCTGCGTCGTGGACTGCGGGCACATGGTCAATCCGGCGATCGTCGAGTCGCAGATCGAGAGCGGCATCATCTTCGGGCTCACCGCGGCGCTCTGGGGCGAGGCAACGCTCGCCGGCGGCCGCGTGCAGGAGACGAACTTCGACCGCTATCGCCTGATGCGCCTGAATGAGGCGCCGGCGATCGAAGTAAAGCTGCTGGCGAGCGAGGAGGCGCCGGGTGGCATCGGCGAGCCGTCGACGGCGCTGGTTGCGCCCGCCGTCTGCAACGCGATCTTCGCGGCGACCGGCAAGAGGCTTCGCGAGCTGCCGATCTCGAAAGCCTTCAGCGCCTGACGCCGGTCCCGCGCAGCGCCGGCGTCACGGCCGCTCGCCGAAAATCGCAGTGCCGATCCGGAGGTGCGTGGCGCCCTCGGCGATCGCAGCCGGGTAATCGCCGCTCATGCCCATCGACAGCGCATCGAGCCGATGGCCGGCTGCGTTCAGCGCCTCGAGCAGCCGCCTGAGCTCGGCGAACCAGTGGCGCTGGCGCAGGGGCTCGGTCTCGGCAGGTGGCAGGCACATGAGCCCTCGAAGCGCAAGTCGCGGCAGGCGGGCGACGGCATCCGCGAGCGCCGCGACTCCGGCAGGCGCGATGCCCGACTTCGTCGATTCGTCGCCGAGGCACACCTGGATGCAGACCGCGAGCGGCGGGAGCGTTGCCGGGCGCTGGGCCGAAAGACGCTCCGCAGTGCGCAGGCGGTCCACGGTGTGTACCCAGTCAAAGAGCTCCGCGACCGGCCGTGTCTTGTTGGTCTGCAAGGCTCCGATGAAATGCCGGCCGACCGCCCGGCCCGCGAGCGCGTTGAAATGCGCCTGCGCTTCCTGCAAGTAGTTCTCGCCGAGATCGGCGAGGCCTGCGTCCAGTGCCGACATCACCCTGGCGAGCGGCTGGGACTTGGCCACGCCGATCAAGGTGATCGATGCCGGGTCGCGACCCGCAGCGCGGGCGGCAAGTGCGATGTTTTGCCGCACTAATGCGAGTCTTTCAGCGGGATTCTGCGGAGCAGTTAACATATTGGTGAGCGGCGGTCAGGGCTATACTTCCCCCGTCCCCGAACAGCCGCCTCCGGGCGCGCGGGGATCGTGTCCGTGCACCGAGCCAGGGAGTCCTGATGGCCGTCGATATCGCCCAACTCTTGGCCTTCGCAGTCAAGAACAACGCATCCGACCTGCACCTGTCGGCAGGCGTTCCTCCCATGATCCGCGTGGACGGCGACGTCAAACGCGTCAACATGCCGCCGCTGACGCACAAGGAAGTGCACAGCATGGTGTACGACATCATGAACGACAAGCAGCGGAAGGTTTACGAGGAGTTCTTCGAGACCGACTTTTCGTTCGAGATCCCGAACCTGGCGCGCTTCCGCGTCAATGCCTTCAACCAGAACCGCGGCGCCGGCGCGGTGTTCCGGAACATTCCTTCGCTGATCAAGACGCTCGACGACCTGAGCGCGCCGAAGGTGTTCAAGGATCTCTGCATGCTGCCGCGCGGCCTCGTGCTCGTGACCGGGCCGACGGGCTCCGGTAAGTCCACGACGCTCGCCGGCATGATCGACTACGTCAACGTCAATCGTCCCGAGCATATCATCACCATTGAGGATCCGATCGAATTCGTGCACGAGTCGAAGCGCTGCCTGATCAACCAGCGCGAAGTACACCGCGACACGCTCGGGTTCAGCGAGGCCTTGCGCTCGGCGCTCCGCGAGGACCCGGACGTGGTGCTCGTCGGCGAAATGCGCGATCTCGAAACCATACGCCTCGCCCTGACCGCCGCGGAGACCGGCCACCTCGTGTTCGGCACCCTGCACACAAGTTCGGCGGCCAAGACCGTCGACCGCATCGTCGACGTGTTCCCCGGCGAAGAAAAGGACATGGTGCGTTCGATGCTTTCGGAGTCGCTGCGGGCCGTGATCTCGCAGACCCTCCTGAAGCGCCTCGGCGGTGGCCGCATCGCGGCGCACGAGATCATGATCGCCACCCCAGCGATCCGGAACCTGATCCGCGAGAACAAGATCGCGCAGATGTACTCGTCGATCCAGACCGGCCAGGGCCAGGGCATGCAGACGCTCGACCAGTGCCTGACCGAGATGCTGGCGAAGGGTCTGGTTGCGAAGGAAGAGGCGCGCTACAAGGCCCAGAACAAGGACAGCATGTAAGGCGCGCGCCGCGCGCCCGGGAGACCAGTAATGGATCGTGAACAGGCAATCAAGCTGATGCAGGACCTCTTGCGGCGCATGGTCGACCGCAAGGGTTCGGACCTGTTCATCACATCCGGCTTCCCGCCGGCGATCAAGATCGACGGCGAGGTGCGGCCGCAGACCGACAAGGCCCTGTCACCGGAGCAGAGCGCCGTGCTCGTGCGCTCGATCATGAACGACCGCCAGACCCGCGAGTTCGACGCCAGCAAGGAGGCGAACTTCGCGATCGCGCCGCCGGGAATCGGCCGCTTCCGCGTCAGCGCCTTCGTGCAGCAGGGCCAGACCGGCTGCGTGATCCGCCAGATCAACTCGACGATCCCGACGATCGAGGAACTCGAGCTGCCGCCGATCCTGAAGGACATCGTGCTGTCCAAGCGCGGCCTCGTGATCGTCGTCGGCGCGACGGGCTCGGGCAAGTCGACGACGCTCGCTGCGATGGTCGGCTACCGGAACGAGAAGACCCGCGGCCACATCGTGACGATCGAGGACCCGGTCGAGTACGTGCACCAGCACCGCGGCTGCGTCGTCACGCACCGCGAGGTCGGCGTCGACACCGAGAGCTGGCATACGGCCCTCAAGAACACGCTGCGCCAGGCGCCCGACGTCATCATGATCGGCGAAATCCGCGATCGCGAGACGATGGAATACGGCATCCAGTTCGCCGAGACGGGGCACCTCGTGCTCGCGACGCTGCACGCCAACAGCTCGAACCAGGCGCTCGACCGCATCATCAACTTCTTCCCCGAGGAGAAGCGCGAGCAGCTCTTGATGGATCTCTCGCTGAACATCCGCTCGATGGTTTCGCAGCGGCTGATTCCGCGCGAAAAGGCTGAGGGCCGGATCGCGGCCATGGAGATCCTGATCGGGACGCCGCTCGTTGCGGACCTGATCTTCCGCGGCGAAGTATCGAAGATCAAGGAAGTGATGGCGCGCTCGAACCGCCTCGGCATGAAGACTTTCGACCAGGCGCTGTTCGATCTCTACGAAGCCGGCACGATTTCGTACGAGGAAGGCCTGCGGAACGCCGACTCGAAGAACGAGTTGCGCCTCCGGATCAAGCTAGAGAGCAAGCGCGAAGACCGCCTCCAGGCGGAGGCTTCCAGCACGCTGAGGATCGTCGATGAGTCCAACGACGGCAAAATCTACTAAGCCGATGAGTGAGCAAGCGATGGCGGCCGAAACCGAAGACGGCCGATTCAGCATCAAGTCGCTCTTGAAGCTGATGGCCGACAAGAAGGCCTCAGACCTGTTTTTCACGTCGAATTCCCCGGTCAAGATCAAGATCGAGGGAGTCATCCATTCGATCAACAAGCAGGTGCTGAGCGCCGAGACGGTGCGCGACATCGCCTACGGCCTCATGAGCGCGGAGCAGCTCGAGCATTTCCAGAACGAGCTCGAAATCGACTTCGCGATCTCGGAGCCCGGTGTCGGCCGCTTCCGCGCCGCGCTTTTCTACCAGCGCGGCTTTCCCGCGCTCGTGCTGCGCTATATCAGCGTGGACACGCCCAAGCTCAACGAGCTGGGTCTCCCGGCCACGCTCCAGGAGCTCGCGATGCTGAAGCGCGGGCTCGTGCTGATGGTCGGCGCGACCGGCTCGGGCAAGTCGACGACACTCGCGGCGATGATCAATCACCGGAACGAGAACTGCTCCGACCACATCCTGACGATCGAGGATCCGGTCGAGTTCCTGCACCAGAATCGCAAGGCGATCGTCAACCAACGTGAAGTCGGGCTCGACACGCGCTCGTTCGGCAGGGCGCTCCGCGCCGCGATGCGCGCCGCCCCGGACGTGATCCTGATCGGCGAGATCCGCGACCGCGAGACGATGGAATCGGCGATCACGCTTGCCGGCACCGGCCATCTCTGCATCGCGACGCTGCACGCGAACAACTGCGCCGAGACGCTCGACCGCATCATCAACCTGTTCCCGCGCGACCAGCACAACCAGATCTTCCTCGACCTGTCGCAGTACCTGCGCGCAATTGTTTCCCAACGCCTGGTTCGCGGCCGCAATAAAAAGCGGGTCGCCGCGGTCGAGGTGATGCTGAACACGCCGCATATCCAGGACCTGATCAAGAAGGGTGACGTCATCGGCGTCAAGGAAGCGATGCTGTCGTCCAACGAGCGCGGCATCCAGAACTACGACTCGGCGCTCCTGCACCTCTATAAGGAAGGCAAGATCGACATCGAGGAAGCGCTGACCAACGCCGACTCCCGCACCAACCTCGAGGCTCGCATCAACTTCGGCTGATCCAGGCGCGGCCGGGCGCGGGGGACGCTCCCTCGCTCGCTCAGAAGAACGGACATTCGCTTGCTCGGGACATCCCCCGCGCCCGGCTTCGCGCCCGATGGGCCCGCGCGACAGTGCGCTGACCGGCGTGCGCGAGGTGGCGGGGTCCTCGCGAGCAAACTCGTAAGTTCCGGCGGAGTTTGCGAGCGAGGAACCCCGCCGGATCCCGCGCACGCCGGCTGGAGTCCTTGACTGCGCTACGTCGAATTCAGGCGTCGAATACGGTCGCTGCGTCGAAGACCGGACCATCGACGCAGACGCGCTTCATCGCGGGACCGTCCGGCGTCTGGACGAGCACCGCGCATCCCGCGCAACCGCCGACCCCACACGCCATGTTTTCCTCGAGCGACACCTGGCAGGGAACGCCGTACCGCCGCGCGAGTGCGGCGACCGCGACCATCATGACGTGCGGCCCGCAGCTCATGATCTCGACCTCCGCGCGCTCTGAATCCTCGAGCGCGCCGAGCCAGGCGTCGGCGAGTTCGGTCACGAAGCCGCGGTGACAGCCCGCGAAGCCGCTGAGGCTTGCGAGCCGGCTCGGAATGACCAGCGCCTCCAGGAATGGCATGCAGGCCGTCGCGCCGGCGTGAAGTCCTGCAACGGCATGCCGCGAAGTCGCGAGTTCGAAAGGAAAGGGCAACTCGGATCCCATCAGGACGAGCGGCTTCCAGGAGCCCCGAGCCGCGGCGATTGCCTCGGCGAGAAACAGCATGGGCGGGATGCCAACGCCGCCGCCGATCATCAGGACGCGCGGGCGCCCGGCATGAAGCGTGAAGCCGCGGCCGATCGGCCCGAGACAGGAGAGGGTCTCGCCCGGAATGCGCAGCGCCAGTTCGGCGAGGCCGTGACCTGCGACCTTGTACAGGACTTCCACCCAGCCGGCACCGGCGTCGGCACGCATGATCGAAAGCGGCCGGCGCATCGGCAGGTCGGGGCCGCAGGTCAGGTGGATGAAGCTGCCGGGCGTCGCGGCCGACGCGCAGCGGGGTGCCTGCAACCGCAGCACGTACTGACGGCCGGCGAACGCCTGATGGTCGAGCACGGTCGCGTCCTCCAGGAAGATCGTGCCGCGATGACCGCGAGCGGCGGCGCTCACGTGGCTCGCTTCCGCCGCGCGTCGGCGATGTGCGCGAGAACGGCCATGCGAACCACCACGCCATTCGCAACCTGCCGCCGGATCAGCGATTGCGGGCCATCGGCAACGTCCGAATCGATCTCGACGCCGCGATTCATGGGCCCCGGGTGCATGACGATCGCGCGCGGGCATGCGCGGGCGAGCCGTGCGGCCGTCAGGCCGAATTCCCGGTGATAGGCGCCGAGATCCGCCGGCGCGTGGTCTGCCGCCCGCTCGAGCTGGATGCGCAGCATCATGACGACGTCGGCGCCGGCAATTCCTTCGTCGAGTGACTCGAAACGCCTGGCGCCGGCAAACTCCGCAACGTCCGGCATCATCTCAGGTGGTGCGACGATACGGATCTCCGGAATCCCCAGCGTGGCGAGCGCACGATGCGCGGAACGCGCGACGCGCGAATGCCGGATGTCGCCCACGATAGCAACCGACAGGCTGCGGAAGTCGCCCTTGCTCTGGCGGATCGTCAGCGCGTCGAGCAGGCCCTGCGTTGGGTGCGAGAGATGCGATTCGCCGCCCGAGATCACGCTGACCCGCGGGCCGACCTGCCGCGCGACATATTCGTGGAGGCCCGGCTCCGCGTCACGGATCACGAAGACGTCCACCTGCATCTCCTGAAGCGTGTAGATCGTATCGATGATGGACTCGCCCTTGGCCCTCGACGAAAGCATGACGTCGAGATTGATCGTGTCAGCGCCGAGACGGACAGCGGCGAGCTCGAACGAAGCTCGCGTGCGGGTCGAGGGTTCCGCGAACAGGTTTGCGACCGTCCAGCCGTCAAGTTCCGTGCCGCGTGCCGGCCCTTCGCCGGCCGCGGGCAGGTAGCGATCCGCCCTATCCAGCAACTCTTCGAGCAGGTCGCGCCCGAGGCCGTCGAGGGTGATCAGGTGTCGCAGCCGGTTCTGGGCATCCAGCTGCGAAAAGCCGGAACTCATTGGGCGGGCCGTCCGGGCTGGCCTCTCAGCCATTGCAGCAGGAGGAGGCGCGCGGCCTCGCGGTCGACGTCGCCGCGCCGGACGCGTCGCGTCTTGGCGCCGCTCCTGCGACGCTCGCGCAGGTCATCCTCCGCTTCGCGCGACGTCAGTCTTTCATCCACCCGGTGAACCTCGATGCCGTAACGTCCGCCGAGCTCGTCGGCGAACCGCAATGCCGCCGTGGCGAGGCTCGCATCTCGACCGGCCATATTATAGGGAACGCCGGCGACGATCGCGGCAGGCCTCCAGTCGGCGACGCAGCGGTCGATCGCGCGCCAGTCGGGTAGGCCGTCGCGCGCGCCGATGGTCGCAAGCGCCTCGGCAGTTCCGGTGAGCGTGTTGCCGACGGCGACGCCGATGCGCCGCAGGCCGTAGTCGAAGGAGAGCACCGTCCTTGCGGGCGGCGCGTTCATGGTTCAGGCACGTCCGGCCTGGGTGCTGATGCGGGACAGCTCGATTCCAAGCAGGCGTGCGGCGGCGTGCCAGCGCTGCTCGAATGGCAGTTCGAAGATCAGAGAGTCGTCGCAGGGCACGGTCAGCCAGGCGTTCTGGAGCAACTCCTCGTCGAGCTGGCCGGCTTCCCAGCCGGCATACCCGAGTGCGATCACGGCGTGCGCCGGACCGCTGCCCTGCGCCATCGCGGCAAGCACGTCGCGCGAAGTCGTGACGTGGAGCGTTTCCGACACTGGCATCGTCGACTCGAAGCCTTGCGGACCCGGTCGGTGCAGCACGAAACCCCGGTCGCGCTGCACCGGGCCGCCCGCGAGCACAGGCATGTCGCGCAGGCGCGCGTCCTGCGTGACAAGCGAAAGCTGGTCCAGGACTTCGGACATCCGCATGTCGAGCGGCCGGTTGATCACGATGCCGAGCGCGCCACGCTCGTTGT
Source organism: uncultured Steroidobacteraceae bacterium (assembly GCA_964412975.1). Classification (GTDB taxonomy): domain Bacteria; phylum Pseudomonadota; class Gammaproteobacteria; order Steroidobacterales; family Steroidobacteraceae; genus SCUD01. The sequence goes on from CAYPQX010000068.1 coordinate 18,850, forward strand.
GCTCGCAGATGAGCGTCACGCTGTGCGAGAAATTAGGATCCGCGAGCGAGGGCATCGCGACCAGCAACTGGTTGTTCAGGTAGGCGCCTGCTGCCATGCCGATAGTATCGGCCGCTGGCCGGCAGCGGTCAAAGCGGAAAATCAGAGGAAATCAAAGGGGACGGTCACCTTTCGCCGCGACTGCGCAAATAACACAGCTTCGATTTCACTAAAGGTGACCGTCCCCTTTGATTTCCCCTTTAGTTTTGCGAGCGGACTTATTCCAGCGGCGCCGGAATCTCGACGGCGGAGCCGGCGAGTCGACCGCCGACGAACTGCCACTCGTAGGCGAATCGCAGAACGTCGTGCCGGGCCGCCAGTTCCTCGGGAAAGGCCTCGAAAGGCGTCGCGAGCCTCAATATGTCCATTGCCGCGCGATCGAGCTCGCCGTGG
>CAYPQX010000069.1:0-6344 GCA_964412975.1 uncultured Steroidobacteraceae bacterium
CCTTTAAAGGTGAGCGTCCCCTTTAGCGCCCTTTAGCGCCCTTTAGCGTGAGCAGCACTGGCGCTCAGCGCGTGCGGATTCGCGGGCTCATCCACCCCATGATGTCGGCGATCACCTTCTCCTTGCCGATGTCGTTCAGGAGATCGTGCACGTGGTCCGGATAGATCTTAAGTATCTTGTCGTCGGAACCGGCGTACTCCTGGAACATCTTGCTGCCGATCGGCAACGTGACCGTGTCGGCCGCCCCGTGAAGTATCAGCACCGGCAGCTTGATGCGCGCGAACTCGCGCTCGAGGCGCTCGTTGGCTCGGAGCATCGCGGCGACCGTGATCGCGGGCTGGATCTCCTTCGCGATCAGCGGATCCTTGTTCATCGACTCGACGACCTTCGCGTCGCGCGAGAAGCCCTTGTTCGGGAGTTTCAGGACCGGCAGCCGCGGAAAGCGGCCGGCCAGCCACTTGACTGTTTTCAGCAGCAGTTCCGGCGCCGGGACCTTGAAGGCGAAGCTCTCGCAGATGAGGCCGTCGATCTCCTTCTGGTGATCGAGCGCGTACACGCAGGAAATGACACCGCCCGCGCTGTGGCCTAGCACGAAGATGGGCAAGCGCGGTTCGCGCGACTTGGCGAGCGCGACGAAGGTCGCGACATCGTCGACGTAGTCCTCCACCCTTTCGACGTAGAAGCGATCGCCTTCCGACTTGCCGCGGCCGCGCTGATCGAGAGCATAGACCGCGTAGCCGCTCGCCGCGAAGCGGTCCGCCGCCCACAAGTACTGGCCGCTGTGCGAGTTGAACCCGTGCACGATCACGAGCACGGCGCGCGGCTTCCCCTCGGGATGCCACGAGCGGAAGAAGATATTGAGGCCGCCCACACCCCTGAAACTCTCTTCACGCATGGCGTATCCCCGGAACGAAGCGCGGAAGTGCCGAACCACCGCATTGTGGGCAGGGCACCCCGGCGTGGCAAACCCGGTCGCAGTTTGCAGTACGATGACATCCCCTCGAAGTCACGGGTTTTCAGCATGAAACTGCTCCTTCTGATCGTGCTCGCCCTCACTGGAACAGGCGCCGCCCACGCGGCCGAACCGCCCCCACTGGCCGGAACCGAGGCGCAATTCCTCCAGTTTCTCGATGCCCGTGATGCGGTGGCTTTTCTCGACTCCGGCTTCGCAACCGAGCACGAGGGCGCGGCGGCCGCTGCCTGGAAGGAGCAGCTCCGCGACCGGCACGGGGCGCTGCTGGCGAGCCTCGCCGCCCTCGATCCGGCGAAACTTTCCGCGGAAGACGCGGCGGCCGTCGCGGCGATCCGCGTCACGCTTGCCGATTTCGGCGACCCGGAACCCGCGGTCGCGGATGCGGCCAGCGAACTCGCGTGCAAGGATCGCGACGACAAGGCGCTCGATTACGAGGCGCTTTCCGCCGTGCTCTCGAGCTGCTATCGCGAGATCGGCAACCAGCTCCAGTTCGAGGGGGGCACGGTCGATCGCGGCACCGGGCTCGGAATGCTCTACGACCTCGAAGAACCGGCGCGGCGCAAGGCGCTCTTCGATGCGTACCGGCCGCTGTGGTCCGCGCTCAACGGCAAGAATGAACCCGACAGCCCGTACCGCCGCCTGATCAAGTTGGCCGCGGCGGAAGAAGCGACGAACGGCTCGGGCGCCGCGGCGGCCGCGCGCGCGATTGGCGTCACGACGATGGACGTCGAACGCTGGCTCGTACAGATCCTCGAAGCCTGGCGCGATTCGACGGGACCCGAGAAAGTCGAGCCCTGGGATTACCGATACACAATGGGCGAGGCCAACCGCCGGCTCGCCTCGAGTTTTCCGGGCGGCGATATCATGTCGGTCGATCACCGGTTCTATCGTGACCTGGGTGTTGATCTCGAAGCACTCGGCGTCGTCTACGACATCAAGGACCGTCCGGACAAGTCGCCGTTTGCGTACTGCGATTTCCTGAAGCGCGGCCGGCATGTGGACGGCCAGTGGCAGAAGACCATCGCATTCGTCGTCGGGCGCTACGAGGACGGCGACCTCGGCTCCCTGAATGAGCTCGTGCACGAGAATGGCCACGCGGTGCACATCAGCGCGATCCGCAATCGTCCCGCGTTCACCGACTGGACCGACACGATCTTCACCGAGGCCTTCGCCGACGTGCCGTCGTGGAGCGTGTACGAACCCGCCTGGCAGAAGAAATACTTGGGCACCGAACTGCCGGTCGGGATCTCGCTCCGCGGCCTGCACGGCAGCGTGATGATGGATATCGCCTGGTCGCTGTTCGAGATCCGCATGCTGCGCGATCCGTCGCAGGATCCGAACGCGGTGTGGACCGATATCACGAGCGAGTACCTGCATATCATTCCGCACCCCGAGATCGCGTGGTGGGCGGTGCGCGTGCAGCTCGTGAGCAACCCCGGCTACATGGTCAATTACGGGCTCGGCGCCGTGCTGACCGCCGAGATGCGCAAGGCGACGGCCGAGGCAATCGGGCCGTTCAATGCGGGGAATGCGAAGTGGCATGAATGGACCAGCGGAAAGCTGCTGCGTTACGGGTCGGAAAAGACAGCGAAAACGCTGATGGACGAGCTGCTCGGCCGTCCGCTGTCGCCTGAGGCGATGCTTGCGGAGATTCGTCGAATCGGACGCTAAAGGGGACGCTCACCTTTAAAGGGGACGTTCACCTTTAAAGGTGAGCGTCCCCTTTAGCTAGCCGATTGATTTGCAGAGCGGGCTCCGTCCAAAGCTCTAGCTGTCTATTTAGACGGAGATGCCCGTTGCGCGCTTCCTGGATTGCCACTTTTTCGTTGTTGCTTGCCATGTCGACCGACCTCGCGGGCGCGGCCACGTCCTCCCCCCTGACAGCCGCGCCCGCCTGGTCAACTCTCAAGTCATTGAACGGAAAGGTCGTTTTGGTGGATTTCTGGGCCTCCTGGTGCGGGCCCTGCCTGCAGTCCTTCCCCTGGATGAACGAGCTGCAGCAGAAACACGCGGACGAAGGCCTGGTCGTCGTCGCCGTCAACGTCGACCAGGAACGCGCGCTTGCCGAGGCCTTCCTTAAGAAGGTGCCGGCGAAGTTCCAGGTCGAGTACGACCAGGCCGGCGACCTCGCGCGGCAGTTCCGCGTGCAGGCGATGCCGACCAGTTTCCTGATCGACCGCCAAGGCAACATTCGCGTCCGTCATGCCGGCTTCCGCGAGAAGCAGCGCGAGGAACGCGAGCTGCAGATCGAACAATTGCTGAAGGAATCCGCGCCATGAATCGACTGCGTCCCTGGGCCCTCGTGCTCGCCGGTCTCGCGACCGTCACCCTCGGCGGCTGCGCTTCGCTCGGCGTCGAGCCCTGGGAACGCGGCCTGCACGCACGCGCAGACATGCAGCCTGATTCGCACGAAGCGGTGATCGACGATCACATCTATTTCAGCAAGGAGGCATCGAGCGGCGGGCGCGGCTTTGCCGGCGGAGGCTGCGGATGCAATTGAAGAAGCCGATCGGCGCGACGCTCGCGAGCGCCACCTGCGGCCTGCTCGGCGCCTTGCCATCCGCACCCGTCACCGCACAAGAGGTGCCGGGCTGGGAACTCGACACTTCACTCCTCTATTACGGCGAGGACGACAGCCGCGTACAGGACGGCAGCCTCATGTTCTCGGCGCAGCGCGCCTTCGACGCAGACCGCATTCTCAACTTCAGCCTCACCGTTGACTCCCTGACCGGCGCGACACCCTCCGGTGCCGTGCCGGCAAGCACCGTGCAGACTTTTACCCAAGCATCGGGCCGCGGTTCGTATGACATCGCCGCGGGCGAACTGCCGCTCGACCCCACGTTCCTCGACACGCGCGTCGCGCTCACGGCCAACTGGCAGGCGGCGCTCGGTGAATCGATGCGCTGGGCCGTGGGCTTGAGCTTCTCCGACGAATACGACTACACGCATGCCGGCCTCAACGGCCGGATCGAGCGCGACTTCAACCTCAAGAACACGACGCTCTACCTCGGCGCCGCGTTCGCGCAGGACGACGTCAGTCCGGTCGGCGGCGCGCCCATCGGATTCTCGCCCATGGTGGCGGAAGTAGAAGATGACGACGGCAATGGCGGCGCTGGCGATGAGTCGAAGGACGTCATGGACGTGCTGATCGGCGTGACCCAGATCCTGAGTCGCCGCTCGCTGATCGAACTCGCGTACTCCTATGGCCAGTCCGATGGCTATCTAACCGACCCGTACAAGATCCTGAGCGTGGTCGATCCCGTCACCGGTTCGCCGGTCGCGGGCCCGGTGGGCAGCGGTCTCAACCTGTATCTCTACGAACACCGCCCGGACAAGCGCACGAAGCAGAGCATTTTCACCGAATGGCGCTACGCACTCGATCGCGATTCGTTCGCGCTGAGCTACCGGTTCATGGACGACGACTGGGGCGTGACCTCGCAGACGGCCGAAGCGCGCTACCGCTGGAACATCAATGAGCGGTCATACCTGGAACCGCACCTGCGTTATTACGTGCAGGACGCCGCGGATTTCTACCGTACCGCGCTCTTCGATGGCGATCCCCTGCCGGAATTCGCATCGGCCGACCACCGGCTGGCGGAACTCGACGCCTACACGGTCGGGATCAAGTACGGGCGGTTCACGGACCGCGGCGAGTTCTCGATGCGGCTCGAGTACTACCAGCAGGACGGCGACCCCTCATCTGGATCCGAAGTCGGAGATCTGCTCAACTACGATCTCGTCCCGCCGCTGACGGCCGTGATCGCACAATTTGGATACAAGTTCCGGTTTTAGCCTCAATCGCGAGCGCGACCACTGGCGCGCCGAGTTCGTCGCCATGGGCAGCCCCTGCGAGGTGCTCTGCGAGACCGAGGACGAGGGTCTCGCGTTCCGAATCGGCCGGCACGCCTGCCGGGAAGCGGAGCGCATCGACCGGAAGTTCAGCCGGTACCGTACGGACTCCGTCGTTTACGCGATCCATGAGAAGCGCGGCCAGCCGTTCAAGGTGGACGACGAGACCGCGCGCCTCATCGACTACGGTGCCGCGCTCTGGAAGCTGAGCGAGGGACGCTTCGACCTGACCTCCGGCGTGCTGCGCTACGCCTGGAGCTTCGACGAAGGGCCGATCAAGGCCGATACCGCGCGGATTCCTGAACTCCTCGAACGTATCGGTTGGCAGCGCGTGCGCTGGGAGCCGCCGTACCTGACCCTGCCCGAGGGCATGGAGATCGATTTCGGCGGCATCGGCAAGGAGTACGCGGTCGATCTCGTCGCGGACTGGGTGGCAGAGCACTCGGTTTACCCGGTGCTCGTGAACTTCGGCGGGGATCTCCGCTGTTGCGGCGACACGCCGAAGGCTGGCGCCTGGCTGGTCGGCATCGAATCGATCGAGAAGTTCGGCGAGGCCGCGAAGCGGATTGAGCTCAAATCCGGCGCGCTCGCGACCAGCGGGGATGCGCGCCGTTTCATCGAGATCGACGGCAAGCGCTACGGCCACATCTTCGACGCCCGCACCGGCTGGCCCGCAGTCGGCACGCCGCGCTCCATCACCGTCGCCGCAGCGACCTGCTCACAGGCCGGCAGTTATTCCACGCTCGCGATGTTGCAGGGGGAGGGCGCTGAGGCCTTCCTCGAAGGCGAGGGCGTGCAGTACTGGTGCCTTCGCTAACGGACGCTAAAGGGGACGCTCACCTTTAAAGGGGACGCTCACCTTTAAAGGGGACGTTCACTTTTAAAGGTGAGCGTCCCCTTTAGCGTCCTTTAGCGAAGGCACCAGTACTGCACGCCCTCGCCTTCGAGGAAGGCCTCAGCGCCCTCCCCCTGCAGCATCGCGAGCGTGGAATAACTGCCGGCCTGTGAGCAGGTCGCTGCGGCGACGGTGATGGAGCGCGGCGTGGCGGGCGCGGGCCAGCCGGTGCGGGCGTCGAAGATATGGCCGTAGCGCTTGCCGTCAATCTCGATGAAACGGCGCGCATCCCCGCTGGTCGCGAGGGCGCCCGATTTAATCTCGATCCGCTTCGCCGCCTCGCCGAATTTCTCGATCGACTCGATGCCGACCAGCCAGGCGCCGGCCTTCGGCGTGTCGCCGCAGCAGCGCAGATCCCCGCCGAAGTTCACGAGCACCGGGTAAACCGAGTGCTCCGCCGCCCAGTCCGCGACAAGGTCGACGGCATATTCCTTTCCGATGCCGCCGAAATCGATCTCCATGCCCTCGGGCAGGGTCAGGTACGGCGGCTTCCAGCGCACGCGCTGCCAGCCGATGCGTTGGAGTAGCTCAGGAATCCGCGCGGTATCGGCCTTGATCGGCCCTTCGTCGAAGCTCCAGGCGTAGCGCAGCACGCCGGAGGTCAGGTCGAAGCGTCCCTCGCTCAGC
>CAYPQX010000070.1:0-9652 GCA_964412975.1 uncultured Steroidobacteraceae bacterium
AGGATTCGGCCTTCGTTATCGACGAGCGCCGGCAGCACGCCGGGCAGCGGCAGGGTGGCCGAGCCCGCCTTCAGGAGTGTCGCGCCGGGCAGCGGTGAAATCAGGATTCCGCCCGTCTCGGTCTGCCACCAGGTGTCCACAATCGGGCAGCGGCCGTCACCGACGACGCGGTGATACCATTCCCAGGCTTCCGGATTGATCGGCTCGCCGACCGTGCCGAGGAGCCGCAGCGTCGCGCGTGAAGTGGTGGCCACCGGCGCGTCGCCCTCGCGCATCAGCGCGCGGATCGCGGTTGGCGCCGTGTAGAAGATGGTGACCTTGTGCTTGTCCACCACGCGCCAGAAGCGCGAGGTATCGGGATAGTTCGGAACGCCCTCGAACATCAGGCTCGTGGCGCCGTTCGAAAGCGGGCCATAGACGATGTAGCTGTGGCCGGTGACCCAGCCCACGTCGGCCGTACACCAGAAGATGTCTTCCTCCCGGTAGTCGAAGACGCAGGCGAAGGTGAAATTCACGAACACGAGATAGCCGCCGCTCGTGTGCAGGACGCCCTTGGGCTTTCCGGTCGAGCCGGAGGTATAAAGAATGAATAGCGGGTCCTCCGCGTTCATCCGCTCGGGTTCGCAGACGGCGGGCTCCGCGGCCACGATGTCCGCATAGTGCCGGTCGCGCCCGGGCACCCAGTCGGTCGCGGCACCGGTGCGGCGAACGACGACGACATTCCTGACCGGCAATTGGTGTGATGCAATCGCAGCGTCCACGTTGGCCTTCAGCGGTATCTTCTTGCCGCCGCGCAGGCCTTCGTCGGCCGTGATGACGATCGTCGAAGTGCAATCCTCGATGCGCCCCGCCAGCGACTCGGGCGAGAAGCCGCCGAATACGACCGAGTGAATCGCACCGATCCTCGCGCAGGCGAGCATCGCGACCGCGGCCTCCGGGATCATCGGCATGTAGATCGTGACGCGATCGCCCTTCTTGACCCCCAGCCTGCGGAGCGCATTGCCGAACCGGCAGACCTGCTCGTAGAGCTCGCGATAAGTGACCCGTCGTGAGACCGAGGGATCGTCGCCTTCGAACAGGAGCGCGGTCTTGTCGCCGCGCTTTTCGAGCTGGCGATCGAGGCAGTTGACCGAGACGTTCAGTTCGCCATCTTCGTACCAGCGGACGCGGAAGTCCGCGGGGTCGAAAGAGACGTCCTTGATGCGGGTCGGGAAGCGAAACCAGTCGATCCGTTTCGCGATCCGCGACCAGAAACCTTCCGGGTCGCGAATCGACTCCTGATACATCGCCTGGTAGTCCGCGGCCTTGACGGCCGCCTTCGCCGCGAATGTTTCGGGAACCGGGTGCTTGTGGACGATCATCAGGCAGACATTCTAGCGAGAGCGTCGGGATTGACGCAGGTCAAGGCGCCGGCCGGGGCGCCGTCCGATCATGGATTCAGGCCAAAAGGTGTTCAAAATGCAGCGGTTCCTGCTGGTTTTCCTGGCCGCGACTGTCATGGCGCCCGCCTCCGGCGAAGGGCTTGATGCGCTCATCAGGGAGGGCAAGGCGGGGATGGAATTCCGCTACCGGTTCGAGAATGTCGAGCAGGACGACAAGCCGGCTACGGCGGAAGCCAATACGCTCCGACTGCGGCTCAATCTCGCGACCGGCGTCATGAACGGATTCTCCGGTTTCGCCGAGTTCGATCACGTCGAAGCGCTGGGCGATCCGCATTACGACGACACGCGCAACAGCCTCATCCAGTATCCCGTGGTCGCCGACCCCCAGGGGACGGACCTCAACCAGGCTTGGGTGCAATACGCGGGAGCGAAAGGGACGCTGGTGCGTGTCGGACGCCAGCGCATGGCATTCGACAACGAGCGCTTCATCAGTTTTGTCGGCTGGCGCCAGAACGAGCAGACCTTCGATTCGCTGCGCCTGGAGACCAGGGCCCTGTCCGGCGCCGCCATCGACTACGACTACGTCGATCAGGTGAACCGCGTGTTCGGGCCGGACACCGGCCTGCCGCCGGAAACCCTTTCGAGCGACAGCCACCTGCTGAACGTAAAGCTGACCTCGCTTCCGGTCGGTGCACTCGCTTTCTATGCCTACGCGCTCGATCTCGGAAATGCGCCGCAGCTTTCTTCCGACACGTTCGGCGCGCGCTACGACGGCGACCACGCCATCGGCGAGAAGCTCAAGTTCAGCTGGGCGCTCGAGTACGCGGTCCAGGAGGATGCCAGTGACAACGCCGCGGAGATCGATGCGAGCTACGACCTCATCGAGCTGCGCCTCCAGGCCCCGTTTGGCGGCGTGACAGCAGGACGCGAAGTTCTTTCGGGCGAGAGCGGTGTCTTCACGGCGACCACGAATCCGGCGTTCCAGACGCCGCTCGCGACACCCCACAAATTCCAGGGCTGGGCCGACAAGTTCGCGACGACACCTTCGGCCGGCATCGAGGACGTTTACTTAGGCCTCAATGTGCAGCTTGCCGGCTGGAACGGTCAGGTCGTGTGGCACGACTTCTCGGCGGAGGCCACGGCGCTGGACTACGGCTCAGAATGGGATTTCTCGGTGTCGCGGAAGTTCGCGAACCGTTATGAACTCCTCGTGAAGTACGCGGACTACGCCGCGGAAGATCTCTTCACCGACACGCGCAAGTTCTGGGTCCAGTTCGGAGCTGCGTTCTGAATCAGAGGTCGGCGGCCCTGAATGTGTCGCAGGCTTCCAGGGACCCCGATTCGTAGCCGCGCTGGAACCAGCGCTGGCGCTGTTCGGAAGTGCCGTGCGTGAAGGAATCGGGCACGACCGCGCGGTCGGCGCCACGCTGAATGCGATCGTCACCGACGGCGCTTGCCGCATTCATTGCTTCCCCGATGTCGCCGGGCTCGAGGAGGCCGGAGTACTTGTCGGCCCGGTGTGCCCACAGACCCGCATAGCAGTCGGCCTGCAACTCGAGCCGCACGGAGAGCTGGTTGGCCTCGATCTCATCGATGCCAGGGCGCTGCTGCATCTCGCGCACACGCGTGGAAGTGCCGAGCAGGTTCTGCACGTGATGGCCGACCTCGTGCGCGACGACGTAGGCGCGGGCAAAGTCGCCGCTTGCGCCAAGCTGCTCCGTGAGCTGGTCGAAGAACGTCAGGTCGATGTAAACGCCTTCGTCCGGTGGACAGTAGAACGGCCCCACGGCTGAGGGCGCCACGCCACAGCCTGTTTCGACGCCGGCGTTGAAGAGGATGAGGGTAGGTTCGCGGTACTTCCCGCCGATGGCCTTGAATTCCGCATCCCACGCGTCCTCGGTGTCGGCTAGCGCGACGGCAATCTGCTGCCGCCATTCCGCTTCGTTCGGCGATTCGACGTAAGGCCCTTCGGTGGTTTGGGTCTGCGTGCCGACGCCTTGAAGTACCGCGGTGGGATCTCCGCCGAGGAACATGATGAGGAGCGCGATCGCGATGGTGCCGATGCCGCCGCCGACCAGTCCGCCGCGGCTGACGCGCATGCCACGGCGGTCTTTGACGTTGTCGCTCTGCCTTCTTCCTTGCCAGCGCATGGCGATCTACCTCGCTTCGCTCAGATTAGCGCGTATTCCCGTGCCAGCAGCCAGGTCAGCGTGATCCACATCAGCACGGCCAGCGGCAGGCCGGCGCGCACGAAGTCCTTGAAGCGATAGCCGGCCGCCGACATGACGAGCAGGTTGGTCTGGTATCCCATCGGCGTCGCGTAGCTGATGTTGCAGCCGAACAGCACGGCGAGCACAAACGGCCGGGGGTCCGCCCCGAGGGCCGTGGCCATGGCAATCGCCACGGGCGTGCCGATGATCGCCGCCGCATTATTTGAAACGAAGTTGGTGACAATTGCCATCAGCAGCATCAGCGCCGTGATCATCGCGGCCGGCGGGATGACCCCGCCGAGGGCGGCGAGCCCGTAACCCGCGTCGGCAATCAGGCCGGTGGCGGTCAAGGCCTTGCCCAGCGCAAGACTGGCGACGACGATCAAGATGACCTTGGATGACAGCGCGTCGGTCGCTTCCTGCCAGCGCAGGCAGCCCGTCAGCAGCATGGCCGCCACGCCGACGGCCGAGGCCAGCACCATCGGCAGCAGCTTCAGCGCCGCGATTGCGATCACCCCTGCGAGTATCGCGAGTGCGAGCGGGGCACGGCGCGTGTGCGGCAATTCCAGCATGGCGTCCAGGATCAGCAGGCCGGGGGCGGAGCGCAGCCTTTCGATGCCTTCCTTCGAGCCTCTCATCAGGACGACGTCGCCGGTTCGCAACTGCTCGACCGATAGATCGAGCACATCCTCGCTGCCGGGGCGGTGCAGGCCAATCGCAGCCAGGCCATGCTCGTCCCCGAAACGACCCACGGCGAGCGCCATGCTGCCGAGGTCGGAGTCGGAGGCGATCAGCACCTGCGCCAGGGTCTGGCCCGCCGGCGCAGGCTCCGCATCGTGGTCGCGCACATGCAGCCCGGCGCCGAGCACGGTCGCGTGCTCGCGCAGATTTTCCGGGGAGTCCTGCACCAGCAGCCGGTCGCCGGCCTTCAGCTCGGCGCTCGGCAGCCGCACCATCGCGATGCCCTTGCGGATCAGGGCGCGCGGCCGGAGCCCCGGCACTTTCTTCAGCACCTCCGCGAGCGGGCGCCCCACCGCATCGCCTTTCTCGTACAGCGTCAGCGCGGCGTAGAACGACAGCGGCTCGACCCGCGGGCGATCGGCGCCCACGGGCAGCAGCCGTGGCACGACCAGCCAGAGGTAAGGCAACGCAATGGCGGCGGCGATCGCGACGATGTGTGCGAAGTCGAACAGCCCGAAGGCGGGGACGCCGAGGTCCGCCGCAATGCCGACGACCAGGAGGTTGGTGGACGTGCCGATCGTGGTCGCCATGCCGCCGATCAACACCGCGTAGTTCATCGGCAGCAGGGTCCGGGCCGGACTGGAACCGGTGCGCGCCGCGACGGCGACCAGCACCGGCATCATCAGCACGACGATCGGCGTGTCGTTCATGACGCCGCTCGCCAGCATGCAGAAGACGAGCATCAGGAGGAACGCGAGCTGTGGCGCGAAGCCCCAGATCCGCGCCAGCCATCGCACGCCGGGTTCCAGCGCGCCGGTCGCCACGATGCCGCGGCCGAGGACCATCAGGAAGCAGATGGTGACGAGCGCGGAATTGCCGAAGCCGGCGAGGAACTGCTCGGGCCCGAGCGGCCGGTCGCCGCCGGCGTAAGGGAAAATGCCGAACAGCAGCATCAGCGCGAGCAGGGCGAGCAGGGCCGTGCTCTGCACCGGCAACTGCTCCTTGGCGAACAGGTAAAACGTGCCGAACGTGATGGCGAGCACCGCGCCCGCGTGCCAGTCGATCAGCTCGATGAATCCAAGATCCATCGGCCGGAGTCTACTTCATGTGCACATCGCGCTGCGGATAGGGGATCGTGATCCGCGCAGCCGCAAACAGATCCCAGATGGCGAGGTGCAGGTCCGACCGCACGTTGTTGATTCCATCTTCCGGATCGCGGATCCAGAAGCGCAGCTCGAGCTTGATGCCGTCATCGCCGAAACTCATGACGCGGCTGGCGGGCGCCGGGTCCTTCATTACGCGCGGATGCCCTGCTGCCGCCTGCAACAGCAGGTTGAGCGCCTCCCGCGGGTTGTCCTGGTAGCTGATCTGCACCGGCAGCTTGAGACGAATCGCCCGGTCGCCGTAGCTCCAGTTCACGACTTCCGCGCTGATGACGTTCTCGTTCGGAATCAGGGTGTCGACGCCGTCGCGGTCGCGCACCACCATGTAACGCGCGCGCAACTCCTTCACCACGCCGAATCGCTCCCCGATCGTGATGACGTCGCCCTGGCGGATCGAGCGGTCGCCGACCAGGATGAAGCCGCTGACGAAGTTGGCGGCGATGCGCTGCAGGCCGAATCCGAGTCCGATGCCGAGCGCGCCCCAGAAGACGGTGAGCGCGGCAAGGTCGATGCCGACGGCATTCAGTCCCAGCAGGCCGGCGAGCAGGATCAGGAACAGGCGGACGAACTTCGAGACGCCGACCCGCAAGCCGATCGACAGGGTGGTCGATGACATGAGCCTTCGGGTCGTGACTGCGCCCAGCCAGGCGCCGGCCATCACGAAGATCAGCATCGTCAGGACCATCCGCAGCGCGTCGAGCAGCGAGAAGCCGTCCTTGCCGATCGGTATGGCGATGGCATCGAGCGCGGCCGCCACCGGCTCGACCCAGCCGAGGATGTACAGCGCGACGATGAGCCAGGCCGCCCAGGCGACGAGATGCTCCGACGCGGCCAGCAGCGGGCCCGGGCGCAGCACGCGCTTCAGTATCCCGATCACGAGACGGATGAGCGCCAGGGCCAGCGCCAGCAAAGCAACGTTCCAGGCGATCTCGTGCGGCAGGCCGAGGGCCCGCAGGATTGCGGCTCCTGATGCGCCGATCAACCCGAGCAGCGTCAGGAACGTGATGCGGGGCGCAAATACGCTGGCCGCCTTGACGGTTGGCAGCGATGCCGCCTTGTCGCCGTTGAACAACCGGGTCAGGAAACGGGCGACCAACCAGGCCAGCGCGATCGCAAGCACGACGACGCCCAGCTGCCACCAGTACCCTGGCTGCTGCAGCCGCGCGAGGGCCGGCTCGAGCAGCCTGGCGACGGGATCGTACCTCTCGATCATGGCGTGAACTCGCTGCCTGCGTAAACCATACCGCGGCCGCGACCACGAGGCCAATCCGCGACGGTCGCTTGCGGCCTGCGCTTACAAGTACGTCCGCCTCGCTGAACGCCGGTCGGGCAGGCGTCAGCCCGCGACGCGCGGCAGGTAGTGATCGGCCAGCAGGGCCGCGAACAGCAGCGCGAGATAATTGATCGAGAAGCGGAAGGCCCGCATCGGCAAGTCCACGCGCTCCGACTGCCGCAGCGTCCACGCGTGCCGCAGGAAAAGCGCATCGAGGATCAGCGCGGCGCCAAGATAAAACAGCCCTGCCATGCCGGTCAGGAACGGCAGCACGGTAATGACGGAGAGAAGCACCGTGTAGTACCAGATGAACTGCTTGGTGTAGGCGACGCCGTGCGTGACGGGCAGCATCGGGATGCCGGCGCGCGCGTACTCCTCGCGCCGCGCGATCGCGAGCGCCCAGAAGTGCGGCGGCGTCCACGCGAAGATGATGAGGAAGAGCAGCAGCGCATCCGGGCTGACGGCGCCGGTGATCGCGGTCCAGCCGAGCACGGGCGGCGCCGCGCCTGCCGCGCCACCGATCACGATGTTCTGCGGCGTCGCGCGCTTCAGCCACACCGTGTAGACGATCGCGTAGCCGATGATGGAGACGAAAGTCAGGATCGCCGTCAGCGCGTTCACGAGGAGCGCGAGTATGAGCATCGACCCGGCCCCGAGCACGAAGGCAAACGAAAGCGCGTAGGCTTCCGAGACTGTTCCGCGCGGCAGCGGCCGCATGCGTGTGCGGGTCATTTCGGCATCGATACGCGCGTCAAGCACGTGATTGATTGCAGCGGCCGAGGAGGCGGCGAGTGCGATGCCGATCGTGCCCCAGAAGAGTTCTGCCGCGGGCGGAAAGCCGGGCACGGCCAGGAACATCCCGACGATCGCCGTGAACATGATGAGCGACACGACCTTTGGCTTTGTCAGCGCGAAGTAGTCGCGCGCCCGGGCCCAGCCCCTGCCGGCGGCGACGTCGGTCGGTATTTCGCGGACGGTCATGAGAACGGTGATGCTAGCAGTCCTCAAGGGGACGTTCACCTTTGAAAGTGAACGCGCCATTCAGTGGAATCGATTATTCCATTCAAAGGTGAACGTCCCCTTTAAAGGTGAACGTCCCCTTCAGATTCTTCAGCGGATCGCAGGCAGGCCCGTATGGAGCGCTGCGCGCTGCGCCACGTACTCCAGGAGGCCGCGCAGGAAGTCGGAAAACACCCGCACGCGCGCCAGGCGCTGCGCGGCCAGGGTGTGGACGATCGATAGCGGCGGCCCCAACTCGGTGTGCTGGGGCAGGACCATGACGAGGTGACCCTCTACGAGCTCACGCGCGGCCAGCAGGTCCATGGTTTGCGTGATGCCGGCGCCCCTTGCGGCTGCGAGCATTGCGGCCTCCGTTTCATTGGCGGTTATGCGGAACCGGGGCTCGAATGAGTGGCCCTCGGCATTCGCGAACGTCCAGGGCCGTGGTTGGGCGCTGCCTGCAGGAATGGCGCCGATCAAAACGTGGTCCGCGAGGTCTTCGATTGTCTGCGGGCGCCCGTGGCGGTCGAGATAAGCGGGTGAGGCGCAGGTGATCCACCGCGAACCGCAGATCCGCAGCGCCACCAGGTTCGGATCGGTAATCGTGCCCGCGCGTACGGCAAGGTCGACGTTCTCACGGACGAGGTCCACGACCCGCTCGTTGAACCGGAGATCGAGATCGATGCCGGGATAGCGGGCAAAAAAATCGGGCAGCCGCGGCAACAGAATGTGACGGCCGAAAGATCCCGGCGCGTCGACGCGAAGGCGGCCGGTCGGTTGTTCCTTGCCCTGTCGCAGCGTTTCCTCGGCGGCAGCGATTTCCGCAAAGATCCGCCGGCAATGGCCAAGGTAGTCCGCGCCCGCGGGCGTCACAGCGACCTTCCGCGTCGTGCGGTTCAGCAGCTTGAGGCCGAATCGCAGCTCGAGCCGGCGCACATGGGTGCTGACCATTGCGCGGGACAGGCCGAGCTCATCGGCCGCTCGCGTAAAAGAGCCGAGCTCCGCAACCCGGCTGAAGGCTTGCATGGCCTGGAGGGCTTCCACGGCCTTATTAGATAATATTAGTGAACAATAAAGTCAATATTGAGCTGTTTATCGGAACAAAGCCGGCACGTATCGTAGCCCCGCATCCGAAAGATGCCGGCGTGTCGGGTGGATGACAGAAGACCCCCGGGCGCCGATTCAGGTTGAACGGCAATCGACAGGAGGCAATATGTTTCTCTTCAATCGTTCCGGACTGGCGGTTTGCGCGGCACTGTTCGTGGCCGGAATGCCCGTCCTGCTCCAGTACCTCTGAGATACCGCTAACGAAGCGACGGCCGATATCGGCCGACCTCGGAGCGGGGGCTCAGGTAGCGCAGTAGCGCGACCGTGGCAAGCACAAGGAGTGCCGCACCCGCGTTGTGGGCGGTGCCGAGCGACAACGGCCAGCCCTTCCAGATCAAATTCATCCCGATCGCTATCTGAATGACGAGCGCGATCGCAACCGCAACCGCGGCCGCGCGCACAGCGTCCGTCTGGCCGCGCCGCCAGGCGCCGATCACCACGAGCGCGAGCACGAGCGCGGTCAGGTAAGCACCGAGCCGGTGCGCGTAATGTATCGTGATGCGGGCCGGCGCATCGAGAACGCCACCCTCGTAATCAATCCCCAGCCCGCGCCACAGCACGAAGGCATTCTTGAAATCCATGTCCGGCCAGTACGAACCCTGGCAGGCCGGAAAATCCGGGCAGGCGGCAGCGGCATAGTTGGTGCTCGTCCATCCTCCGAGCGAGATCTGCGCGTGGAGCACGACGAATCCCGTAATCGCAAGCCGCCGCACCGGCCGCTCGGCCGCCTTGAGCTCGCGCCGCTGCGGCGGCAATGCGAGCCACCAGAGGAGTGCAAGCGTCGCGAGCCCGCCGAGCAGATGCAGCGTCACGATCAGCGGTTTCAGGAGCAGCGTG
>CAYPQX010000071.1:0-6611 GCA_964412975.1 uncultured Steroidobacteraceae bacterium
ATCGCGGCCATTTTCAGTGACGCGGCATAGATGATCCCGTAATAGCCGTCCTGGAACAGGAACGCGTAGTTCGAGAACGTGACCCGGATTCCTTCGAAACCCGCGGCGCCCCACTCGAGCAGCGGCGTGAACGGCGGCTGCGCGACGATCGGGTCGGCGACGCTGATCTTCAGAATGATCAAGAACGGTGCGAGGAAGAAAAGCAGTAGCCAGAAATACGGCATCATCACCGCCCGGCGCAGCCAGCGCAGGGAATGACCGCCGTTTCCGTTGTCCTTGCCGCTCATGAGCGTAGCAGTATCGTGCTGCCGACCTCCCAGGACAGGTACACCTCGTCGTCCCATTCGACGACGAGTTTCGCCGAGCGGCGCAGGTTCTGCGCGCTCACCTGCAGGACGGCGCCGCTCTTCGTGTGCACGCGATACAGCGACTGGTCGCCGAAATAACCGAGGTCGCGCACGATTCCCTTGACGACATTGCGATCTACGCCTTCAGGCGGCTGCCGGCTGATCGTGATCTTCTCGGGCCGGACAGCGACGCACACTTCGCCGTTCGCGGCGCCCGGATCGTCGCAGGCGGCCGCGAGTTCAGCGTCGAGCGCATCGGAACGGAGCGTCAGGCGCCCGTTTGCGGCCCCGGTCACGCGACCCTCGATCAGGTTGATGTTGCCGACGAAGCCCGCGACATAGCGGTTCGCCGGATACTCATAGACCTCGCCCGGAGTTCCGATTTGCGCGATCCGTCCTTCCACCATGACCGCGATGCGGCTCGCGAGCGTCATGGCCTCGTCCTGGTCGTGCGTCACCACGACGAACGTCGTGCCGAGCTGGTATTGCAGGTTCGCGAGTTCGAACTGCGTGTGCTCGCGGAGCTTCCTGTCGAGCGCCGCGAGCGGCTCGTCGAGTAGCAGGAGCTTCGGCCGCTTCACGAGCGCACGCGCGAGCGCGACACGCTGTTTTTCGCCGCCAGAAAGCTTCTCCGGCTTGCGGGATGCCAGCGGGCCGAGCTTGACGAGGGCGAGCATCTCCGTGACGCGCTCACGGATCGTCGCAGCTGGAACGCGTTCCTTCTTCAAGCCGTAGGCGACGTTCTCCTCGACAGTCATGTGCGGAAACAGCGCATAGGACTGGAACATGAGGTTGACCGGCCGCTCGTACGGCGGAACGTCCGTCATGTCCGTTCCATCGATCAGGATCCGGCCCGAGGTTGGATGCTCGAACCCGGCGAGCATCCGAAGCAGCGTCGTCTTGCCGCAACCCGAACTGCCCAGGATCGCGAAAAGCTCGCCATGCAGGATGTCGAGCGAGACGTTGTCGACCGCGGTCGCGCCGTCGAAGCGCTTCGTGACTTCGCGGATCTGGACGAGCGCCGATGTAGCGGCGTCGCTCACAGGTTGGTCTTCACCCGCGACCACAGGCGCGAGCGCCTGCGCTCGTCGAGCGGGTCGTGGATCACGCCCTTGTACAGCTCATGCTTCTCGGACTCGGGTGGAAACACCGCCGGGTCGTTCCGCACCGCGGGCGGCAGCAACGGGATCGCTTTGAGGTTCGGCGTGGCGTAGCGCGTCTCGAGGCTGATCGCGGCGGCGACGTCCGGTCGAAGCAGGTAGTTGAGGAACAGGTGGGCGTTGTCCGGATGGGGCGCATCGGCCGGTATGAACCAGAGATCGAACCAGGCGAGCGTACCTTCGCTCTGCGTCGTGTATTCGAGACCGACGGGCTTGCCAACCTGCTGCGCCCGCAGCATCGCCTGCGCGTAGTCTCCAGACCAGCTCATCGCGACGCAGACTTCCTCGTTCGGCAGGTCAATCAGCATCTTCGCCGAACTGAAGTACCGGATGTAAGGCCGTACGGCTTTCAGCAGGCGCTCAACCTCCGCAAGGTCCGCTGGGTCGAGGCTGTTGGGATCGTGCCCGAGGTACAGAAGCGCCATCGGGATCACATCGGTCGGTTCATCGAGAAACGTGACGCCGCAGTCGGCGAATCGCCGGACGACTTCGGGCTTGAAAAGCATGTCGCCGCTCGTAACCGGTGCGTCGGGCATCCGCTCGCGGATCATCTTGACGTTGTAGGCGAATCCCGTCGTGCCCCAGAGGTAAGGCACACCGTAACGGTTGCCGGGATCGGCCGAATCGAGCGTCTCGAGCACCCAGGGATCGAGGTTACGCAGGTTGGGAAGCTTCGCCTTGTCGAGCGGCTGGTAGACACCGATCGGGATCAGGCGCGCGGAGTAACGCTCGGCGTGCGCCACGACGTCGTAGCCGGTGCGGCCCGCCAGGAGCCGCGCCTCGGCCATCTCGGTCGAATCGTAGACGTCGTAATTGACCTTGATACCGTACTCGGCTTCAAAGTTCGCGATGGTGTCCGGTGCGATGTAATCCGGCCAGGTGAAGACGTTGAGCACTTTCTCTTCGGCGGCTCCCGCAGCGCTCCCCGCCAGGAGCGCCGCAAGAGCGAGCGTCATCAACGGGGGCTCCACGGGCTACATCCCCTCCAGGCCGCGCTTGATGAGCGCACGCGCGATAATCAGGCGCTGGACCTCGCTGGAACCTTCCCAGATGCGGTCTACGCGGAGCTCGCGGAAGAATCGCTCCGCGCAATTCTCCCGCATATAGCCACGACCGCCGAAAATCTGCAGCGCCCGGTCGGCGATGCGATTCGCCGCCTCCGATGCATGGAGCTTCGCGATCGAGCAGCGCGCGTGCAGCGAGCGCAGGTCGTCACCGCGGTCATGCGCCTCGGCCGCCTCGAAGGTCATGAGCCGCGATGCCCAGAGTTCCGTGACGCTGTCGGCGAGCATGGCCTGGATCATCTGCTTCCCGACGAGCGCCTCGCCGCCGACCTTGCGCGCACTCGCAAAGGCGGTCGCCTCCTCGATCAGGCGCGCCGACGCGCCGCAGCAGCGCGCGGCGATCATGAGCCGCTCGCGGCGAAACCAGCTGTGCGAAAAGCGCATGCCGTCGCCCTCCGGGCCGAGCCGCTGGTCCTCGGCGACAAAAACGTCACTGAAACGGTAGGTGGGGTGATGGGCGCTGTAGGTGTGGCTGAAGAGCGGCGTGCGCAGGACCTCGATTCCGGGCTGGTCCTTGTCGATGAAGAACAGGGAATCCGAGCCCGCGTGCAGGCCGTCGGCAAGGCGCGCCTGCAGGACGAAGTAATCCGCGTGATTTGCGCTTGTGACGTACCACTTCTCGCCGGAAATCCGGTAACCGCCATTGGCGCGGCGTGCAGTCGTCTCGATCTCGACGTCCGAGCCCGATCCGCTTTCCGTGATCGCGTAGCACTCCTTCCGCTTGCCGCTCATGAGCGGCAGGATAAAGCGTTCGATCTGCGCTTCCGTGCAGGCTTCGAACATCCAGCTCTGGGCCTCGGAGAAACACCAGCAGAGCGCATTCGTGACGCGCCCGAGCTGCTCCCAGACCGCCACCTGGTCGACGATCCGCGCCTCGCGTCCGCCGCGAGCGGCAGGCACATCCATGCCGCTGAAGCCGAGCTCGATTGCAAGTTTCTTGTGGCGCTTCTCCACCTCGGGCGGCAGACGCCCTTCGTGCAGCTCCGCCTCGACTTCCCAGGGGATCAGCTCTTCGGTCGCAAATTTCGCGGCGCGATCGCGCCAGTCCCGGGCTTGTTCGTCGAGCGCGATCTGCATGGGCTCAGCTTCGCGTCGCTGCTTCGGGTTGGCGGAAGTGCCGCGGAAACGC
Organism: uncultured Steroidobacteraceae bacterium; assembly: GCA_964412975.1. Taxonomy (GTDB): domain Bacteria; phylum Pseudomonadota; class Gammaproteobacteria; order Steroidobacterales; family Steroidobacteraceae; genus SCUD01. Next base: position 3,701 of record CAYPQX010000071.1, read on the forward strand.
ATCCGCGAGGTAGGCGAGCGAGATCTGCCTCGCCCGCTCGCGGCTCATGGAATCGGGCCGCACGAGCAGGTCGAGCCAGAGACCGTCGGTCAGCGCCGAAAGGCCGTCGGCCACGCGCGCCGGGTCGACGTCCGGGTAGTCGCCGCTCTCACAGAGCTTCGCGCACATCACGCGCACCATGTCGTCGTAAGACCTGTCCCGCTCGGCGCAGATCCGACGATAGGTCGGCCGGAATCTGCGCTCCCCCCAGAAGGCGAACCAGACCGCGAGCTTATCCCGGGCGCAGATCGTGCGCCGGAAGTCGAGGTCGACCATTGCGAGGAGGCCTGCGACAGGCGAAACCTCGGCCGCTGCGGCGGCTTCGCGGCAGGCATTGCGGTACTCGTCGGCGAGGTAGCGGAGCGTCTCGGTCAGGAGCCCTTCCTTGCTCCGAAAATGCAGGTTGACGATTCCCTGGCTGAGGCCCGCCTCCTGCGCCACGGTCGCGATCGTCGTGTCGGACAGGCCGCGGTCGGCGACGCAGCGGATCGTGGCCTGAATCAACTGCTCGCGGCGCTCTTCCCGAGGCGCCGTACGGCGCCTCGGCACGACCGCGAGCTGACGTTTCACGTTCAACTAATTCCTTTCAAAATCAATCAATTGTGTCAATATGCCGCGCGCATTAAAGGGCCATCGTACCGGGTTCGCCGGGTCATTCCAATGAATGAACACATATTCACTGGACATGGACGCCGCGACCCCTTTTGTGGGACCCTAGGCGGCCTAAAGCGACCCCGAATCCTGCCAAAGGGGACGTTCACCTTTAAAGGTGAACTTCCCCTTTGAGAGGGCCCATCTGGAGGGCAGCAAGATGACCCGAAGCCTCGCGAAATCCAATGCCCAGTTCCAGAAAGCCATCCGGCGCCTGCCGCTCGGCGTTTCGTCGAATTTCCGCTACTGGGGCGAAGACAAGACCATCTACGTCAAGTCGGCCAAGGGCGCCCGCCTCACCGACATCGACGACAACGAGTACATCGATTACCGGCTTGCCTACGGCCCCTGCATCCTCGGCTACGCGGACCCGCGGGTGGACGCCGCGGCCCGGGCAGGCATCGAGGTCGGAGGCGTCTTTGCCCTGTCCACCGAGCGCGAATGCGCCGTGGCCGAGCGGATCGCCAGCATGGTCCCGGCGGCGGAGCTCGTGCGCTTTTCGAATTCGGGCACCGAGGCGGTCATGGCGGCCCTGCGGGTGGCCCGCGCTCATACCGGCAAGGATTCTTACGTCGTCATCGAGGGCGGCTACCACGGCGTGTTCGACGCGGCGCTCTGGACGACTGCCATCGAAGAATGGCACCCGGGCCACGGCGACCCGCAGCTCGTCCCCTACAGCGCGGGTGTGCCCCATGTCCTGCGGGCCCTGATCCACGCCGTGCCGATGAACGACGCGGACCGGCTCGAGAGCGTATTCAAGGCCTATGGCGGCGACATCGCGGCCTTCATGATCGAGCCGATTATGGGCAACTGCTGCTCGATCTCGGCGACGCGCGAATTCCTGCGCGACGCGCGCTCGCTCTGCGACAAGTACGGCATCCTCCTGATCATCGACGAGGTGAAGACCGGGTTTCGCGTCGCACGTGGCGGCGTGCAGGAGTTGTTCGGCGTGAAGGCCGACATCTGCACATTCGCCAAGGCAATGGGCAACGGCTATCCGATCTCCGTGTGCTGCGGGCGCGAGGACGTCATGCGCAACTTCGGCAACGGCGTCGTGCATGGCGGGACCTTCACCTGCCATTCCGTCGCCCTCGCCGCCGCCGAGAAGACCCTCGAGATCCTGGCGGAGACCCCCGCCCTCGCGAAGATCGCCGATTACGGCACGAAGCTGCGCGCCGGCATGAGCCAGGTCCTTTCGCAGCGCGGCATCAAGCACTCTTTCAGCGGCCATCCCTCGATGAGCGGCTTGTTCTTCAGCGAGAAGCCCCCGCGCGACTACCGGGACTGGGCCTCCAGCGATTACACTTTCTACGAGGCACTGGCCCCGCACCTCCACGACCTCGGCGTGCTCTGCGAACCGGACTCGCGGGAGCCGTGGTTCATCTGCGAGGCGCACGACGAGCGCTGCCTCGGGGAGACCTTGCAGCGGTTCGAAACGGCAGTGGACCGGGTGGTCAAGAGCGCCCACGGCACGGCCGGCGCGCGCGGCACGAAATAACGAAACGACCGGGATCGGGGATCGACTGTGGCGAAATACGATGCGATCGTCGTTGGCGCGGGCCATAACGGCCTGACGAACGCCGCCTATCTCGCGCGGTCCGGCCTCAAGGTCCTGGTCGTCGAGCGGAATCCCTGGATCGGCGGCGCTGCCGTCAGCCGCGAGATCGAGAAGGGCTGGCTCTACTCGAACTGCTCCTACGTGTGCAGCCTGCTGCGTCCGGAGCTCTTCCGCGACCTCGAGCTCGCGCGACACGGCCTGCAGGTCGTGCCCTACGGCGGGGGCGTGTCCATCACCTCGAACGGCGACATCCTCGGCAATTACACCGACGAGCAGGTGCAGCGGCGCGAATTCGCCCGCCACAGCCCGCGCGACGCGGATGCATACCACCGGTACTCGACCGACGTCATGCGCCAGTGCAAGTTCATCCGCCCGCTGCTGCTGCGCACGCCGCCCGACCCGACTTCCCTGAAGCCACGCGACATCCGCGAGCTCCTGTTCCTCGGCCGCGAGCTCAACAAGTTCGGCGAGCAGTTCATCTACGACACGCTGCGCTTCTACTCGATGAGCATCGCGGACTTCCTCGGCGAGTACTTCGAGTCCGACCTGATCAAGTGCCACCTCTCGGGCAGCGGCATCATCGGCTCGGCGATGGGCGTGTATTCGCCCGGCACGGCCTACGTGCTGCTGCATCACTACATGGGCGACGTCGACGGCTCGATC
>CAYPQX010000072.1:0-4957 GCA_964412975.1 uncultured Steroidobacteraceae bacterium
CGACCTGCCGGCCGGCGTCGCCCGTCTCAAGCGGGGAGGCGGCGCGGGAGGCCACAACGGCCTGAAAGACGTCATCGCGCATCTCGGCGAGGATTTCTGGCGGTTGCGGGTCGGCATCGGGCACCCCGGGCACCGCGACCAGGTGATCGACTACGTGCTCCAGCGCGCGAGCGCCGTGGATGAGCGCCTCATGCGCGAGGCGATCGAGCTCGCGATCGCCGAGTTTCCGCGCCTGCTCACGGAAGGAGCCGAGAAGATGATGAACCGGCTCCACACCTCGCCGCCCGAAGCAACCGCCTGATGGGAATCCGCTGCGGTATCGTCGGGCTGCCGAACGTCGGCAAGTCAACCCTGTTCAATGCGCTGACCCGTGCGGGAATCGCCGCGGAGAACTATCCGTTTTGTACGATCGACCCGAACGTCGGCATCGTGCCGGTTCCGGATCCGCGCCTTGCGGCGCTTGCGGCGATCGCCAAGCCGGAAAAGATCGTGCCGACGACGGTCGAGTTCGTCGACATTGCGGGACTCGTCGCCGGCGCTTCCGAGGGAGAGGGCCTCGGCAACAAGTTCCTGGCGCACATCCGCGAAGTGGATGCGATCGCGCATGTCGTGCGCTGCTTCGAGGACCCGGACGTCGTTCACGTGTCCGGGCGCGTCGATCCGGCTGCCGACGTCGCGATCATCAACACCGAACTCGCGCTCGCCGATCTCGAGACCGTGGACCGGGCGCGCCAGCGCGCCGAGAAATCCGCGAAGGCCATGGACAAGGGCGCGATGCGCTGGCGTGATTCGCTCGAGCGCATCCGCGAGCGCCTCGACCAGGGCGTGCCGGTGCGGGCAATGACGCTTGACGGTTTTGAACGTGAACGCCTGCGCGAACTCTCGCTGCTGACGGCGAAACCGGTGATGTACGTGGCGAACGTCGATGAGGGTGGCTTCAAGGACAATGCGCGCCTCGACGCACTCATGCGCCTGGCGGCGGAAGAGGGATCCGAAGTCGTCGCGGTCTGTGCCGCGGTCGAGGCGGAGATTTCCGAGCTCGACGAAGGCGATCGCGCGGCGTTCCTGGCCGATCTCGGCCTTGCCGAACCGGGACTCGATCGCATCATCCGCGCCGGCTACCGGCTGCTCGGTCTCCTGACGTTCTTTACTGCGGGACCCAAGGAAGTGCGCGCCTGGACCGTGCGCACGGCCGCCAGCGCGCCGCAGGCCGCGGGCGCGATCCACACTGATTTCGAGCGTGGCTTCATCCGCGCCGAGACCATCGCCTACGACGACTACGTCACCTTCAAGGGCGAGAACGGCGCACGCGAGGCGGGAAGGCTCCGGCTCGAGGGCAAGGAATACGTCATGCAGGAAGGCGACGTCATGCACTTCCGTTTCAACGTCTGATGTATCCCCGCCAGGAGGAACCACCGATACGCTATGGCCCCGCATTGGCCTGGTGTATCTTCGTACTCCTGCTGATCGCCGGCGCCTGGACGATTGGCCTGCTGCAATTTGGCAGCGAGCCCGCGGCGGAGCAGCATCCACTGGCACGGGTGCTGAGTGGCGCAAGCCCGTACTGGGACGCACTCGGGCAGCAAGTCGAACAATCCGGCGTCGCACGCGCAAATCAGGAGATTCTCGGCCCGTTCTCGGATATCGCCGCGCGTGTTGCCGCTGCCTTGTACACCGCAGTGCTTCCGGAGGCGCGCGAATCGTCGCTGCATTGGGCGTTGCTGCTGCTTACGCCGCTCATCGCGGTGGCACTGTTTGCGCTTCGCCGCGGACGCGGCGCGAAAGGCGCCGACGGCGTTGAACGGCCCCGAGGCCTGCGTGAGTACCTGCTGCCCGCCGAAATCTACATGCACCGGTCGGCGCGCGTCGACATCGGCCTGTACCTGATCGACCGTGGACTCATGCCGTTCTGGATCCTGCTCTTCCTCGGCGCACTCGGGCCGTTCATCGAGCGTCACGTGATTTCGGGGATGGGGACGGTTTTCGGGCCGAGTCCCGCGCTCGCAATGAATCCGGGCTGGCAGTTCGTGTACGGCCTTTCGACGCTCCTCGCGGTCGACCTCTGCTTCTTCCTCTATCACCTGATGATGCACCGTACGCGCATTGGCTGGGCGATCCACAAGGTGCACCACTCTGCCGAAGTGCTGACACCGCTCACGCGGTACCGGGAGCACTTCCTGGAAGCGCCGATCGTCGATGGCTTCATCATCGCCGGTGCGATGACCGTTTCGGGGATCTTCGCCTGGCTCTTCAACGGCGGCATCACGCAGATCACGCTGATGAACATGGGGCTGCTGGCATTCGTGTATGCGCTGAACGCCAATTTCCGGCATTACCACGTCTGTTTCCGCTATCCGCGCTGGCTCGAATACTGGCTGCAGAGTCCCGGCATGCACCACAGCCACCACAGCAGGTTGAAGCAGCACTGGGACTCGAATCTCGGACTCTTCACGAATATCTGGGACCGCCTGTTCGGCACCCTTTATATTGGCGATCCATTTGAAGCCACGCCATGGGGCCTGCCGGAAGAACAGCAGGCGCGCTGCTCGAGCCTCGCGGACAACCTGCTCGCACCATTTCGGGAAATCGGCGCGATGCTGCGCCGCTGAATACGGAGCCAATTTCCATGCATCGAGTCTTGCATCTGCCATTGCTGGCGGCGTTGGCACTGATCGGCTGCGCCACCCTCTCGAGCGAGGATCCGCTGCAGGTAACGGTGGCGGGCATCGAGCCGCTGGAGGGCGAAGGGCTCGAGATGCGCTACATGGTGAAGCTTCGCGTGCAGAATCCGAACGATGCCCCGGTCGACTACAACGGCGCCTACGTCAAACTCGACGTGCAGGACCGGACCTTTGCCACCGGCGTCAGCGATGAAAGCGGCAGCGTGCCGCGCTTTGGTGAATCGATCATCAGCGTGCCGCTCACCGCATCGGTACTGCGCATGGTGCGGCAGGTCATGGGCGTAATGGATGGCAAGCCCGTCGAACAGGTCCGGTATTCAATGAGCGGCAAGCTGAACCGCAGCGCATACGGTTCCCTGCGGTTCAAGTCGGAAGGCGAGTTCAAGCTGCCCCACAGAGAAAGCGACCTGAATCCCGATCCTTGACAGCGTCGGGCACGCTCCCGACAATCCCGCCTCCCCGAGGGTACCTTCCCACCGCGTGGCTAGGTAGCTCAGCTGGTTAGAGCACGGGATTCATAACCCCGGGGTCGAGAGTTCGATTCTCTCCCTAGCCACCATTTTTTCGTTTGAAAGGTGCGACGAGACGCCGGTTTGACGCGACCGGAGACGGTGCGCGGGCACGCGCTTGCCACTATTTTGAAAGCCGCGTTCCTCAAGGAGATGCGAATGACTGCGTCCTTCCGGAGAATTGCCGCGGCGACCTGCTGCGCATTGTTGCTGGGTTTCATCGCCATCACGTCCATGGCGCAGGAGCCGGCCGCCGCGCCTGCCACCGAGGACGCGCGACTCGCCGCCTTCTTCGAGGACGTATTCCAGCGCAACCTCAAGGACAGCCCGGTCTTCCAGTCGCAGCTCGGCATGAAAGGCCCCGATTACGGCAAGTGGGGCGATTTCTCCGACGCAGAAGCTCAACGGCAGAACGAACTCGCCCAACAGGACCTCGAGCGCCTGCGCAAGGAGTTCAAGTTCGACGCCCTGTCCGAGCAAATGATGGTCAGCTACCGCATCTTCGAGACGCAACAGGAAACTGCGCTCAAGATCTTTCCCTGGCGCTTCCACGGCTACGCCTTTCAGACCCAGTCTAATCCGGCCACGTCGCTCGTAACGTTCCTGCAGAACATCCATCGCGTGGACGACGTGTCGGATGCCTGGGCCTACGTCTCGCGCATCCAGGGCACTGAGCGCGCCTACGGGCAGTTCAACGACTCGATCAACATGGCGGCAGGGCGCGGCATCGTGCCGACGTCGTTCTCCTTCGATCCCGTTCTCTCCGATGCCCGAAACGTGCTGACCGGCGCGCCATTCGATTCAAGCGGCAAGGATTCGGCGATCCTCGCGGACTTTCGGGGCAAGGTGGAGAAGCTCGAAATTTCCGACGCCGAAAAAATGCGCCTGCTCGATGCCGGCATCGCGGCGATGCAGGGTCCGATGCGGAAAGGGATCAATTTGATGATTGCGACAATTGAGTCGCTCCGTGCAAAGTCGCCGGGCCCGCACGGCGTCTGGAAGCTGCCGCAGGGCGACGAGTACTACAAGTCGCAGATCGAATTCTGGACAACCGTGCCCGGACTCACGGCCGACGAGATTCACGCAACCGGCCTCGCGGAAGTCGCGCGCATTCGCGGCGAGATGGAAGCGATCAAGAACAAGGTCGGTTTTCAAGGTGACTTGCAGGCTTACTTCAAGCACCTGCGCACGGACCCGTCGAACTTCTTTCCCAATACCGACGCGGGCCGGCAGGCCTATCTCGACCAGTCGAAGGCCTACATCGACTCGATTTACGCCGACGTCGGCAAATACTTCAACGTGCTGCCGAAGGCGCCGCTCGAAGTGCGCCGCGTCGAGGAATGGCGCGAGGACACGGCGCCGATCGCGTTCTACAATCAGCCGACGCCGGACGGCAGCCGCCCCGGCATCTACTACGTCAACCTGAAGGACATGGCTACCAGGCAGAAGCACCAGATGGAGACCGTTGCCTACCACGAGGGCGCACCGGGTCATCACTTCCAGATTGCGATCCAGCAGGAACTGGAGGGCGTGCCTACCTTCCAGAAGTTCGCGTACTTCGGTTCCTACATCGAGGGCTGGGGCCTGTACTCGGAGCGCCTCGCGAAGGAGGAGGGCCGGTTCACCGATCCGCTGATGGACTTCGGTCGCCTGCAGGACGAAATGTTGCGCGCGGTAAGGCTCGTGGTGGACACAGGCGCGCACGCCAAGAAATGGACGCGCGAGCAGATGATCGACTACATGCTCGCAAACAGCCCGATGACGGCC
>CAYPQX010000073.1:0-5566 GCA_964412975.1 uncultured Steroidobacteraceae bacterium
CGTGCAGACGCGGCCGCAAGGCAAGCAGTTTCAATGCGTCGGCGTCGACCACGAGCGGCCGGCCGCCGTCGATCGCCTCGTTAAATAACCTGCGCGCGCGCCGATCGACACCGAGCCCGGGCCCGATTACGACGGCATCCGACATATGCAGCAAGGGCGCCAGGCCGGAGCGGGCGCGTAGCGCGTGTGCGATGAGCTCGGGCCGGGCGCCCACGACGCCGGCGGCATTCGACGCGCTCGTCGCAATCGTCACGAGCCCGGCACCGGTCCTGAGCGCCGCCTCGCCTGCGAGCCGCGCCGCGCCTGCCATCGCGATTCCGCCGATGACGAGCACGCGGCCGTGATCGCCCTTGTGTGCGGTACGTCGCCGCGGCGTCAACGCCCTCGCTGCAAGGCGTCCATCCATGCGGCGGAGAACCGGTGAATGCGCGTCGCGCGCGGCCGCCGGAATTTCGAGCCCGGCGAGCTCGAGAGTTCCGACATGATCAGGCGCCGCGCCGAGGAAGAGCCCGGTCTTGAGCGCGACGAAAGTGATCGTGCGCGTCGCACGGATCGCGGCGCCCTGCGGCAGTCCCGTGTCTGCATCGAGGCCAGATGGAATATCGAGCGCGAGCACCGGCAGTCCCGCGCGATTGACCCACTCGATGCAGTCCCGCCATGCGCCTTCGACCGGCCGGTCGACGCCGATGCCGAGCAAGGCGTCGACGAGGAGTTCTGACCCGGCGAGCGCCGTCGCGTCGAAGACCGCAGGCCTGCCGCCCTCCGCGGAGAAATCCGCAAACGCCTGCTGCGCGTCGCCGCGCAGTTGGCCGGGATCGGCGAGTGCAACGACCTGTACCTCGAGACCGGCCGCGCGCGCGAGGCGCGCGAGCACGTAACCATCGCCGGCGTTGTTGCCGGCACCGCACAGGATGGAGATCTTCGCGACACCGGGCCAGTGCCGCCGGACGGCGTCGAGCGCCGCGCCACCGGCGCGCTGCATCAGCTTGTAGCCCGGAATGCCGCCCTTCTCGATCGCATGCCGGTCCATCGCGCGCACCTGGGCGGCCGAATAGACGTCGGCGGGCAGCGAATCCATTGGCGTGATTATACTGGCCGCCCCGCCAATGCCGCCTTCCCATGGCCAGCAAATTCACAGCCACCGAACTCGGCGCGTTTCGGACGCGACTCGACGGGATCGCGCGCGAACTCGGCTTCGACCAGGTCGGCGTCGCCGGCATCGAGCTTCCGGAGGACGAAGCAAATCTCGAGCGCTGGATCTCGGAACGGCGCCACGGCGAAATGGACTACATGGAGCGGCACGGCCGCCGCCGGAGCCGGCCCGGCGAACTCGTCCCGGGGACGCTCCGCGTCATCAGCGTCCGCATGGCGGCCAATGCGCCGGACGCAGCGCCGGCAGCCGGCGTGCTCGCCGACGGGCGCAAGGGATTCATCGCGCGTTACGCCCTCGGCCGCGACTACCACAAGGTGCTGCGCGGACGTCTCGCCGATCTCGCGGCGAGGCTCGAGGCCGAGATCGGTCCGTTCGGTTACCGGGCGTTTGTTGATTCGGCGCCGGTGATGGAAAAACCGCTCGCGCGGAACGCCGGCCTCGGCTGGATCGGCAAGCACACGAATCTCATCAATGAGCGTGCGGGATCGCTCTTCATGCTCGGCGAATTGCTCACGGACCTGCCGCTGCCCGTCGATGCGCGCTCACCCGATCGCTGCGGCACCTGCAGCGCCTGCCTCCCCGCCTGCCCGACCGGCGCTATCACGGCGCCCTACCAGCTCGACGCACGACGCTGCATTTCCTACCTGACGATCGAACATCACGGCCCGATTCCGGAGGCGCTTCGCGGCGCCATCGGCAACCGGATCTTCGGCTGCGACGACTGCCAGCTCGTCTGCCCCTGGAACAAGTTCGCGCGCGTTGCCGCCGAGCCCGACTTTCGCGTGCGCCATGGACTCGACGCGCCGGATCTCGTGGAACTCTTCGGCTGGACGGAAGCGGAATACGAGGAACGCAGCAGGGGCAGCGCCCTGCGGCGGCTGGGATTCCGGCGATGGCTGCGGAACATCGCCATCGCGCTCGGCAATGCGCCGCGCTCGGATGCGGCCGCTGTTGCGCTTGCCGCGCGCCGGGATGATGCGGACCCGATCGTGCGAGAACACGTGCGCTGGGCGTTAGGGCGCCAGCTCAGGCACGCACGGGATTGACGTAGTGCCGGCCGCTCGTGGTCTGGCGGATCGTGTCGAACAGCTCGTCGAAGTCGCGTGAATTATTCGCCGGGTCGATCTCGGCCGTATTCACGATCAAGAGCGGCGACGCCGTGTACTGGTGGAAGTACCGCGTATAGGCCTCGCCAAGCTTTTCGAGGTACGCGGCGTCGATGTACTTCTCGTAAGGAATGCCGCGCTTGTCGATGCGCGCGAGCAGGATGTCGACGGGCGCTTGCAGGAACACGACGAGATCCGGAACCGGCGCATCCAGCGCGAGTCGCGTGTATACCTGATCGTAGAGCTTGAATTCCTCGTCATCGAGGACGATGCGCGCAAACAGCCGGTCCTTGTCAAGCATGTAGTCGGCAACGCGCACCTGCGCGAAAAGGTCGTGCTGGCGCAATTCAGACAATTGCCGCGCCCGCTGGAACAGGAAATGGAGCTGGGCCGGGAACGCAGCGGCCCGCCGATCCTTATAGAAGCGCTCGAGGAACGGATTCTCCATCGGCTGCTCGAACACCGTGCCGGCACCGATCGAGGCGGCGAGCTTGCGCGCAAGACTCGTCTTGCCGACGCCGATCAGGCCTTCGACGACGACCAGCCGGTGGGGCCAGCTTTCACGTTTTTCTTCAGTCGTCACCGGATTCCCGCGCGGCGAGCCGCTCGATGCCTTCGCCCGACACCCGATCGCGGAGCACGCGGACTCGAGCAAGTCCCGGCACCCAGAGTTCCGTGGCGATTTCCGCGAGAGGATACAGCACGAAATTGCGCTGGTGCAGACCCGGATGCGGCAGCCGCAGTCCCGGCTCGTCCACCTGCAGGTCGCCGATCGCCAGCAGGTCGAGATCGATCAGGCGCGGACCCCAGCGTGCCTCCGGTTCGGTCTTTCCCATGCGCCGTTCGATCGCCTGCAATTCCGCAAGCAGTTCCCGCGGCGCCTTCGTCGTCAGGAGGCCCGCAACGGCATTGACGAACTCGGGCTGAGCCTGGGGACCCATCGGCTTGCTCCGCCAGAGCCGCGACCGGAGCACGAGTCGCGTGCCGGCAATTCCGGCAAGCGCCCCGAACGCGGCTTCCACCTGCTGCCGCGGGTCGGAAAGATTGCTGCCGAGGGCGACATAGGCCGGCTGCCAGCGCATCGGTTGCGCTCAGGTTTCGGCCGCCGGAGCCTTGCGACCGCGACCGCCGCGGCGCCTGCGACGGCGACGCGGGGGGCCGTCGGCCTGCCCGCCCTCGGCGGAATCGGCGCCGATTCGCTGCAGCTGAACGTCCGGAGGCAGCTCCTGTATCTCCGTCCACCAGCGGGCGACCTCCGGGTTTTCGACGCCGGCCGCCGCGCGCAGCAGCAGGAAGTCGTAGGCCGCGCGGAATCGCGGATGGCTGAGAAAGGCGAGCGCGCGCCGCCCCTCGCGACGATGAAATCGCGGCTGCAAGGCGAGCAGTTCACGCATCGGAATCGAAAAGCGCTTCGGGATGCCGATGCGCCGGTTCTGCACGGCAACGACCTCATCGACCGCATCCGCGATCGCCGCACCGGGATGCATCCCGGACTCGAACCGGCGTTGCGCCGCGGCCGAGACCGGCCCGAACAGCAGCACCGCGAACAGGAACATCGGCGTAACCGGGCGGTCTTCGGCGACACGCCGGTCGGTATTCGCAAGCCCCGCACGGATAAGCCTCTGCGCCACGCCGTCCGTTTCCGTGGCGAGATGGGCCGCCGTCGCCGGGAACAAGTGCTTGAAAAGGCCGTGCTTCTGAAGCAGCTCGAAGGCGCGCTCGCCAAAGCCCGCCAGGAAGAGTTTCAGGAACTCGTCGAGAAGGCGCGCCGGCGGGATGTGCTCAAGGAGACCCGCGAGCGTCTCGAAAGGGGCGCGCGTCGATTCGTGCAGGCTGAAGCCAAGCTTCGCCTCGAAGCGCACGGCGCGGAGCATCCGGACCGGGTCTTCGCGATACCGCGTTTCCGGGTCGCCGATCAGCCTCAGTGTCCGGGTGCGGACGTCGTCGGTGCCGCCGACGTAATCCCAGATCGAGAAGTCTTCAATGTTGTAGTAAAGCGCATTGCAGGTGAAGTCGCGGCGCCAGACGTCCTGGTCGATCGTGCCGTAGACGTTGTCGCGGAGCAGTCTTCCGCGATCGTCATGCACGCGGTCGAGCCCGTCATCGTCGGCTTCCTCCGCACTCTCGTCGGTTACACCGTCGAGATCGGGCTCCGGCGCCATCGGTGCGCCGGCGGCACGGAAGGTTGCGACCTCGATGATCTGCTGACCGAAGCGGACGTGCGCCAGCCGGAACCGGCGTCCGATCAGGCGGCTGTTGCGGAAGAGCCGTCGTACTTCCTCGGGGGACGCATTGGTCGCGACGTCGAAATCCTTGGGGTGCATGCCGATCAGGAGGTCGCGCACGCAGCCGCCGACGAGGAATGCCTGGTAGCCGGCGTCCTTCAGGCGGTAAAGGACCTTGAGCGCATTGCCGGAGATCTCCGAGCGCGAAATGGGATGATCCGCGCGTGCGACGATCACCGGCGCTTTCGCCCGGTCGATTAATTGATCCAAGGAGTCGGGTCCGCTTGAGGTCGAATGATGGGCCGATATAATACCAGCCCCCTTGCGGCCCCCGGCCAGATGCAAAGGCGCTTCGCTCCCATCGTCTAGAGGCCTAGGACACAGCCCTCTCAAGGCTGGTACGAGGGTTCGAATCCCTCTGGGAGCGCCATATTGTCAATGAGTTGAGCACAGCCGTTTCATCGCCGCAGGCTGACACCGCCGTCGCCGCCCGCCGGCAGGCCCGGCGCGAGCACCGCGGCGCGCTGCGCCTCGATCGACTCCAGGAGCCGATCGTACGGTTCGATGAACTTCTGGATGCCCTGCTCGAGCAGTTCCGCGGTCAGGCGGTCAAGATTGACGCCGAGCCGAGCCAGTGCGTCGAGGATCTGCCGGCCCGACTCGCCGGTGCCGACCAGGCGCTGTGCAGGCCTGCCGCGTTCGTGATACGCCTCGAGGGTCCCGAGCGGCAGTGTATTGACTGTATGCGGACCGATCAGCGGCTCGACGTACTTGATGTCGCTGTAACGTGGATTCTTCGTGCCGGTGCTCGCCCAAAGCAACCGCTGCGGCTGCGCTCCGCGCGCCGCGAGGGCGCGCCAGCGCGCCGATGACGCATGCGTTTCGAAATCGCGATACGCGCAGCGCGCGCTCGCGATCGCGGTTTCGCCGAGCAGCTCTTTCGCCGCGGCGCCGCGCGCGCCGCCCGACTTCGCAATGGGTTCGAGCTCGTCGTCGACTGCTGTGTCGATGCGGCTCAGAAAAAAACTCGCAACCGATGCAATTCGCTCGATGGGACGGCCGGCGACGCTTGCCCCCTCGAG
>CAYPQX010000074.1:0-24990 GCA_964412975.1 uncultured Steroidobacteraceae bacterium
AAAGGTGAACGTCCCCTTTATCGTTCGAGCTCCCGCATAACGGCCTGGCAGAGTTCTTTCGTCCCCTCGCCCGTCGCACCGGATATCCGGAACACCGGCCCCTTGAACCGCAGCCTGCGGACGATTTCCGCGCAGCGATTCTCGCGTTCCTTGCCCTGCAGCAAGTCGATCTTGTTGAGCACGAGCCAGCGCTTCTTCTTCGCGAGTTCCGGGCTGAACTTCCTGAGCTCGGCCACGATCGCACGCGCACCGGTGACCGGATCCTCGTCCGGGTCGGGCGGCGCGATATCGACGAGATGCAGCAGGATCCGCGTGCGCTGCAGATGCTTCAGGAAACGGATGCCGAGGCCCGCACCCTCCGCCGCGCCTTCGATGAGCCCCGGAATGTCCGCCATCACGAAACTCTTGAGCGGCCCGACCGAGACGACGCCGAGCTGCGGATGCAGGGTGGTGAACGGATAATCCGCAACCTTGGGCCGCGCAGCCGACACCGCGCGGATCAACGTCGATTTCCCCGCGTTCGGAAGACCCAGCAGGCCGACATCGGCCAGCAGGCGCAGTTCAACGCGCAGGCTGCGCGCCTCACCGGGCAGGCCCGGTCCGCTCTGGCGCGGCGTGCGGTTGATCGAGCTCTTGTAGCGCTGGTTGCCCCAGCCGCCTTTCCCGCCTTTCGCGACAAGCAGCGTCTGGCCCGCCTTTGACAGGTCGCCGAGCGTTTCGCCGGTGTCGTCGTCGATGACGACCGTGCCGACCGGCATCGGGATGAAGAGGTCCTCGCCGCTCCGGCCCGTGCAATCCTGGCCGCCGCCCGGCTGGCCGTTCTGCGCGCGGTACGTCCGCTGTATGCGGTAGTCGACGAGCGTGTTGATGCCTTCCTGGGCGCGGAGCCAGACGCTTCCGCCCAGGCCACCGTCGCCGCCGTCCGGGCCGCCGAAGGGCACGAACTTCTCACGGCGAAAGCCAACCGCGCCGCGACCGCCGTGCCCGGCGAGAACCTTGACCATCGCTTCATCGACGAACTTCATGGTGACTTGCCGCCCCAATGAAAAACCCCGGCCGGGCCGGGGTTTTTCTTCGATTCTTGCGGCCCTTGCTTACTCCGGCAGGACGCTGACAAAGGTGCGCTGTTCCGAGCCCTTCTTCCGGAACTGCACGCGCCCGCTGATCTTGGCGAACAGCGTGTGGTCCGTGCCGACGCCGACGTTGTCGCCCGCGTGATACGGCGTGCCGCGCTGGCGCACCAGGATGTTTCCGGCGAGCACTTTTTCGCCGCCGAACTTCTTGACGCCAAGGCGCTTCGACTGGGAATCGCGCCCGTTCTTGGTACTGCCGCCTGCTTTCTTGTGTGCCATTTTCCGTACCTCTGCCCTGCCGTCAAGCTGCCGTGATGCCGGTCACCTTCACTTCGGTGTACGGCTGGCGATGGCCCTTCTGGCGCAGGTAATGCTTGCGGCGCCGGAATTTCGTGATGCCGACCTTGTCGGCCTTGCCGTGTGCCTGCACGGTCGCGGTGACCCGGGCGCCCGTGACATAAGGCGATCCGACAGCCACATCGACGCCCTCGCCGATCAGCAGGACCTGATTGAACTCGACAGTGGCGCCCGCATCGGCATCGAGTTTCTCGACCCGCACGACGGTGCCCTCGCTCACCCGGTACTGCTTGCCCCCGGTGGCAATGACGGCGTACATGATTGACTGGACTCCAAAAAGAGCCGGGAATTGTAGTGTCGAGACCCCTTGCGGTCAAACCGGCCCGCATTTCCCGCCGTGGGATTTGCGGCTAGGATGCCCCTGCCCGATGGGATGCCGGGAAGCCATGCAACTCAAAGACATACGTGCCCTTGTGGTCGCCGACCTTGCCGCGGTCGACGTCGAAATCTGGCGCCAGCTGGCGAGCGACGTCCTGCTCGTCAACCAGGTCGGCGACTACATTGTCGGCGGCGGCGGAAAGCGCCTCCGGCCGCTCTTGGTCGTGCTCGCAGCCCGGGCGGCGGGCATCCGGGATTCGGCCCATATTCCAGCGGCCGCGCTCATCGAGTTCATCCATACAGCGACTCTGCTGCACGACGACGTCGTCGATGACTCGGCCCGCCGCCGGGGGCGTGAAACCGCCAATCAGGCGTTCGGCAATCCCGCCTCGGTCCTGGTCGGCGATTTCCTGTACTCCCGCGCTTTCCAGATGATGGCGGCACTCGATTCGGCCGCGCTGATCCGCGTGATGGCGGACGCCACGAACACGATCGCGGCCGGTGAAGTGCTGCAACTCATGAATTCCGGCGATCCCGACACGACGGAGATCCGGTATCTTGAGGTCATCTATCGCAAGACCGCCCGCCTCTTTGAAGCCGGCGCACAGATCGCCGCCATCGTTGCCCGTGCGCCGGTCGACGTCGAAGCCGCCCTCACCCGCTACGGCAAGCATCTCGGCATCGCGTTCCAGCTCATCGACGACGCGCTCGACTACCGCGGCGATGACGAATCGCTCGGCAAGAACGTCGGCGACGACCTCGCTGAGGGCAAGCCGACGCTCCCGCTGATCCACGCCTTGCAGCACAGCGATGCGGACGCCGCTTCGATGATCCGCAAAGCCATCGAGCAAGGAGGCACTGAGGAGCAAGGCCCGATCCGCGCCGTCGTCGAGAGCACCGGCGGCCTGGACTACACGGCCCAACTTGCCGAAAGCGAGATCGAGCGTGCGCTTGAGGCGCTGGCCGGCGTTCCCGCGTCGGCCCATCGCGATGCGCTCGAGGCCCTCGCCCGGTTCGCGGTCAGTCGCAGCAGCTAACGTTCATTTGCTGGAACTCGCGGCTTACTACCCTGCCCCTTCAATGATGAAGCTGCTATCGCCACCAGCAAGTCAGACTTCGAAGAACGACCCGCTGCGCGCGACGTATCGGATTCCGCTGCGTTCATCCCGCCCAGGAATAACTGGTATTTACCTCGCTGCCCTGCGAATCGAAACTGGCTCAACAAGGAACCGGGCACACGATTCAGGTGACTGGACCTGATCACGACGAACGCGGGGTCGTGCGCAAGACGCGCCTTCAAGTCTTCTGCACCGGGTGCAATCTCCGCTCGCCCCGCGGTGTAGAAGGAACCCGACAATGGCCGGTCCCTGAAGAACACGAGAGCCTCGCCGTCCGTCCGCAGCGACTCATAATCCGAGACGAGCGCCTTCGCCGATTTGCGATCGTCCCAGCCGCCGACGTTGAAGGCGGTCACGACGACGACGCTTGCAAGCGCCGTGATGGCAACGCCGGCAGCGAGCAGGCGATCGGGCCTCACATGATCGGACAGCCTGGCGAGCCAGAGCGCCGCCACGATCGCGAGCGGCGGAATCCCTGGCAACACGTAAGTCCAAAGGATGTTTCCGGCGGCGGTGAAGAAAACGCAGGGCGTCAGCGCCCAGAGAATCAGGTAGACGCGTAGCGACCGCTCCTCGGGTCCGGCTGAAATCGCAGCGCGCCGCCATTTCCAGGCCGCGACGGGCAGCAGCAGCGACCACGGCAGGAAGGCCATGACGGCGAACCACCAGATCGTGCCGTGGGGAAAGTCATGCGCGCTGCCGTACAGGTCGCCCTGCCAGCCGGGGACTACGAAGCGCTGCCAATGTTCACCCACCAGGAAGTACTCGAGAAAGCCAGACGTTCGTGATTCCGCCCATGCATACCAGGGCACGACGACGACGAGCGTCAGGAACAGGCCACGCATCCAGCTGATCTCGCTCCAGACCCGCTTGAACTGGCCGGACCAGAGCGTCCAGATTGCAATGGGGACACCGGCCATCACGGTGATCGGGCCCTTGGAAAGGAGTCCGATGGCAATGCCAGCAAACATCAGGACTTGTTCGCGCCCACGCTCCGCCGCGGCGCCGTGCATCGCCTGCCAGAATCCCCGCATGATCAGCATCATGCCGAGCGCAAGCGCCATGTCGGTCATGACCGCCCCGGCGGAAACAAAGAACAGGACGGAACCGGCCATCAGCGCAAGCGCGTAAGTGGCTTCGCGCCGGGAGCGTTGCGCAAGCCAGTCCCATGCAATCCAGGCCAGAAGGCCGCCGCAAAGCCAGTGAGGCAGACGCGCCGTGAATTCGCTGACACCCAGAAATTCGAAGCTCGCGGCAGTCATCCAGAAGGAAAGCGGCGGCTTGCCCCAGAAAGGTTCAGCCGGACCGATCCATGGCGTGACCCAATCCCCGAGCTCGGACATCCGTCGCGCGATCTCGGCATAGCGCGCCTCGGTCGTATCCATCAGTGGATACGCGGCGAGCAGGGCGAGACGCGCGGCCGCGGCCGCGACAATCACGAACCACAGCAGGCGGCTATCTGGCGATCGAGGCTTGGTTGGCGACAGGATCGACAACTGCACGGCTCCATGTCATGCGCGGCGCCAGGACGGGGGCCTGAAATTCCTGGACGAGATAGAGTGGGCGGCCCTTGGCCTCGATGAAAAGGCGGCCGACGTATTCGCCAAGCACGCCGATCGCCATCAATTGCAGCCCGCCGAGGAATGAGATCATGACGATCAGCGTCGGGAATCCGGGTACCGGATCACCGAGCATCAAGGTCTTCGCGAAGACATAGGCCGCATGGGCGAAAGCCGACATTGCCGTCACGAAGCCCACATACGTTGCGACCTTGAGCGGCGCGATCGAGAATCCGGTGATCCCCTCGACTGCCAGATTCCACAGTTTCCAGTAGCCCCAATTGCTCTTGCCGGCGGCACGCGGTTCACGGTCGTAGTCGATGGTCGCCTGGCTGAATCCGATCCAGGCGAACAGCCCTTTCATGACGCGATTGCGCTCGGGCAGGCTGTTCAGCGCGTCCAATGCGCGGCGACTCAGGAGTCGAAAATCGCCGGTATCGACGGGAATCTGCACGTCGCTCAGGCGGTTCATCACCCGGTAGAAGCCGTAGGCTGTCGCGCGCTTGAGCCAGGACTCCCCTGCGCGGAGGCGGCGGCGCATGTTGACGACGTCGGCGCCATTGCGCCAGGCGGCCAGCATCGCGGGGATCAGTTCCGGCGGGTCCTGCAGATCGGCGTCGATCACCACGGTCGCTGCGCCGCGTGCATGCTGGAGGCCGGCGCTCATGGCCTGTTCCTTGCCGAAGTTTCGGCTCAGGCGAATGACGCCGATGCGTGGATCGAGATTGCGGAGCTGCATGAGCATGGAAGCCGTGCTATCGGTGCTTCCGTCGTCGACATAGATGATCTCGTAGCCTCCAATCGTGCCCTCGATCGCAGCTTTCAGTCGTCGATGAAACGTGGTGAGCACGGATTCTTCGTTCCGCAGGGGGACGATCACGCTCAGGGTGCAGGGCGTCGTGGAAACGGCGCGCATGCGATCAGTGAATTGCCTGGCGATCATGAGAATGTCCAACGGCGGTTGAGTAGAAATCCGGTCCAGAGGATCAGCGCAGTCGCGACCATTTGCGCCATCAGGTAGTGAACGCGCAACAACTCCGTGCCGGCCCAGACAATGGATCCGCTGGCGATTGCCCCGAATGCAGCGACCACGACGAAACGCGGCAGTGCCTGGCCGTGGGACGCGCGACTGGAGAACGTAAATCGGTGATTTCCCGCGTATGCAGCCAGTGCACCAAAGGTCGCGCCAATTGCGGCGGATGACGCGGCGCTCGCGCCGGCAAGTTCGACAAGTACCAGCAGCACTACGTAATGGACGCAGGTAGCCAGCAAGCCGACCAGTGAATAGCGAAAAAAGGCGGCAGTGCCGCCCGGGGCAGGTCCGACGATATGGCCGACCAGGCCCCTTTGAATCTCGCCTTCGATCAGGGCCTTGCGACCCTCGCCACCGGAAATTCGGAGCACCATGTCGGTTTAGACGTTGACCCTCACAATAATCATTCGCGCGATCGATGCGATCGGAGGCTTGCCGGCATGCCGCGCCGTCATTGAAAGCCCCGAAGACCTTGATTACACTGCCCGACTCTTCGATTTCCCGCATTTCGGGGTGTAGCTCAGCCTGGTAGAGCACTACGTTCGGGACGTAGGAGTCGCAGGTTCAAATCCTGTCACCCCGACCACTGATGCGCGGCCTATCATTCCCGCGGGACATCACATGCGCCTGCTCGATAAAGACAGGACGATTGCAGCACCCGGCTTCAATCGCTGGCTGGTGCCGCCCGCGGCGCTCGCGATCCACCTCTCGATCGGCATGGCCTACGGCTTCAGCGTTTTCTGGTTGCCGCTCGCGCGTGCCGTCGGAATCCAGCAACCGGTCGTTTGTACAGACGCGGGATTCCTGAGCCTCATTACGTCGACGCAGTGCGACTGGCCGGTCTCGATGCTCGGCTGGACCTACACGCTGTTCTTCGTCCTGCTCGGGTCCTCCGCGGCATTGTTCGGCCATTGGCTGGAACGGGCCGGGCCACGCAAGGCGGGTTTCGTTGCCGCACTGTGCTGGAGTGGCGGCCTGTTCATTTCCGCGCTCGGTGTCTACACGCATCAGATCTGGCTGATCTGGCTGGGCTCGGGTGTCATCGGCGGCATCGGCCTCGGCCTCGGCTACATCTCGCCCGTTTCGACGCTCATCAAATGGTTCCCCGATCGCTGCGGCATGGCGACGGGCCTTGCGATCATGGGCTTTGGCGGTGGCGCGATGATCGGCGCGCCGCTGGCCGATCGCCTGATGAACCTGTTCGCGAACCCAGCGACCGTGGGCGTCTGGCAGACGTTCGTCGTCATGGGGGCGCTGTACTTCATCACCATGATGCTGGGCGCGTTCGGCTATCGCCTGCCGCCGCCGGCGTGGCAGCCCGCCGGCTACGTTCCGGCTGCAACGAAGAGCCGGTTGGTGACTTCACGACACGTGCACGTCAACGAAGCCGTACGCACTCCGCAGTTCTGGCTGCTCTGGGGCGTCTTATGCCTGAACGTGAGCGCCGGCATCGGCGTGATCGGCATGGCTTCGCCCATGCTTCAGGAAGTGTTCGGCGGACGGCTGATCGGCGTGCCGTTGCGCCTTGCGGAACTCGTCGAGGGTCAACGTGTGCAGGTGGCGACGATTGCCGCCGCGTTTGCGGGATTGCTGTCGCTGTTCAATATTGCGGGGCGCATTGCCTGGGCGTCACTCTCCGACGTGATCGGCCGGAAGATCACGTACATGATCTTTTTTCTGCTCGGCATCGCGCTGTATTTCAGCGCGCCGCTCGCCGGTGAGGCCGGGCGGATCGCCGCATTCGTGACGATTTTCTGCGTGATCCTCACCATGTATGGCGGCGGCTTTGCCACGATCCCGGCGTACCTGGCCGACATCTTCGGCACGCAACACGTCGGTGCGATTCACGGGCGACTGCTCACTGCCTGGTCGGTGGCCGGGATCGTCGGTCCGGTCGTCGTAAACTACATCCGTGAATTCCAGCTTGCGCGGGGTGTGCCGCCGGACCAGGCGTACAACATCACGATGTACGTACTCGCCGCGATGCTTCTCGTCGGGCTGCTCTGCAATATCCTGATCCGGCCCGTACGGGATCCCCATTACATGACGGATGCGCAACTCGCGGCCGAGCGCGCCAAAGCGCACGAGCTGGCAGTGGCCGGGAAGCTTGTTCCTGCGCGAGCGGCATCTGGCAGCGCCGTGCTTCTGATCGCAGCCTGGACTGCTATCGCGGTACCCCTGGCCTGGGGTGTCTGGATCACGGTGAGCAAGTCGTTAGCGCTGTTCCGATAGCCAGGCACGCCGCCGTCACTGATCGCGAAGATGGCGGCGAACCGCCAATCCACATGCAACGAGCACAAGACCGCAGCCGACGCTCAGCCAGATCTCGCCGCTCCACAAGTCATTCGAATCTGTTGCGTCCTGATACGGGAGCGCCCAGAACAAGATCAACAACAGCGACAGCACGAAGCCACCGCCGATCAGGATTGCCGGCCAGCGCCGCGTGGACCGCAACTCCTGTGCGTCGAGTTCAGCGGCGGGCATGACGTGCAGGCTGGCGCGGTAGCGATGTTCAGCCTCCGAAACCGTGCCGCGACCCGAGACCAGCAAAATCACGATCGTGCTCAAGGCGGCGCCGAGAATGATGGGGTCGGCCCACACGGGCAATTCGATGAATTCAAAATAGTCCAGCGCTTTCGCCGCGCAGTTGCCGATAAAGCCGGTGATGATGCCCCAGAACGCGCCGTCGGCCGTGATACGGCGGCTCCACACGCTCATGAACGCCATGGGACCCCAGGACGAGGCAAAGACGGTGGCCGCAAAGTACGTAATCCAGAAGATCCGCGGCGGAAGGACGAACGCGAGCGTCAACACCAGCAAGCCGATGCCAAACATGCAGACACGACTGAGGCGCAACAGCCGCGTTTCGCTCGTTCCCTCGTGTCGCACAATGTCATTGCTCGCGCTGAAGCCGACGAGGGACAGGAAAGTCGTTGCAGACGACAATCCTGCCGCCGTGATGCCGGCCATGAGCAGCACACCGGCCATTGTCGGCATCAGGTTCACTGCGGCCCAGATCATCGCGGTATCCGGCGGCCGGATGCCTGGATTGCCCAGGTTGATGGCGGCGCCGCACAGCATCAGCATCGGATAAAGGAAAATCAGCGCGACCGCGGCGCCGCAAGCCGCGCGAATCACCGTTTGCTCGTTTCGAGCCATCAGGTACCGGCTCGCCTGCCAGGGACTGACGGCGACTACCACCGACCAGGCGAGACCGAGAATTACTGCCCAACTCAGCGCCTCGGCAGGCGTCCGCCACGCCGCTTCAGGCCCCGTAACACCGTGCCAGGAAATGATTCCCGGCTTCGCCGTGAAGCCAGCGAGCGCGTCGATTGTCGCAAACCATCCGCCGGACGATGCCACTACGAAGCCCAAGGCGACGTAACAGGCGAAGCTGAATAGCAGGAACATGATCGTGTCGGTGATGACGACACCGCGCGAGCCCGAATACATCGTGAACACCGTGTATCCGAACCACACGATGACGAGCGCAGCCGAATAAGGCAGGTCGGTCACGCGGGCGACGATCAGGGCGACACCCTGGGTGACCGCCACAAGGTAGGCGCCGAGACCCACGATTACCGTCAGGCCGGCGACAACCTGCACGCGGTGACTGGCAAATCGCCTTCCGAAGTATTCCGCGACCGTCAGGGCGCGGCTGCGGCGCAGGTGCCGGCCGAAAAAAATGGCGCCTGCAATATAGCCCGTCACATTGACCGCGACGAGTGCCAGAATGATCGCGCCGTGCCCCGAGTAAGCCATTCCGGCTTCGCCGAGGAATGCAGCCGTACTCAGCAGGCTGGCTACCAGGGTGCCGACGACGAGCAAGGTGGGAGCCTGCCTCCCTGCGACGTAATAGTCGTCGAGATGCTTGACCTTTCGGCCAGCGTAGTTGCCGACGATGAAATAAATCGCGAGGCTGATCAGGATGCCCCAGGCGTAGGCGTTCACGACAATCGACCTGGTTCAGGCCGTGAAATAGCGGCCGCCACGCACTTCAGGCAGTCGTGATCGCCTGCTCGCCGGTCCGATCGACGACAAATACCACTCTCGAAACGCCGCCACGTCGGCCTCCAGAACCGACGCCGGGCCCGGCTGGAAACTCGGCGAGCTTATTCCAACCGCGTTGGCCTCGATGATTGCCTTGTCCTGGTCGGTAGTCCTGGTCCACAACCAGGTGAGGCGCGCAAGATCGAAGTCCCTGCCCTCCTGCGCGTCGCCGCGCACGAGCCAGGTGCAGATCATGTCGGTATGGCCGGCGTCGCGCGGAATGAAAGCGAAAAAAACCGCGTGGTCGTTGTATGCGAGCATGTAAGTGAACGCATCAGCGGCAAGCGCAGTCTCGCCGCCGTCGTACCCGGGGAATTGGCCCATCAGCGGCGCTGCCGGCTGTCCGTCCTCGGTCGCGCTGACGTGCGATGCCCGCAGTGGTGCACGGTAGGCAGCCACAACGGGAGTCCTCGACAGGCGTTCATCGAGCGGCAGGACGGTGCCGACCTCCGCGAGCAAGGTTCCTGACCGCTCAGCCTGCGCGCGCCATTCGCGCTCACGGGCCTCATACCGCATGAGCGCAGCGGGAGAGCAGTCGCCAATCTTGTCTGCCTTGATCTCGACCGCGCAGTACTCCCGATGCGCCGGTTTGCAGTGGTAGCACTCCAGGAAGTTCTCGACGACGAGCTTCCAGTTGGCGTGCACAGGGAAGGTCCGCTGCTCGGCAACGCGTGCGGTGGCAGTGCCATGCAGCGACAGAAAAGACCTCAGGCTGTCCGAAATCGTGTCGAAGTCCGGTGCTTCTTCGTCAGCGAGGCAAACGAAGATCAGGCCTTCGAGGATCCTCACGTGACAGGATTTCAAACCGAATCCGGTTCGATCGAAGTCCTCGGGCATGTGCATGGCAGCCCGGAGCGAGCCGTCGTGTGCATAGGTCCATCCGTGATATCGGCAAGTCAATGCCGACACGTTGCCGCAAGGTTCGAGCAATACACGACTGCCGCGATGCCGACATACATTGTAGTGCGCGCGGACTTCTCCCTTCCCGTCCCGTACCAGGATGATATTCTCGCCCGCGATGTCGAACAGTCGATAGTCGCCGGATCTGGCCAGCTGCGAGACATGCGCCGCCAGCACCCAATGATTGTGGAAGACCCGCTCCCGGTCGCGCTCGAAAATTGAAGTGTCAGTATAAAATGCCCTGTCGAGGGAATAACCGGGCACCTGCTTTTCGACCAGGTCGTCGATGCCATTTTCGACGTTTGCATTCATCGGTGGACTACCTGCCAAGTGAGCCCCAGTCCCTGAGGATTTCGCGAGCCGCATTGTGACCGGGAATGCCCGAAACGCCTCCGCCAGGGTGAGTGGAGGAGCCGCATTGATACAGGCCGCGAATCGGTGATCGGTAATCCGAAAAGTGGGGTGCAGGCCGCTGGAAGAAAAGTTGCTCGAGCGACAGCTCACCGTGAAAGATGTGTCCCTGCGGCGTGTTGATGATGCGCTCGATGTCGGGTGGCAGCAGCACCTGGCTGTCGATGATGCCTTCGCTGAAACCCGGCGCAAGCTCATCGATCGTATCGAACACGTTCTTGACAAAAGCGGGTCGCACCTCGTCCCACTCCTGGCCGGCCAGCGCATACGGAGCATGTCCGCCGAAAAGATTCACGACGTGCTTGCCTTTCGGCGCCAAAGTGTCGTCAACGGTGGTCGGCACGACGGCTGTGATGAATGGCCGGCGCGAATAGCGCCCTTGACAGGCATCTTCGTAGGCGGCCTGAAGATATTCAACGGTCGGGCCGATATGCACGTAGTTTGGCGATTCGAAACCGCAACGGCCCGCATCGAAAGCTGAAAATCGGGGTGGTGCCTCTGCAGCGACATTGATCTTGAATGCCGTCGAGAAAGTCCGGTAATCCCGGATATGCTTCAGGAATTCGGCCGGGAGGTGCTCGGGCGCGACCAGCGCGCCGAACAGCAACTTGCAGCTTGCGTTGCTCACCACCGCGCGACCGATGAATTCGTCGCCATTCGCAGTGCACACCCTCGATACACGTCCTCCGGCGACCTCGACACGGACGACTTCCGCATCAGTTCGTATCTCCATGCCGTGACGCCGGCCGCATTCGGCAATCGCCTCGCTGATCGCACCCATGCCGCCGCGGATGAAGCCCCAGCCACCCGCCCCCTCATGCTCGCCCATGATGTGATGAAGCACGACGTAGGCGGAGCCGGGCGTTTTCGGTCCGGCGAAAGTCCCGATGGAGCAGTAATAGCCGAGGACGGCCCGGGTCACGCTATGTTCGAACCAGCGGGCAAGGAAGTCGTCCGCGCTCATGGTCAGCAGGTCGACGATCCGATAGAAATTCCGGCCAATCTTGCGATATTTCCAGGCGAGCTTGAACAGCTCGCGCCGTCCCTTGAAATCGCTTCTTGACGGATCGACCGGCGTTTCGAGCAGCAGCTTGCGCACGATGTCGGCGGCTTCATTGAGCCAGGCGTCGAACTGCGGGTAGATTTCGCCGTCGTGCCGCGAGAAGCGGGAGAATTGGGCAGCCGTCCTGCCGACATCCCCGCTGAATACAATGTAGTCGCTCGTTCCGATGGGACAGAAGAGGTCGGTGGCAGGCAGTACTGTCAATCCGAGGTCCGGCAGTCCGAGCTCCCGGATGACTTTCGGATGCAGCAGGCTCATCACGTAGGAAAAGGTCGATGTCCTGAAGCCCGGCGTGAACTCCTCGGTCACCGCCGCGCCGCCAATCAACGACCGGCGCTCAAGTACAAGGACTCTCTTGCCCGCCTTGGCGAGGTAGGCGGCGCAGGTGAGTCCATTGTGGCCGCCGCCGATGACGACGACGTCATACACTGTGCCAGACTCCCCGGCTCTCACCGGCCGATCCTCGGCTTCGGCACCTTGACTCCATGCTTCTTTAGGACGTCGTTGACGGCTTCCCGGAGATACTCCGCCAGCGGCACGCGCGTGTTCTTGCTCAATTGACGCAAGGCGTCGTGTTGCGGACGATCGAAATAGACGCCGGTGAATACGCGCTTCTCCGGATCTTTCTTTTGCGGCACCTGGTTCACCTTACCTGGAGTATCGCGTCGCGATGATGCGTCGCCGCGGCCATTGCCGCAACCGGGACCTCGCGCTGGATCAGAGAGTAGACCAAGACAACGGGGCGCCAGGCATCCCGCCCGGCGCCCCTGCAGTCATCAGCGATCGACGCGAATAATTCGCCCGGTGAAAAGCTCGGCGATGAAGATCGCGTTCCGATTCGCGTCGTAGATCATTCCGCTCGGTCCGATAAGCACGGGCACCACCACCTCGGGCGGCTGGGCGGGATTCTTGAAGCGCAGCAATCGGCCCGGCGCGCCTCCCGAAAGATTGGAAGATATTTCCAGCACGTAGATCTGGTTGCCGATTTTCAGCACGTCGGTTACTGAGGTCAGGCCCGAAATGAACGGAGTTTCCGTCCCCGTTTTGGCATTGACCAATCGGATGCTCGCCGAGCCTGGCGTAAACGGTACGCCGGTCAGCAGCGAGACCAGGTACCTGTTGCCGCCGTAGTGACGTACCGCCGTGGGCACCGCATCGGAGAACGGCGGGATGACGCCCGCGGCCTGCGCGACGGGCGGGAAGCGGACGACCACCTTTGGCCAGCCTACACCGAGCTGCAACAGGCTGTTCTGGCCGGAGTCGACGACCAGCAGTCCGTCCGTGTGCACTGAAGCAATCATGTGGAAAGGATTGGAGCCGCGCACATTCGTGACCGGGTCGGGCCGTGCGTCCTTGAAGTCGACGATGAGCCGGATCCAGAGCTTGTCTCCCGACGCGTTCTCCAGCTGCACGGTGCGACCGTCGGCGAGCAGGTCGTGGTCCGCTCGGGTCAGCACGAAGCCGTCCTGCAGCTGGTCAAGTGGCCGGTTGAACACGAGCCGGAGCACCGAACTGAAGATGGGCGATACGGAACCGGTCGTGTTGGGGACTTGAGAGCCCGGGGGACCGGCGGGGTTAAAGCGCAACATGTCCCCTTCGCCAATCGTGAGCTCGACGACGCAGCAGTTGGTAACGACGGGGGCCTGGGGTCCTGAGTTCCCACCCGTGGTTTCGATTCCCGACGGCAGGCCGGTAAGAATCGGCCGTACCGCGCCATGGCGATCGACGTATGAGAGCTTGCCGTCATTGTTGGCCGTACCTTGTTCCGTGACCAGCAAGTTGCCCTGGCGGGTCAACGCCAGTTTTACGGGTCCGGTCAGGCCGGTCGCGTACTCCGAGGATTCATGTGCCTGGCCAAGGGCCGGCAAGAAAGCCAGACTCAGTGCCAATGCCGAGAAAATCGCGCGCGGTCTCATGGATGTCTCCCCCCAATTGTTCAAGTCAGTGGTGGCCGTCGGCCCCGGAGAATGCGGGATTTTCGGTCGTCAAGTCGAAGGATGCAATATGACGAATATCTGACATGTTCATGACGCGCCGTTTATCGGTGACGTAAGCTGCCGCCCGAGCAGGAAATCGATGAACGACCCTTTGGAAATTCGATTCGACGACGGAGGTTTTCGCCTATCGTGGCGATTCCGAGGCGGCATTCCTGTAGCTGGATCGGACCACGGAAACCTGCGGCTCCATCTTGCGCCTACCCACCAATTGCCTCCGAACCGTCAATCGCC
Organism: uncultured Steroidobacteraceae bacterium; assembly: GCA_964412975.1. Classification (GTDB taxonomy): domain Bacteria; phylum Pseudomonadota; class Gammaproteobacteria; order Steroidobacterales; family Steroidobacteraceae; genus SCUD01. The sequence goes on from CAYPQX010000074.1 coordinate 14,111, forward strand.
GCTCGCCATTGCTTGCATCGCTCCATGCGGATGCCCGTTGGGCCGAATGGAGCGCAAAGCAGCCAGGCAACCGTTAGTCGTCCGCGATTGAAAGTTTCCGCCCTCATCCTGGTTGCGTTCCTCGCGTTGCTTTCCGCAAACGCCGCGCCGCATGCCGCGCCCACGGCAAGCCAGGCTCAGGCCGTCACCCGCCAGGTTCTCACGCTCGTGAACGAGGCCCGGGCGAAGCGGCGCCGGTGCGGCTGGAAACGTTTTGACGCCGCCGCACCGCTTGTCTTGTCGGATGTACTGCAACATGCGGCGCTTGCTCACGCGCGTGACATGGCCGGACGAAAGATCCTGAGTCATGCCGGTCGGGATGGCAGCACACCCGGCGAGCGCGCCACCCGCGCCGGTTACCAATGGCGCGTCGTAGGCGAAAACATTGCAGCCGGCCAATCGACAGCCGAACAGGTCGTCACTGAATGGCTGGGGAGTCCGCGCCATTGCGCCAACCTCATGAGCGCGGACTATTCCGATATGGGCATCGCCTTTGCGGTCAATCCGCAAAGCGAACTGGGAATCTATTGGGCTCAGCTATTTGCAGCGCCACGTCCCGCCCCTTGAGCGCGAACTTCGGCTCTCACCGGCCGACCCTCGGCTTCGGCACCTTGACTCCATGCTTCTTCAGGACGTCGTTGACGGCTTCCCGGAGGTACTCCGCCAGTGGCACGCGCGTGTCCTTGCTCAATTGACGCAAGGCATCGTTGCTGGTTCACCCTGTGTGTCATGCTCACGCCGCTGCGACCCGCCAAAGGTCACTGCCCGAAAGCTTCAGTCGCATGCACCGACCATTGACGATTTCGTCAAAACGGATCCAGTCGGTGTTGTGAGGGGTGCTCCGCAGACGGAACAGGTCGCCGTCGGCTTCGAGCGGCGTCGTGCCGTCGATCATGAGCCTGCCCTTGCACAAGACAATGCGCAGGCTGCCGACCCAGGGGTTTTCGTTGCGGTAGTGCCCCACGTAGCTCTCCCACTCCTTGGGATGATTGAACGCAACCGGTCCCTCGTAACCCGAATTCCGGTACCAGTCGCCGCCCCATCGGACCTCAACCACGGCACTGTCAGGAACCTTCGCATCCTTGCGGCCGAACACGAGGGCAAAGCGCTCGAACGCGGCGTGGCGTGCGATGAATTGATCCGGTTCGCTCAGCCTTTCCAGCGGAATGCGCAGGCTTTCGTGTATGACGAAGAGCGCATCACCATCGGCCAGAATCTCCAGACTCCGATTGCCGTCGGTATAGGCCCCCGCGAAATCCGATGCATTCTTCACTTGCGTCGACGCGTCCGTTTCAGGCATCGCCGGAAACACCTTGTCCTTGCGCTGCGCCCGCATCAACTGGATCGCATATCGGACGACGGCGTTTGGCCGATAGTTCTGCTGCGCATTGACCGAAGCGAATCCACCGACACCTTCATCGATGTCGACCATCATCGAAGACATGAACGACACCATGCCGCCCGTGTGCCTCAAGAGCCTGTTACCGTCCAGAGAATCAACGGCGATCCCATAGCCGTAGCTGACTTCGGGTCCGAAATCCTCGGCGAGCACGTGCGGTCTTGAAAAGAGCTCAAAGGCCGACTCGGAAACGAGCCTGCCGTCGGCTGTCTTGCCGTGATTGGCGATCATCTGCACGTACGCACCCATGTCGCGCGCGTTGGAGGCGACGCAACCCGCGCCGGAAGTCAGGACGATTGCGGGCGCTTCACACAGGCGTCCGTGACGCGGATGAGGCCGGTCGCCGAGAAAAGGCACATGGCTCTTGACCATTTTTTCGCGCACATCGAGCGTGATCACCGGTTCGCTTTGCGACATCTTCAGCGGACGGAAAATGCGATCGCGCAGGATCTCCGGCAGCTCGCGGCCATCGAGCGTCCAGGCCAGGTGCCCCAATGCCTCGTAGAGCATGTTGTTGTAGTGAAAGTGCTCGCCGGGCCCATAAGCGGCCAGATGGCCCTGGTCCGGATCGGACGGAAACAAGTCCCAACCTGCCGATGAGCCCGAAGAATGCGTCAACAAGTGGTGCACCGTGATCGGCGCAAAGGCGGTCTTGATACGCAGCCACGGCAGGTACTCGAAGATCGGCCGGTCGAGATCGAGCTTGCCTTCGTCGCGGAGCTGCAAGAGCGCGAGAGCCACGAATGACTTCGATATCGATCCGATCTGGAAAAGTTCCTGCGGCTCGACCCCTCGCCGCCTTTCGAGGTCACCGAATCCATAGGTCACAACACGTTGAACAGCGTCGCGATCCGCGAGCACCAGCGTCATGCCAGGGGAGTTCATGTCGCGCATGAATTGTTCGGCGAATTGATCGAGCACGGGATAGATTTCAGAATATCGACCCGCGCCGCCCACGGCCTGCGCCTCGCTCGCGCGAAATCGGCCCATTGCGACGACCGAAGCTCCGAGCGCACCTGCCCTCAACAGATCTCTGCGACTGACTTTCATCGTCATCGTGATTCCAGATGGCTCATCAGCATGTGCCACTCCAGCACTTGCTGGTTCAGGGCTCGCTCAGTATGCCGCACAAGGAGAAGTTATTCGGTTCCCCGTGGTCTCGAGGAATTCTTTCATGGCTTCGGGATGTACTTGCCATTTTTCGTAGGTCGTCGATTGCCCTTTCTCATCAATCAGCGCAACGGCGATCGGCGCAGCCACGCCGATTTTCCAGATCGACCCAGAGAGTCACGAGCATGGGATGATCGTATTCAAGTCAGGCGGCGGGCACAAAGGGGGTGGACATGAACCCGATGGAGTTGGACGCCTCTTCTGGACTATCCTTGGCCAGATAAGCACAAGACCAACCGCCCGCTGGCTTCAACGATGCGCCGGCCTTCTCCAGGCCAGCGCGAGGTGCAATTCATGAATCCCCAACCACAGAACGATCTCACGCGCACGACGTTGGTCGTCCTGTTCATCGGCGTACTGATTGTCGGGAGCCTGTGGACCATGCTCCCGTTCCTGGGCGCCTTGATCTGGGCGACCACGATTGTCGTGGCGACATGGCCGCTGCTGCTCTTCGTGCAACGCCTCGTCGGCGGATACAGGATTGTGGCTACGGCCATCATGACGATCGTGGCGCTTGCGATTTTCATCGTGCCGTTCTGGTTCGCCATTGGCGTATTAGTCGACGCGGCGGTCCAGGGAGCCGATCTGGCCAAGACGTACCTCGCGACAGGACTTGGCCCGCCACCCGCGTGGCTGGCCAAAATGCCCTGGGTCGGCGCACGAATTGCCGAAAAATGGCAGGAAATGGCCGCGGGCGGCCCTGAGGCGCTGATTGAAACCGTACGGCCGCATGTCCGTGCGGTTGCGACCTGGTTGCTGTCGATCACCGGAGGATTCGGAATCGTCGTCCTGCATTTCATTCTCACGGTGATCATCGCTGCAATTCTTTACTCGAATGGTGAAACCGCCGCGGAAGGCGTGCTCAGGTTCTTTCGACGCTTCGGCCAGAAGCGCGGCGAAGAAATCGTGCATCTGGCCGGGCAATCCATTCGCGGAGTGGCGCTCGGCGTTGTCGTCACCGCAATCGTTCAGTCGTTGCTTGCAGGTCTCGGCCTGTGGGTCAGCGGCGTACCCCGCCCCGGACTGCTGACCGCCGTCACCTTCGTTCTCGGCGTGGCCCAGCTCGGGCCACTGCCGGTTATCTTGCCGGCCGTGATCTGGCTCTATTGGTCCGGAAGTGTGGCCTGGGCCGTGGCGCTCTTTGTCTGGATGATCATTGTGGGGTCGCTCGACAACATCCTGCGGCCGATCCTGATCCGCCGGGGCGTGGACCTGCCGATGCTCCTGATCATCACCGGGGTCATCGGCGGCCTGATGGCGTTCGGGGTCGTCGGTCTCTTCATCGGCCCCGTCATATTGGCCGTGACCTACACGCTGTTGCATTCCTGGATCAACGATAACGGTCGGGTTACGACGTGACGTTAAAGCAGACTTCGGCGCCCGCACATGCCAGGTGCGTCCCACGTGCAAATCAATTGAGCGTCTTGCCAGAATCGGCGCCAGTAATCAGTCGCGCACCACGTTCGAAAACGAGGTAGGACCAGAGCCACTGCGTCACGACGATCACGCGATTGCGAAGGTTCACGAGGAAGTAGACGTGTGCAGCGCCCCACAACCACCAGGCGAGCCACCCTGAAAGGCGCAGCCGCTTGTAGGTGATGACTGCGGCCTTGCGGCCGATGGTTGCAAGCAATCCACGATCGCGATACACGAATGCCGGGGGAGCCACGCGGCCCGCGATCCGTTCGACAATCGCATGTGCGACATATGCGCCCTGCTGTTTCGCGACGGGCGCAATGCCGGGTAACAGGGCGCCGTCCGGATTCCGGGCAAGCGCCGTGTCGCCGATCACAAAGATCGTGTCGTGGCCGGGTGCTCTGAGATCGGGCCCGACGGACACGCGGCCTGCGCGATCGGCCTCGAGGCCGAGCCAGCGTGCCGCGGGCGAAGCCCGGACGCCGGCCGCCCACACGACCGTGCCCGCTTCGATGAATTCATCGCCGATCCGCACGCCCGCGGCCTCGCAGTGGGTCACGGCCTGAGCGAGTCGCACTTCGACGCCGAGCCGCTGCAATGCCGTCGCCGTATAGCGCGAAAGTTCCTCGGGAAAATTCGCAAGCAGGCGCGGACCCGCCTCGATCAGGAGAACCCGCGTCTTTCTCGGATCGATCTCGCGGAAATCAAGGGCAAGCGCCCGGCGCGCGAGTTCGGCGACGGCACCCGCCAGCTCGACGCCGGTCGGCCCGCCGCCGACGATCACGACCGTGAGCAGGCGTGTAGCGACCGCCGGGTTCGATGCCATCTCGGCGCGCTCGAAGGCAAGCAGCAGTCGTCGCCGGATGGCGGTCGCATCGTCGAGGCTCTTGAGTCCCGGGGCATGTTCCGCCCATTCGTCGCGGCCGAAGTAACCGTGCGTCGCGCCGGTCGCGAGCACGAGCCAGTCATAGGCAATCGGACCGTCGGCGAGCATGACGACCCGGCGCGCCGTATCGACGTCGGTGACCTCGCCCATCAGTACGCGGATATTTTGCTGCCGCCGAAGCAGATGGCGAACCGGCCAGGCGATGTCCGCGGGCGACAGGCCAGCGGTCGCAACCTGGTACAGGAGCGGCTGAAAAAGGTGATGGTTCTGCCGGTCGATCAACGTGATATCGGCCTCGATCCTGGCGAGCCCTCTGGCCACCGCCAGGCCGCCGAATCCTGCGCCAATGATGACGATTCGAGGTCCTGCCACCTAAGTCCTTGGCAATAAACGTGTTTTTATTTATTATACGCGCTGCACGCCATCATGTGGCCCGGTCGGTCGGTTTGCCGCCGTTCCGCGTGGGGCGTACTGTGAACTGTCGGCGCGAGGGGGTGGCATGCTTCGCATCGTCCTGCTCAACCCAAAGGGTGGCTCAGGCAAGTCCACGATTGCGACGGGCATCGCCGCCATGTACGCGGCGCGGGGCTACCGGCCGGTGCTGATGGACTTCGACCCGCAGGGCACGAGCTGCCGCTGGCTCGAAAAACGCTCGCCGCACGCGCCTCCCATTCACGGCATCGCCGCCTACGCGCGGGCGCTCGGCGTCACGCGCAGCTTCCAGTTGCGCGTTCCGCATGGCACCGACCGTGTCATCGTCGACACGCCGGCCGCATTGCAGCCGCCGCATTTCAACGAGCATGTGCGCGAGGCTGATGCGGTACTCGTGCCCGTGATGCCGTCGGACGCCGACATCCACGCCTGCTCGCGCTGCATCGGCCACCTGCTGATTTCGGGCAAGATCAAGCGCCGCGAGAACCGGCTCGCCGTCATCGCGAACCGCGTGAAACCGAACACGATCATCTTCCGCACGCTGATGAAGTTCCTCGACCAGATGCAGATTCCGGTCATCACGACGCTCAGGGATTCGCAGTGCTACGTCTACGCCAACGAACACGGCCTCGGCCTGCACGACATGAATCCCGCCCGCGTTCACCCGGAGTTGCAGCAATGGGATGCGCTCTGGGCCTGGCTCGAATCGCGTCGGCCATTCGTGCAGCCCTCAGTAGCCATGGGAGCCGACTGAGCTTCTAATGGGCGGATGATCGGATCCCGCCGCCGCGCTCGCGGCGCATTTTTACTGGCTTGCTTCCTGGCCTCCGCAATTTCAGTGGCGGACGATGCGCGTTTCGCCGGCCGGCCGGTCGTTGACGTCCTGCTCGAGTTGCGCGATGCAAGGCTCGACTTCATCTACAGCTCCGAGCTCGTGCCGGACTCCCTGCGCGTCCTCGCAGAACCGCGCTCGAGCAATCGCCTGCTGATCGCGCGCGAAATCCTCCTGGCGCATGGACTCGCTCTTTCGGTCGTGCGTCCCGGCCTTTACGCCGTCGTCCCGATGGCACAGCGTCCGCAGCAACATCTGGTTCACGGCCAGGTGTTGGATGCGACGACCGGCGAACCGGTCCCGACCGCCAGGGTCGTGCTGCTGCCGATCGGTGCCGTTGATTGGTCTGACGCGCAAGGCCAGTTTTCAATCGGGCCGGTTCCCGCCGGGACCTACACTTTGAAAGCGGAAGCCGCAGGGTTTGAAACAGCGGAGTCTGCGGAGCTGTCGATCTCCGAAGCGGTAACAGCTCCGGCGTTGCGCCTGGCTCCAGCCAGTGCGCAATTGAGCGAGGTCGTCGTGTCGACGAGCCGCTATTCACTCGACCGCTTCGGATCGTTCGGCGCCGTTCGCATCGATGGCGACGTGCTCGCGGCCCAGCCGGTGCTCGGCGAGGACGCCATTCGCGCGCTGGGGCGGCTCCCCGGGATCGCGCAAAACGGCATTTCCGCGCAATCGAGCATTCGCGGCGGCGAGACCGGCGAGTTGCTGACCTTGCTGGACGATTTCCCGCTGCGACAGGCATTTCACATGCCCGGCTACCAGAGCGTCTTTGGCGTGGTGGATCCCGGCCTCGTTGGTGATGCCGAGGTCTATACGGGCGGATTCCCGGTTCGATACGGCAATCGCATGGCGGGCGTGTTCGACCTCAGTACGATCGAGGCCACCCACGAGCCGCAGACCGCACTCGGTTTGTCGAGCTTCAACGCGATAGCTCGCCAGGGCGGCCGCATCGACGTGGCGGACGTGGACTGGCTGGCCGCCGCGCGGGTCGGAACGCTTGGTCCACTCATCGACGCATTGGCGCATGACGCCGGCCGGCCAACGTATGCCGATGTTTATGCACGCGCCGGCTACGGCGAGCCGGATCGCGTGCGAATCACGGCCAATATTCTTTGGTCACGCGACGAACTGGATATTTCGCGCGAAGGCCTTGACGAAGAGGCCCAGATTGAAAGCCGAAACCGCTATCTCTGGCTGCGCGCTGATCGCGATTGGGAAAACGGCATCCAGTCGTCGCTGTGGCTCGGTCACAGCACGATTGACAGCTTCCGGGCCGGCAGCAGTGACAATTCCGATGTCGCAGTCGGTTCCGTGACGGATCAGCGCTCGTCGGACTACAAGGAAGTGCGTGGCAGGGCTGCATGGCAAGTCCATCCGCGCCATTGGCTCGAAACCGGATTCGAATGGACCGAAGAAGACGGCATCTATCGCTACGCGGCCGAAGCGGCCTATACGCCAGCGGTCGCGGAATTGTTTTCGCGCGATTTGACCCTCACCCGCTCAATCGAGCTTCGTCCAAATCGCGAGCGGCTCGCAGTATTCGCGACACATCGCTGGCAAATTGTCGATGACGTTGTTTCGGAACTGGGCCTGCGTGCACAGCGGACGATCACCGCCGGCACGACTGCGGAGGAATGGCTCTACGATCCGCGCCTCGGTCTCCGATGGCAATTGACGCCGGCGACGGACCTGCGCGCACATTGGGGCCGCTTCCATCAGACCGACGAGGTGCACGAACTGAAGGTTGAGGACGGCCTGACGGCATTTCCGGAGGCCCAGCGCTCGGACCAGCTGATCGTTGGTGTCGATCACCGACTGCAGAAGGGGTTCGCACTGCGGCTGGAGGGATTTCGAAAGCTGCAATCGGACCCGCGTCCGCATTTTGAGAACCTGCTTGATCCGATGTCGGTCATTCCGGAGATCGCCCCGGATCGCGTGCGGGTTGCCCCACGGGCTGCCGATATTACCGGCGCGGAACTCTCTCTGATCGCGGAAGGACAAGACATGACCTGGTGGCTCGGGCTCACCTGGTCCGAGGCCCGGGACAGCGTCGACGGGCGCCAGGTGCCGCGCAGCTGGGACCAGACCTGGGCGGGGACCGTCGGAATGGACTGGACGCGCGGCAGTTGGCGATTCGGCGCCGTGGCCACGGCACATCGCGGTTGGCCGACGACACGGCTCGAGGATTCCGAGCTTGGCCTGCGCAATGGCGAGCGACTCCCGACGCGCGCAACGCTCGACCTGCGCGCGGAGTACCGCAGGCCGCTTGCCATCGGCAGCATCGCCTTCACGGCCGAGCTGACCAATGCGATCAACATCGGCAATACTTGCTGCTACGAGCTGATCGCCAATGACGACGGCAGCGGAGTCGTGACGTTCACGACGAAATCGAGCGACTGGCTGCCGCTCGTCCCTTCTATCGGCGTGCTCTGGGAGTTCTAGAGCAGCCTGCGGCACCGGTTGATTGTGACGGCAAGTGCCGTCCAAACCATCGTGACGAGGCGATTTTTCCTGCCGCTCGCGCTTGGCGACGCATTCCTGCTGATTGGGGCCTTCTCACGGGCATGGCTGATGTCCCCGAGGCTTGCCAGGAGCCCCTAGTGCGCGGAGTGCGATCCTGCACCGTTTGGTTACTGCTGACGGCCGGATTCGTGCCAGCAGCCTGCGCCGATGATGTCGCCGAATCGATGCCCTTGCCGACATGCGCGAAAGGAGGCGAGCTGCAAGGTGAGGAGCTGCGCATTGGCAGCGTCACCGTGAACGATCGGCCGATCTTCGAGCCCGAGGCTTCGGGAGAGGGTTCTGCCCTGTACAGGATGGCCGATCGCCTGCACGTCGATACGCGCGATTCCGTCATCGAGTCCCAGTTGCTGTTCCAGGAGGGAGATCCGTTTACATGCGGAAGCCTCGATGAGACCGCCCGCAACCTGCGCCAGCTCCGCTATATCCGTGAGCCGGAAATCCGCATCGTCGGCTATCACGACAACCTGGTGGACCTCGAGGTCACGACGCACGAGGTGTGGACGACCAATCCCGGCATTTCGTTCGGCCGCAGTGGTGGCGAGAACACGACCAGTATCGAACTCGAGGAACTCAATCTTTTCGGACGCGGCAAACACCTGGCATTCGACCTTTCCAAGGATGTCGACCGCAGTTCCTACGGACTGACCTGGCGCGATCCCTCGGTGTTTGGCAGTCGTTGGCGCGACGAAGTCGTGCTGCGCAACAACGATGACGGTTCCGGCAGGTCCCTGGTGATCGAGCGGCCATTCTTCTCGCTCGATACACGATGGAGTGCCGGCCTGCAGCTTGCACAGGACGACACGATTCAACCCGTCTATCGCCTCGGCGAACAGGTGGCAGGGTACGGACAGAGCATCGAAACGGCGGAAGTCCAGTTTGGGTGGTCGCGGGGACTCCGTGACGGGTGGACGCGTCGCATCATGGCGGGTCTGCGGCACGAACGGGCGGCATTCGAATTCGCACCGGACGAAACCGCTCCAATCGCGCTGCCTGACGACCGGAATCTCGCCTACCCGTTCCTGCGGCTCGAAGCCATCCAGGATGATTTCGAGACCACGCGAAATCGCGACCAGATTTCGCGGACTGAAGACCTTCATTTCGGCCTTCGTTATGCGTTCGAACTTGGCCTGACCGCTCCCGCACTGGGTTCCGATCGGAGCGCGACGCTCCTGCGTGCCGAGGCTGGCCGCGGTTTCCGGCTCGGGGAAAAGCGCTCGCTTTTCCTTCATGCCGTCGTCGGGGGGCGAATCGAGGGCCGGACCGTGGTCGACAGCCTGTTTACCGGGAACATGAGTTTCTATCGCGAAACGGGAACCAGGGGCATGTTCTTTGCGGCACTGAACGCCGAACTCGGTCACGAGCTGGATGCCGACCATGAAGTATCGCTTGGCGGCGACACTGGATTGCGCGGTTACCCGCTGCGTTACCAGACGGGCAGCGGCCGCGCGCTCGTGACGCTCGAACAGCGCATTTATACGGGCCGGTCGCTGTGGAAGCTTGCCGACATCGGCGGAGCCGTATTCTTCGACGCGGGCCAGGCCTGGGGTGAGTCGGCTTTTGGTCCGACCGAGAACCTCGGCTTGCTCAAGGACATCGGCGTCGGCCTGCGATTCGGCAGCACGCGCAGCGCACTCGGCAACGTGCTGCACGTGGACCTGGCCTTTCCCCTCGACGGCACAAGTTCGATCAACAACATGCAGTTGCTGATCCAGACCAAGGGCAGCTTCTGAACGTGATGACTGACAAATCCTCACTGGCGCCATCTACCGGTCGGACCTCGCGACGGCATGCCTGGGTCGGCGCGAATACGTGCTGGGCCGTCGACGCCATTCACGCCGGTGGCAGCTGGTTCATACGCCTGGTCGGACTCGCAGCACTTGCGATCGCCGGGTTCCTGCTGCGGGTCCTGGGGCGCTGGCTGCTAGAATCCGCCGCTCAGGACAGGGCGCGATTGATTCCCCATGGCGCGCGCGTCCAACCTTCGGACGGCGTCCAGCCGCGTGGACCAGGCTTTGGCAGACGACAAACAGCTTATCCGGCGCTTGCTTGCGGGCGACGAGCGGGCATTCGAGGCGTTTTTCAACGCGTACTTCGCGCGCGTGTACCGGTTTGCGCTGCCGCGCCTGAATGGCGACGTCGAGGCGGCCCAGGAAGTCGTACTGTCCACCCTGACCAAGGCG
>CAYPQX010000075.1:0-15688 GCA_964412975.1 uncultured Steroidobacteraceae bacterium
CGGCCGGACATGGCGTACAGAGTTCCAGAATGCCTCGACGGTTTGTCCCGACAGCGTGCGGCCCGACGCATCGGTAATGGTTCCGGAAATGATGACCGGCAGCTCGACGCCCGTCTCCTCGAAGATCTCGCTGATCGCATAGAGCGCCGCCTTGGCGTTCAGCGTGTCGAAAATCGTCTCGACGATCAGCAGGTCCGAGCCACCCTCGATGAGTGCGCGGGCGGCCGTGCCGTAAGTCGCGCGCAGCGCGTCGAAACTGGTGTTGCGGTAGCCCGGGTCATTGACGTCGGGCGACAGCGAGGCCGTTCGGCTTGTTGGCCCGAGCGCGCCGGCCACGAATCGCGGCCGTCCGTATGACGCTGTGGCCTCGTCCGCGGCACGACGCGCAATGCGCGCCGACTCGAGATTGATCTCGGCCACGTACTCCTCGAGGCCGTAGTCGGCAAGCGACGGCGCGCTCGCATTGAAGGTATTGGTCTCGATAATGTCGGCGCCGGCGGCGAAATACTCGCGGTGGATCGCCGCGATCAGGTCCGGGCGCGTCAACGACAGCAGGTCGTTCGCGCCCTTGAGGTCGCGCGGCCAGCCGGCAAACCGGTCGCCGTGGTAGTCCGCGGCGCCGAGCCGGGCGCGCTGGATCATCGTGCCCATTGCGCCGTCGAGCACGAGGATGCGTTCCGCGAGCGCGGCCCGAAGCGATTCGATGCGCGCCTTCCGCGGTTCGCTCATGCGGCGGCCCGCAATCCGAGCGCATGGCAGATCGCGTAGGTCAGCTCGGCCCGGTTCAGGGTATAGAAGTGGAATTCCCCGACACCCTCGCGTCGGAGGCGCGCGACCTGCTCGATGGCTAAGGAGGCTGCAATCATCTTCCGTGTCTCCGGGTCGTCGTCGAGCCCTTCGAAGCGCTCCACGAGCCAATCCGGTACGGAAGCCCCGCAGCGCGCGGCAAACTTCAATAGCTGTGGCAGGCGCGTGATCGGCAGGATGCCCGGCACGATTGCGGTATCGATGCCGCGGCGCACGCAGGCATCACGGAAGCGCAGGTAACAATCCGCGTCGAAGAAGAACTGCGTGATCGCGCGCGCAGCACCCGCATCGAGCTTGCGCCTGAGGTTGTCGAGGTCCTCCTCCGGGTTCATTGCTTCGGGATGGGTCTCGGGATAGGCGGCCACGGAAATCTCGAAATCCGCGACGCCTTTCAAGCCCGCGACCAGGTCCGATGCATACGCGAATCCGTCTTTGCGCGGCAGGTACGGGCCGCTGCCCGCCGGTGGATCGCCGCGGAGTGCGACGATGTGGCGGATCCCCTCATCCCAGTAGCGGCGCGCGATATCCTGAATCTCGCCACGACCCGCGCCGATGCAGGTCAGGTGCGGCGCGCCGGTCAGGCGGGTCTCGCGCAGCACCCTCGAAACGACACGGTGGGTACGATCGCGTGTCGAGCCGTCGGCACCGTAGGTGACGGACACGAAACGCGGGGCGAGCGGTTCGAGCCGCTCAATCGAAGCCCAGAGCGTGCGCTCCATGGACTCGTCATTCGGCGGGAAAAACTCGAAGGAGACCTGCACCGGCGGCCGGACTGACATTCGCTCGAGTATACAAGGGCTAGTGAATTCCCGGCGGCGCCTGCTGCGTCCTACCCGCAGAAAAAAGCCCCGCGACGTCGACCGCATCGAAACGCCAGGCGCGATTGCAGAACTCGCAGCGCACTTCGACGTCTCCGCGCTCGTGGAGCAGCTCCCGCACCTCTTCGCCGCCGAGCGCCTGCAGGATGCCTGCGACCCGCTCGCGCGAGCAACTGCACTGGAAGAACACCGGCGTGCCCTCGAACAGGCGGATGTCGTCCTCAGGAAACAGGCGCCCGAGCAGTTCACGGCAGGGCGTGTCGAGCAGCTCGCGCGCGGACACGGTGCCCGCCAGCAGACCGAGCCGATGCCACGCGTCGTCGGCCTCGGCGGGTTCTGCCTCGGAGCCCGACGCGCCGAGTGCGACACGCTGCAACAGGAGGCCCGCCGCGCGATCCGGCGTCGCCGCGAGCATCATCCGCGAGGGCAGCTGCTCCGAGCGCTCGAAGTACAGCTCGAGGCAATCTGAAAGCCGCGCCGCCACGAGCGGCACTACTCCCTGATATTTGTCTCCGCCCTCCGCTTGCTCGATCGTGACCGCGAGTTTGCCGCCGCCAAACAAGCCTACCCCGCCGGACTGGCCCGCCGTCACCTCGTCGTAGCGCGCGACCGCGCGAATCGCGTGACGGTGGGTGCATTGCGCGAGCATCAGCCGAACGGGCCCCGGGCCCTCGAACTGCAGGGACAGCCGCCCCTCGAATTTCAGCGCACCCGCCATCAGCACAGAGGCGGCCATTGCCTCGCCGAGCGCGTCGCCGACCCGTTGCGGGTATTCGTGGTGCTCGATCGCCGCACGCCAGCTCGCGTCGAGCCGCACCAGGTGGCCGCGGACCGGCAAGTGCTCGAAGAAGAATCGGTGCAGCAGGTCGCCCGTAGCGGTCATGGACCTGCGAGCATGCGCTTCAGAAGTTCGTTCACCTGAGCCGGGTTTGCCTTGCCGCCGGTCGCCTTCATGACCTGGCCGACGAAGAAGCCGAACAGCTTGTCCTTGCCCGAACGGTAGTCGGCGAGCTGGCCGGGATTCGCCGCCATGACCTTCGCGATTTCCTGTTCGATCGCGCCGGTGTCCGTGATCTGGCGCAGGCCGCGCGCTTCGATGATCGCGTCCGCTTCCTTGTGCTCGGACCACATCGCCTCGAATATGTCCTTGGCGAGCTTGCCGGAGATCGTGCCGTCGACGATTCGTCGCAGGAGTCCCGCGAGCGCGTCCGCGCCGACAGGCGCGGCGACGATTTCGAGACCGTCGCGATTGAGGAATCCCGAGAGCTCGCCCATGACCCAGTTCGCCGCAAGCTTCGGCTCGCCGGCGGCCTTCACGACGCGCTCGTAGTAGCCGGCGAGCTCGCGGCTCGCGGTCAGCACGCCGGCGTCGTATTCGGACAGGCCGTGATCGCGCGCGAAACGCGCTGCCTTGGCGTCCGGCAGCTCGGGCAGTTGCCCGCGCACGTCCTCGACGAAGGCGTCGTCGAGCACCAGCGGAAGCAGGTCCGGATCGGGGAAGTAGCGATAGTCGTTCGCCTCCTCCTTCGACCGCATCGAGCGCGTCTGGTCGCGACTGGAGTCATAAAGACGCGTTTCCTGCACGATGCTGCCACCGCCCTCGATCACCTCGATCTGGCGCGCGACCTCGTAGTTGATTGCGCGCTCGACGAAGCGGAAGGAATTGAGGTTCTTGATTTCGCAGCGCGTGCCGAATTCGGTCCTGCCCTTGTGTCGCTCCGAGACGTTCGCGTCGCAGCGGAACGAGCCCTCCTGCATGTTGCCGTCGCAGATCTCGAGGTAGCGGACGAGCGTGTGGACCTTCTTCATGTACGCGATCGCCTCGCGGGCCGATCGCATGTCGGGCTCCGAGACGATCTCGAGCAGCGGCGTGCCGGCGCGATTGAGGTCGATGCCGCTCGAACGGCCGAACCCCTCGTGCAGCGACTTGCCCGCGTCCTCCTCGAGGTGGGCGCGGGTGACGCCGACCACCTTGCGCGCCCCGTCTTCGAGCAGGATCTCAACCGTGCCGTCCTCGACGATCGGCTGCTCGTACTGGCTGATCTGGTAGCCCTTCGGCAGGTCGGGGTAGAAGTAGTTCTTGCGCGCGAAGATCGAGCGCCGGGCGACGTTCGCGCCGATTGCGAGCCCGAATTTCACGGCCATGCGCACCGCCTCGCGGTTCAGGACCGGCAGCACGCCCGGATAGCCGAGGTCCACGAGATTCGCCTGCGCATTCGGTACCGCACCGTAGGATGTCGACGATCCGGAAAAAATCTTCGAGCGCGTCGCGAGCTGCGCGTGGATCTCGAGGCCGATGACGGTTTCCCACTCGATGTTCATGGATTCACGCGTAGCCGGGCGGCAGCCTGCGGTGCCAGTCGGTCTCGCGCTGCCACGCATGCGCCGTCGCGAGCAGGCGCTCTTCCGCGAAATGCGGCCCGATGATCTGCAATCCGACCGGCAGGCCGTCCACCACTCCGCAGGGCGCCGACACCGCCGGCAGGCCCGCGAGGTTGGCGCCGATCGTGTAGATGTCGTTCAGGTACATCAGAATTGGGTCGTCTGTCTTCGCGCCGATCGCGAATGCGGGCGTCGGCGTCGTCGGTCCCATCAGCACGTCCACTTCGCCGAACGCGCGCTTGAAGTCTGCGTTGATCAGGCTTCGCACCTTCTGCGCCTTCAGGTAGTAGGCATCGTAGTAGCCGGCCGAGAGCACGTAGGTGCCCGTCATGATGCGACGCTTGACCTCGGCGCCGAATCCCTCGCCGCGCGTGCGCTTGTAGAGATCCATCAGGTCGCGTGGTTCCGCGCAGCGGTGACCGAAGCGCACGCCGTCGTAGCGCGAGAGATTTGAGGAGCACTCCGCGGGGGCGACGACGTAATACGTCGGCACCGAGAGCGGCAGGTTCGGCAGGCTCACCTCGACGACCGAGGCTCCCTGTACGCGAAACGCCTCGATAGCGGCGCGCACGGCGTCGCCCGTCCTGGCTTCGAGGCCCTCGCCGAAGAACTCGCGGATGATGCCGATTTTCAGGCCTTTTACCGGCTTTTCGAGCCCGGCTGCATAATCCGGCACCGGCGCATTCACGCTCGTTGAATCGCGCGGATCATGGCCCGCCATCGCGCCGAGCACGAGCGCCGCGTCCTCGGCCGACTGCGCGAGCACGCCCGCCTGGTCGAGGCTCGAGGCGAACGCGATCATGCCGTAGCGCGAAACCCGCCCGTAGGTCGGCTTGAATCCGGTCAGGCCCGTCAGCGCACCGGGCTGACGGATCGATCCGCCGGTGTCCGTGCCGGTCGCGACCGGCGCGAGTCTCGCCGCGACCGCCGCCGCGGAGCCACCCGAAGATCCACCCGGCACCTTCGACGTGTCCCAGGGATTCTTCACCGGGCCGTAGTAGCTCGTCTCATTCGACGAGCCCATCGCGAACTCGTCCATGTTCGTCTTGCCGAGCAGGACCATGCCTGCGGCAGCCAGGCGCTCCACGACCGTGGCATCGTAGGGCGCGACGAAGTTCGAAAGCATGCGCGAGCCGCAGGTCGTGAGGACGCCCTCGGTGCAGAAGATGTCCTTGTGCGCGAGCGGCACGCCAGTGAGCGGCCCGCCCTCGCCGCGCGCGATGCGTTCGTCCGCGCGCCGCGCGTCCGCGAGCGCGCGTTCGCCGGTCACGGTCAGGAAGGCGTTCAACGACGCGTTCGCCCGGCCGATGCGCTCAACGAAGTGCCGCGTGATCTCGACGCTCGAGTACTCGCGCGCGCGCAAGCCCCGGCCAAGTTCGGCGGCCGTCGCCCGATGCGCGTTCATTCGATGACCTTGGGCACGAGGTAGAGCCCTGCCTCGACGGCGGCGGCGTTCACCTGGTAGGCCTCGCGTCGATCCGATTCCGTGACGCGGTCCTGACGCAGCGGCTGGACCTGGCCCTCGAGGGGATGGGCCATCGGGACCACGCCCTCGGTCGCGGCATTCGAGAGCTGCTCCACGAATTCGAGGATCGCAGAGAGACTGCCGACGTAGACAGGCAGTTCCGCCTCGGTGATCTCGAGGCGGGCGAGATGCGCGATGTTTTCGACGTCGCGGCGGGTCAGCGTCACGTGCGCACCATTGCGGGAAAAGTGGGAAAAACTTGACGGAAATCATACATGTCGCCTTGTGGAAAGTCGCGCCCACGGCTACACTCCCGGCCCTCATTCCGACGCCATTCCGGTATCCAGGCAATCATGTTCAAGAGCCTCCGGGGTTATTTTTCCAGCGACATTTCGATCGACCTCGGCACGGCCAATACGCTCATCTACGTGCGCGGCCAGGGGATCGTGCTGAACGAGCCCTCAGTCGTCGCGGTGCAGGACGAGCCGGGCCGCGGCACCAAGACCATCATCGCGGTCGGTGCCGAGGCCAAGAGCATGTTGGGGCGCACCCCGGGCCACATCACCGCCGTGCGCCCGATGAAGGACGGCGTCATCGCCGACTTTACTTACACCGAGCGCATGCTCCAGTACTTCATCAGCAAGGTCCACGGCAACCGGTGGCTCCGTCCGTCGCCGCGCGTGCTGGTCTGCGTGCCGTTCGGATCGACGCAGGTGGAGCGCCGCGCGATCCAGGAGTCGGCCGAAGGCGCCGGCGCCCGCCGCGTGGACGTGATCCCCGAACCGATGGCCGCGGCCGTCGGCGCGGGCCTGCCGGTCAACGAGGCGCGCGGCTCGATGGTGCTCGACGTCGGCGGCGGCACGTCCGAAGTCGCGGTGATCTCGCTGAACGGCATCGTGTACGCCGAGTCGGTCCGCATCGGCGGCGATCGCATGGACGAGGCAATTACGAACTACGTGCGACGCAACTACGGCATCCTGATCGGAGAGGCGACCGCGGAACGGATCAAGATCGAAATCGGCTCCGCCTATCCGGGCCAGCAGGTGCGCGAGCTCTCGGTGAAGGGGCGAAATCTCTCCGAAGGCGTACCGCGCAGCTTCACGTTGAATTCCAATGAAATCCTCGAAGCGATGCAGGAACCACTCCAGGGCATTGTCCAGGCAGTCAAGAAAGCGCTTGAGCAGACGCCGCCTGAGCTCGGCGCCGACGTCGCGGAACGCGGCATTGTGCTGACGGGCGGCGGCGCACTCCTGAAGGATATCGACAAGCTCCTGATGGAAGAAACCGGATTGCCGGTGATCATCGCGGACGACCCTCTCACGTGCGTGGCGCGTGGCGGCGGCCGAATTCTCGAGTTGTCCGAGGAGCATCCGGGGCTGTTCGGCCTCGGTTAGAGGCCGCATTGGCGCTCCACGAGCCGGATCCTCGGCCCCTCCTCCTCGGCGGTCCCGCCCTCGGACTGCGGCTCATCGTGCTGGCCCTGATGGCCGCGGGACTCATGGTCGCGGATCATCGAGATCACCATCTCGCCGCCATTCGCGACTGGGTCGCGACGGCGGCCTATCCCTTCCAGTGGGCGGTACAGACGCCGGTCCAGGCGTGGACGGCCATGCGCGAGTCTTTTGCCACCCGCACGCGCATCGAGGCACAGAACGTCAGGCTTGCGGCCGATAACCTGGTGCTGCGCCTGAAGCTCATGCGCTTCGAGTCGCTCGAGCAGGAGAACCAGCGGTTGCGCGCCGTGCGCGAGAGCTCGTCGCGCGTCGTCCAGCGCTCGATCGTGGCGGAGATAGTGCGTGTCGATCTCGATCCCTTCCGCCAGCGCGTGCTCATCAACAAAGGCACTCGCAACGGCATCTTCCGCGGCCAGGCCGCGCTCGATGCGAACGGAATCTTCGGCCAGGTCACGCGCGCCGGGCCGATCTCCTCCGAAGTCATCCTGATCTCTGACCCCGAGCACGCAATTCCGGTGCAGGTCAATCGCACGGGTGCCCGCAGCATTGCGCTCGGCACCGGCCGCTCCGGCCTGCTGTCGCTTCCGTACCTGCCGCAGAACGCCGACGTCATCGTCGGCGACCTGCTCGTGAGTTCCGGTCTCGGCGGCGTCTATCCACCGGGCTATCCGGTCGGCAAGGTCACCGCCGTCGTGCGCGATACGGCCCAGCCCCTGCTCGCGGTCGAGGCCGCGCCGCTCGCAGCGCTCGACCGCGCTCCCGAGATCCTGATGGTCTGGTTCGACAGCGTCATGGTCGAACCGGAGCCGGAACCGGAGCCCTCGACGCCGGCGGCCACGGTCACGGCGCCTGCGCATGCGCCGCCACAGCCCGCCACAGCGCCGCCGCAGACGGAATCCGCACCGCCCCCACCAGGCCCGAATCCATGATGCGTGTAAGCCGCACACACGTCGGCTGGTTGCGGGTCATCGCGATCACCCTCGCATCGCTCGCGGCGACGGTAGCCCCGCTGCCGGAGTGGCTCGAGCTGATGCGCCCGGATTTTGTCGCGCTGACGGTCCTGTGGTTCAGCCTGCTCGCGCCACGCTTGCTGGGACTCTCCTACGGCTGGTGCGCGGGCCTCGCGCTCGACGGCTTCCGCGGCGTGCTGCTCGGCCAGCACGCCCTGACGCTCACGGTCATTGCTTACGTTGCCTCGAAACTCCGGCTCCAGATCCGCGCCTTCCCGCCGCTGCAACAGTCGGCAGTGATACTCGCGCTCCTGTGGCTGAATGAGTTCCTGATCTTCTGGATCGATGGGGTGGCCGGCCATCCGGTCATTGACTGGCGCCGCTGGATCGCCGTACCCGTCGGAGCCGCGTGCTGGCCGCTCGTCACGGTCCTCTTCGCCCGCCTCGCGGCGCGGCGCTAGGAAAGCCATGCGGCGCGTGCGCATCAAGGACGACGCCCTCGAGCAGCGAATGTTCCTCCAGCGCTCGCTGCTCGCGGCGGGCATCGTCGCGGTTCTTGCACTTCTCCTGTCGGGCCGCGCGTACTGGCTCCAGGTCGTCCAGCATGCACACTACGCCGAACTCTCCCTAGGCAATCGCGCGCGCATCGAACCGTTGCCGCCCAACCGCGGTGTCATCTACGATCGCGGCGGCCGCGTCATCGCCGAGAACACGCCCGCCTATCAGCTCGAGCTCCTGCGGGAACAGGCCGGCGACCTCGAGGGAACGCTCAGCCGGCTGACGAGATTCGGTCTGCTCGACCCGGCCGACGTCGCGCGCGTTCGCCAGCTCGTGCTGTCGCGCCGCTCCTTCGAGGCTGTTCCGTTCCTGCTCCAGCTCGACGACGAGGAAATTGCACGCTATGCCGTGCACCGGCACGAGCTGCCGGGCGTCCTGCTCGAAACCCGCATGGCGCGTCACTATCCGTACGGCCCGATCGGCGCGCATGCGCTCGGATACGTCAGCACGATCAGCGAAAGCGATCTCTCGCGTGTCGATCGCGAACGCTATTTCGGGACCGGCGTGATCGGCAAGACGGGCGTCGAGAGCGCCTACGAGGACGAGCTCCTGGGCGTCGGTGGATACCGCGAAGTGCTCGTGAATGCCGAAGGCCGCGCCGTAAAGAAGCTCGGCGAGGCCGACCTGCAACTGCGGAGCCGCGAGCCGCAGGCGGGACGCGAGTTGCGGCTCACGATCGACATCGAGCTGCAGCGCGTCGCCGAGGAGGCGATGGCCGGCCGCCGCGGCGCGGTCGTCGCGATCGATCCCTCGAACGGTGATGTCCTGGTCTTTGCGAGCCTGCCCTCGTTCGACCCGAACGGTTTCGCGCGCGGCATTTCGCGCAGCGACTACCTGGCGCTCACCGACAATCCGGACCAGCCGCTCTTCAACCGCGTGATACGCGGAACCTACCCTCCCGGATCAACGGTCAAGCCGCTGATGGCGCTCGCCGGCCTCGAGTATGAGGTCGTGCAACCCTCTGACACGGTCCACTGCCGGGGACACTATTCACTGCCCGGTTCCCGGCACCGGTTCCGCGACTGGAAGCGCGAAGGCCATGGTACGGTCGACATGGAAGGCGCCGTGATGCAGTCCTGTGACGTCTATTTTTACCGGCTCGCGAACACGCTCGGCATCCAGCGCATCCATGACGCGATGGCGCACATGGGATTCGGCCAGCCGACCGGGATCGACATTGCCGGCGAGCGCGGCGGCATCATGCCATCGCCTGCCTGGAAGAAGACGGCGTTTTCCGGTCGTGAGAATCAGGTCTGGTTCCCGGGCGAGACGGTGATCATCGGCATCGGGCAGGGCTACTGGACGGCGACCATCCTGCAGCTCGCGAAGGCGACTGCACTTCTCGCCACGCGCGGTCAGCACTTCCGCCCGCACCTCGTGAACGCGCTCGTCGATCCCGCGACCGGTCAGGTCGAGAAACGCCCGCCGGATCCGCTGCCGCCGGTCGAGCTCAATCACAAGGAGAACTGGGAAACGATCGTCAACGCCATGGTCGCGGTAACGAGCGGGCCGCGCGGCACGGCGGCGCGCGCCGCACGGGGCGCGGCCTACTCGATCGCCGGCAAGACCGGGACGGCACAGGTCTTCTCGGTCGGCCAGACCGAACGCTATGACGCGAAGACGGTAGCCGAACGACTGCGCGACCATGCGCTCTTCATCGCCTTCGCGCCGGCGGACGCGCCGAAACTTGCGATCGCCGTGCTGGTCGAGAACGGCGGCGCAGGCAGCGCGGTCGCGGCGCCGATCGCGCGCGCAGTCTTCGACGCCTATCTGACCAAGGCGCCGCCGCAATGATGTACGGGGAACTCGGCGGGTCGCGTACGCGGCGGACGGTCACCGGCATGGCGCGCGTGCTCGGGGCGCTCCGCCTGGACGGCATGCTGCTGTCCGGGCTCATCGCCGTAAGCCTCTTCGGCCTCTTCGTGCTCTGGAGCGCGGCGGGCGACAACACGGCGCTGTGGTTCAACCAGCTCCTGCGCATCGCCATCGGCTTCGCCTTGCTGATCGTGCTCTCGCAGGTTCCCGATCACTTCCTGCGCATGTTGTCCCCGGCCGCCTATGTGCTCGGGCTCCTGCTCCTCGTGGTCGTCGCCTTTGCCGGCGACATCGGGAAGGGCGCGCAACGCTGGCTCGACCTCGGCGTCGTGCGCTTCCAGCCCTCCGAGATCATGAAGCTCGCCGTGCCGATGATGTGCGCCTGGTACCTGCACCAGCGGCCGCTACCGCCTGCATTGCGCGACGTCGCGCTCGTGCTGCTCATCGTGCTGCTCCCTGTCGCGCTGATCGCGGAACAGCCGGACCTGGGAACCGCGCTCCTCGTCGCCGCGGCCGGGCTGATCGTGCTCGGGCTGGGTGGCCTGTCGCCGGCTTACCTGCTGGGCGGCGTCGCCGTTGCGGGTGCCGCGGTGCCGCTCGTGTGGCACTTGATGCACGACTACCAGCGCCAGCGAATACTGACGCTTCTCGACCCGCAGAGCGACGCACTCGGCGCCGGCTATCACATCATCCAGTCGCAGATCGCCATCGGATCGGGCGGCGTGTTCGGCAAGGGCTGGATGAACGGCAGCCAGGCTCAGCTCGAATTCCTGCCGGAGCGCTCGACCGACTTCATATTCGCCGTGATCGGCGAGGAACTCGGCCTGCTCGGCCTGGTGGCGCTCCTGGTCGGCTACCTGTTCGTCGTCGGGCGCAGCCTGTACATGGCGATGCAGTGCCGCGACGCATTCGCGCGGCTGCTCGCGGGCAGTATCGCACTCACGTTCTTCATCTATGCCTGCGTCAATGCCGGCATGGTCATGGGGCTCCTGCCGGTCGTCGGCGTGCCGCTGCCCCTCGTGAGCTACGGCGGAACGTCGTTCGTGACCCTGATGGCGGGCTTCGGTATCCTGATGTCGCTGCATTCCAGCAGAAAGCTTGTGGGTTGAAGATGAAGTACGCGACAAGCACGCTGCGGGCGTATTGCCTTGCACTCGCACTCGCGGCGGCGGCGCTGCCGGCTTCGGCACTCGACGCGACGCGCGAGGACGTGCGCGCGTTCACCAAGGAGATGAGGCAGAAACACGGGTTCGACGCTGCGTGGCTCGACGGCATCGTCGCCGACGCGACGAGCCAGCCGCGCATCATCGAGCTGATGAGCAAGCCCGCCGAGTCCGTGATGGCCTGGCACCAGTATCGGGATCATTTCCTGACAAAGGAGCGCATCGACGCCGGCGTCGCTTTCTGGACCGAGCACCGCGACGAGATCGCGGCCGCCGAAAAGTCGACCGGTGTTTCGGCGCACGCGATCGTCGGCATCCTCGGCGCGGAAACGTTCTACGGCCGCATCACCGGACGGTTCCGGGTCGTCGACGCGCTTGTAACGCTTGCCTTCGACTACCCGCCCCGCAGCACCTACTTCCGCGCCGAGCTCGAACAGTTCCTGCTGCTCGCGCGCGACGAAAAGATCGACGTCGCCACCGTGCAGGGTTCGTATGCGGGCGCCATGGGCGCAGCGCAGTTCATGCCGCGTAGCTATCGGGCCTACGCGGTGGATGGCGACGGCGATGGCATCAAGGACCTCTGGGGAAGCTGGCGCGACGTGATCTCGAGCGTCGCGAACTACCTCGCAAAGCACGGTTGGCGCGCCGGCGAACCGGTTGTCGCGCCGGCGAGCCTCTGGTTTCCGCGATCCGATGGGCTCGTGGCGGGCACGCTCACGCCAAACTCAACGGTCAAGGCGCTCCGTGACCGCGGGCTCAGCTTCGATACGTCGCTTTCGGACAAGGCGCCCGCCTTGCTTATCCGCGTGGACGGCAGCACCGGGCCGGAGTTGCGCGCCGGCTTTCATAATTTCGGCGTGATCACGCGCTATAACCGCAGCGTGCTCTACGCGCTCGTCGTGAACGACCTCGGCCGGCACATCGAGACGCTCCTGCCGCCGCCATGATACGTGTCGCCTCGGTAGCGCTCGTACTCTCGCTGCTCGCGGTCGCGGGCTGCGCAAGCCAGCGCGGACGGCCGGCGCCGTTGCCGGCCCCGGTACCGGGAGGCGACGCCGTCCCCCGCGACGAGCCGCGCGCCCGGAGCGGAAACCCGCCCTTCTACGAAGTCGGGGGGCGGCGTTACGTCGTGCTGCCGAGCGCGGTCGGGTACGTCGAGCAGGGCATTGCGTCCTGGTACGGCCCGGATTTCCACGGCGGCCGCACGGCGACCGGGGAAACCTATGACATGAATTCAATGACCGGCGCGCATCCGACCTTGCCGCTGCCGGCCTGGGTGCGCGTGACCAACCTGGACAACGGGCGCAACGTCGTCGTACGCCTCAACGACCGCGGTCCCTTCAGCAAGAATCGCATCATCGACCTCTCGCGGGCTGCCGCCGAGCGTCTCGACATGATCCGCGCCGGCACGGCCAGGGTCGAGGTCCGAAGCCTCGCCCGCGAAGATTCTGCACTGGCGACGGCGCAGCCGATGGAATACTTCGCGCAGGCGGGAGCATTCAGCGACCGGGAGAATGCCGAGGCGCTGGCCGGCCGCCGGCGCGCGGCGGGAGTTCGCGGCGTCAGCGTCTCCGAAACAGTCGTCGACGGCCGCAAGATATTTCGTGTGCGGGCTGGACCCGCAACAAGCCTTGCCGAGTTCGACGCCCTGATCGAGCGCCTGCGCCTGGCCGGGGCCGATACCCCGCGCCTCGCACTGTAATAATTGTGTCCGTTATTTTCACACGATGAGGTCGCCATTGAGAATCCTGCCCGCGTCATTCCTGTTCCTGTTCGCAACCATCGCCGGCGCCGCAACCACGCCCGTGCCGCCGCCACCCTCGCTCGAAGCGACCTCCTGGGTCCTCATGGACCAACAGAGCGGCCAGATGCTCGCCGGGGAGCGGGCGAACGACCGGGTCGAGCCCGCGAGCATCACGAAGCTGATGACCGCCTATGCCGTTTTTCACGCGCTGAAGGACGGGAAGCTCAAGCTCGACACCGAAGTTCCGATCAGTGAGCACGCCTGGCGCTCGGAAGGCTCGCGCACGTTTCTCGACCTGAACACGCGGGTTCCGGTCGAAGTGCTGATCCAGGGCATGATCGTGCAGAGCGGCAATGACGCGACGATTGCGCTCGCCGAAGCCATTGCCGGCACGGAAGACACCTTCGCGGCGCTAATGAACCAGTACTCCGAGCGGCTCGGGATGCGCCAGAGCCATTTCCAGAACTCGACCGGCCTGCCGGGCTCGAATCACCAGATGTCGGCCGCCGATATCGCGCGCCTGACGCGCGCGATCATCGCCGAGTTCCCAGAGTACTACCGCTGGTATTCGCAGCCCGACTTCACCTGGAACAACATCAAGCAGCCCAACCGCAACGGCCTGCTGCGGCGCGATCCGAGCGTCGACGGCGTGAAGACCGGCATGACGGAAGCGGCCGGTTACTGCCTAGTGACCTCCGCGAAACGCGACGGCATGCGCCTCATCACGGTCGTGACAGGCACGAAGAGCATGAAGGCACGCGAGGACGCGAGCCTCGCGCTCCTGAACTACGGCTTCAATTTCTTCGAGACGCGCACGCTCAAGAAGGCACGCACCGAGCTTGCGGTGTACAGGATTTACAAGGCGCGCGGCGGTCGGGCGGCGGTTGGCCTCGCGGATGACCTGCTGGTCACGCTGCCGCGAGGCCAGGCCGATCGCGTCGAGTTCAAGATCGAGCTCGCGCCGCGCGTGTTCGCGCCGCTCTCGAAATCCGACCGGGTTGGCGTGCTGCGCGTGCTCGTGGACGGAAAAGTCGTCGTCGAGGCCCCGTTGCATCCGGTCGCCGACGTGCCCCGAGGCAACATCTTCCGACGGATCTGGGACACGATCCTGTCCTGGTTCGACTGAGGCGGATCGCTTGCCGCTACCGCTCGTCTGGCTCGACGGTCGCCTGCTTCCGCTCGGGGAGGCGCGCATTTCCCCGCTCGACCGCGGTTTCCTGTTCGGCGATGGCGTTTATGAGGTGCTTCCGGTCTACGGCGGACGCGCATACCGCTTCGACGAGCACCTCGCGCGGCTCGACCGCAGCCTGAAGGAAATCCGCATGCCGCCCGCGCTCGATCGAGCGGGCTGGATCGCGGCCTTCGGCGCACTGGTGCACGGCAACGGAGGCGGCGACCTGCTCCTCTACTTCCAGGTCACGCGCGGCGTCGAACCCGAGCGCAACCACGTGCCCCAGGCCGGCACGCGACCGACAATATTCGCCTGCGTACAGCCACTGCCCGTCTTCCCGGCGGCAACCCTCGAGAACGGCGTCAAGGCCGTCACGGCCGGGGATATGCGCTGGAACCGCTGCGACATCAAGGCGACGTCGCTCCTCGGCAATGTCCTCCTGCGATGGATGGCTGCGGATGCCGGCGCCGCGGAAACCATCCTTCTGCGGGACGGCACGCTCACGGAGGGCAGCACGAGCAGCGCACATGTCGTGAAGAACGGCCGCATCTTCACGCCGCCGCAGACCCACGCGATACTTCCGGGCACGACCCGGGGCGTCCTGTTCGAACTCGCGGAGCGCGCGGGCATCGGCTCCGAGCGCGGTCCGGTCAGCGAGGCGGAACTTCGCTCCGCGGACGAAGTTATCATCGCCTCGGCCGGCGGCGGTATTCGCGCCGTCACGACGCTCGACGGCCGGCCCGTCGGATCCGGCAAGCCGGGCCCGGTATTCCGGATAATCTACGCGGGCTTCAAGTCGACGCGCGAAGAATTCTCGACCGTGCTGCCCGCATGAGCGCACCGGACGAACTCTTCGATTTTCCCTGCGATTTTCCGATCAAGATCATGGGCCGCGACTCGGAGTCGTTCCGGACGCTCACGCTCGCGATCATCGAGCGCCATGCCGGGGCGCTCCCCGCTTCTCAGATCAGCGAGCGTATGAGCAGCAAGGGCCGCTTCCTTGCGCTCACCTACACGATCCGCGCGGAAAGCCGGGCGCAGCTCGACCGGATTTACCAGGACCTGACGGACAGCGGCGTCGTGCTCGTCGCGCTCTGACGCGATGCCGGCGCGGGCACGCCCGCCCAGTCCCCGTTCCAGGCGAGACCGAGCGCATCGCAGGCAACTGGCGCAAGCGCCTGCGCCGTGGCTCCCACGTCCATCGCAACACCGAGGTCGGCCAGCTGCGTCATGGCAAGGCCCGCCATGCCGCAGGGATTGATCCGGCGAAATGGCTCGAGGTCCATGTCGACGTTGAGCGCGAGGCCGTGATAACTGCAGCCGCGGCGTACGCGAAGCCCGATGCTCGCGAGTTTCCGGTC
>CAYPQX010000076.1:0-23437 GCA_964412975.1 uncultured Steroidobacteraceae bacterium
CGGCGTCGTCGTCAAGTCCGGCCGCGGCGAGGAATCCGGGCTGCACGGCGTGATGTTTGGCGAGAACGGCACGACGATGGGCGCTGCGGACCCGCGCCGGGAAGGCGTCTGGAGATCGCTGAACTAAAGGGGACGTTCACCTTTAAAGGGGACGTTCACCTTTAAAGGTGAACGTCCCCTTTAGGAGAGCGACAGCAGCGACAGGAGCTCCTCCTGCGCCGAATAGCGCTCACCCCGCTTCGGCGATTGACGCTGGTATTCGCCCTTGCTGTCCATGATCCAGCACTGGCAATTGTCTTCCAGGTACGGCTTCAGCCCTTCGCGGATCACGCGGCGTTTCAGTCCCGGATCCAGGACCGGAAAACCGAGCTCGATGCGGCGGAAGAAATTGCGGTCCATCCAGTCCGCGCTCGAAAGCCAGACATCGTCGGCGCCGTCGTTCCTGAACCAGAACACGCGCGTGTGCTCGAGGAACCTCCCGACGATCGAGCGCACGCGGATGTTCTCCGAGACTCCCGGCACGCCCGGCTTCAGTGCGCAAATCCCGCGCACGATGAGATCGATCTTCACGCCGGCCTGCGAGGCAGCGTAGAGCTCGTCGATGATGCCCGGCTCGAGCAGCGAGTTCATTTTCGCCACGACGCGGGCCGGTCGGCCTTCGGTGGCGATCCGCGCCTCGTTACGGACCGCCTCGGTGACGCGCTTGTGCAGCGTAAACGGCGATTGCCAGACATGCTTCAGGCGCCGCGCACGCCCGAGACCCGTCAACTGCTTGAATACCTCTTCCACGTCGCTGCAGATGCCTTCGTGCGCCGTCAACAGCCCGAAATCCGTGTATTGCCGTGCGGTCGCGGAATGGTAGTTGCCGGTGCCGACGTGAACGTAGCGGCGGAGCACGGTGCCCTCCGGCCCCGGCTCGCGGCGAACGATCAGCGCCATCTTGGCGTGGGTCTTGTGACCGACCACGCCATAGACGACATGCGCACCGACTTCCTCGAGCTTTGATGCCCAATTGAGGTTCGCTTCCTCGTCGAAGCGCGCGAGCAGTTCGACGACGACGGTCACTTCCTTGCCCGCGCGTGCTGCGTCGATCAGGATCGGGATGAGCTCCGAAGTGGCGCCCGTGCGGTAGATGGTCTGCTTGATCGCAACGACCCGCGGATCGAGCGCGCTCGACCGGATGAAGTCGAGGACCGGCGCAAACGACTGGAACGGGTGATGCAGCAGCACGTCCTGGCGGGCGATCGTCTCGAACAGGTTTTCGTCGCCCATCTCGATGGCAGCCGGGACCGACGGCGTGAAGGCCGGGTACTTGAGGTCGGGACGGTCGATCTCCGTCAGCACCTCGCGCAGCCGATAGAGGTTGACCGGCCCGTCCACGTGGTAAAGATCCTGCTCGTTGAGACTGAACTGCTGGAGCAGGTAATCGATCATGGCCGGCGAACACTCCTCGACCACCTCGAGGCGTACCGCGTCGCCGAAATGCCGCTGCAGCAGCTCGCCCTGGAGCGCGATGCGCAGGTTCTTGATTTCCTCCTCGTCCACGAACAGGTCGGAGTTGCGCGTGACACGGAACTGGTAGCAGCCCTTGACCGTCATGCCGGTGAACAGTTCGTCCACGTGCGCATGCAGCACGGACGTCAGGAAGACGAACGAATACTCGTCGTCCGCGATCGACGGCGGCAGCCGGATCGCGCGCGGCAGGATGCGCGGCGCCTGGACGATTGCGACGCGCGACCCGCGCCCGAAGGCATCGCGGCCCTCGAGCTCCACGATGAGGTTGAGGCTCTTGTTGAAGAGGCGCGGAAACGGATGCGCCGGATCGAGGCCGATGGGCGTCAGCACCGGCAGCACTTCGCGCGTGAAATAGTCGTGCACCCAGGCGCGCTGCGCGTCGTTCCAGGTACCGCGCCGCAGGAACCGGATGCCGGCGGCGGCGAGCGCGGGCAGCAATACGTCGTTCAGGAGCTCGAACTGCTTCGTGACCAGGTCCCGCGCCTCACGCGTTACTACAGTGAGGATCTCCTTTGGAGTCATTCCGTCATGCCCCGTATCCGTGAGCTCGAGCTTGATCTGCTCGCGGATGCCCGCGACACGGATTTCGAAGAATTCGTCGAGATTCGACGACACGATCGTCAGAAAGCGCAGCCGCTCCAGCAGCGGAACCGACTCGTCTGCGGCCTGGGCCAGTACGCGCCGATTGAACGCGAGGATGCCGAGCTCACGGTTGAGCAGCGGTACTCGAGGAGCGGGCTTGCTGGTCATGCGGGGCATGAGCTTCCGGTTCGCTGGTTACATTCCGATGACAACAACAGTTTACGCGCTGGACGGGCGGGTGCTACCGTGCGCGGCGCATGGCGCGTCACGAAACACTCGCAGCGGTCGATCTCGGATCCAACAGCTTTCATCTCCTGGTCGGACGCATCGTCGACGGCCAGGTTTATCCGCTCGACACGCTCCGCGAGGCGGTCCAGCTCGGCGCCGGCCTGACGGCGGACAAGAAGCTGGACCGCGCAGTCCAGGCCCGCGCGCTCGAAGCGCTCTCCCGATTCAGGGAACGGCTTCGCGGCCTGCCGCGCGACGCGGTGCGTGCGGTCGGGACGAATGCGCTGCGGATCGCAAAGAACTCCTCCGCCTTCCTGCGCGAAGCGCGCGACACGCTCGGTTTTCCGATCGAGGTCATCGCGGGCCGCGAGGAAGCACGCCTCATCTATCTCGGCGTCGCACACGCGCTGCCGCCCGCGGAGAACCGGCGCCTCGTCGTCGACGTCGGCGGCGGTTCGACGGAGCTGATCGTCGGCTCGGGCCTGAAACCGAAGCTGATGGAAAGCCTCTACATGGGCTGCGTCAGTTCGAGCCTGCGCCACTTCCCGGACAGCCGCATCGACAAGCGCAACCTGAAGGCCGCGATTCTCGAGGCACGCCAGGAACTCGCAGTCATCTCGCGAAGCTATGTGCGCTCGGGGTGGCAGGAAGCGGTAGGTTCGTCCGGGACCGCGCGCAGCATCGAAGGCATCCTCGTGGCAAACAAGTTTGCGGCGAACGGCATCACCCGCGACGGCCTCGACCAGCTGCGCGAACTCCTGATCGATGCCGGCCGCGCGGACCCGGATCGCGTGCCGGGCCTCAAGTCGGCGCGCGCGGACGTGCTGCCGGGCGGGTTCGCGATCATGTACGCGATCTTCGACGAGCTCGACATCACGCAGATGACGGTTTCGGAAGCCGCATTGCGCCACGGCGTGCTTTACGACCTGCTCGGCCGCGTCATGCATCACGACATGCGCGAGGCGACAGTCGTGCAGTTCATGCGCCGCTATCATGTCGATGCCGCACAGGCGGCACGCGTCAGCGAGCTTGCGCTTCGCATCTACGACCAGCTCGCCGGGGCCCGCAGCGGCGAAGAGGACCCCGACCGCATGCTGCTCGACTGGGCCGCCCGCCTTGCGGAGGTCGGCCTGTCGATCGCCCACGCGCAATACCACCGGCATTCGGCCTATGTGCTCTCGAACGCCGACATGCCGGGATTCTCGCGCGTCGAGCAGCAACGCCTTGCGCGCATCGTCCTCGCCCATCGCGGCAAGCTCGAAAAACTGGGTACGGATGCGCTCGAGAATGGAGACTGGAACCTCGTATTTGCGCTCCGGCTCGCTTCGACGCTGCTGAGACGGCGCGTACGCGTGCGGTTGCCGGCGTTTCGCGCGGCCATTAGCGATTCACGGTTCTCGCTCGAGTTGCCGAAGTCCTGGCTCGCGCGAAATGCGCTCTCGGCAGCGGCGCTCGACGCGGAAGGGCGTCAGTGGGAGATCGTCGGCCGCCAGTTCGCAGTCCGGCGGATGTCGTGATGGAACTCATACTGTGGCGGCATGCGGAAGCGGCGGACGGCGATCCCGACGCGGCGCGTCCGCTGACCGAGCATGGCCGTGCGCAGGCGAAGCTGATCGCACGATGGCTTGCGCCGCGGCTGCCGCCGAAGCTGCGGATGATCGTTTCGCCCGCCCGCCGCGCCCAGGAGACCGCCGTCGCGCTTTCGCGATCGTTCGAAACGAACGAAAGGCTTGCTCCGGGCACGAACGCCGCGACGCTCCTCCGCGTCGCGGAATGGCCGGATGCAGAGCGGCCCGTGATGCTGGTCGGCCATCAACCGACCCTCGGTGATACCGCCGCCCGGCTGATCGACGGGCGCGACGCCTCCTGGCGGATCGGCAAGGGTGCGATCTGGTGGCTTCGGAGCAGGAAGCGCAAAAGCCGGGGGGAGGCCATCCTGCTGCTCGCGATCGAGCCGGAGATCCTCGAACTAGCGCGCGATCGCGACGCTCACTGAGGCTTCCTGGCAATCCGGTCCCGGATGTCGCGGAGCTTCATTTTGACGCGCGCAGCGTTTCCGGGACCCATACGAAGAAGCAGCTTGCGGCCCGAGGATTCCGCCTCGAGCGCGGGATCGGCGAACTCGTAGAGCACGTTCGGGCGCACGAGCACGATCGTGGCCGGCGGCTCCGGCGCAGCCAGCAGGTGGTCGATCACTTCGATCACGCGATCGTTGAAATAGCCGTCGGGATTCCCGAGCCCCTCGTAGGCCGACTGGAACTGCGGGTAGAGGCGTTTGTAGAGCGCAGCCGTCGCATCCGCATCGAGCGAATCGACGAGTTCGATCCAGGGCGCATAACGCGCGAAATTGGCGGCCCCGAGGACGAGAGTTTCCCCTTCGCCCGCCGTCGCGAAGTCGCCCGCCGGCGGTTTCGCCGGATTCATCCGGGCCGCGACGTCCGGGCGCGCCAGGTTGTCGACGGTCGCGACGACTTTCTTCACAAAGTCGTCCGGAATGAACATCGCCTCGAAACGCGGCGTGCCGATCAATGTCGCGACCTGCTCTGCGGCAGCCAGGTTCGGGTCGATGTCCTCGACCGCCTCGATCGGGTTCTGGATCGCGGGCTTTGCCGCGGCCGGCGGCGGTGCAGCGGATGGCGCCTCCGGCTCCGCGGACTGGCGCTTCTGCCAGTACCAGGCGCCGGCGCCGATCGCGAGCAGGATGACGCCGCCCAGGATCCAGCGGCCCAGTTTCTCGTCCGACTCCGTAGACTGCTCGCGTTTCGGTGCGTACATGGGACTTACTTTAGTTGAACCGAGCCCATCCGGCATCATCTCTGGAGACCCCGCGCGGTTCGAGACGTTTCCCTTGACCCCGATTCGCCCAATCCGTATTCCGCTGACCCCCGAGCTGCCCCCCAGGGAATGCGCCGACTGGGCCTTCGTGCTCGATGCGGTCGGCATTCCCTACGAGCGGCGTACGACCGCGACCGGCACAAGCCTCTGGGTCGAGCCGGAACACCACGCCCGCGCGGCGCATGAGTTGAGGGACTACCTGCGCGAGAACCGGCGCCCCGCCCTGCCGCCCGTGGTCTGGCCGAGCCATCCGCATGCGCTCTACGGCGTGATGGGGTATGCGACCGTGCTGATCGCCGTCACGATCGCGGCCATCACGCACGCAGGGAACAAGGGCTGGGTATCGGCGGGCGTGCTCGATGCCGGATTCCTCGCGCGCGGGGAATGGTGGCGGGTGCTGACCGCGCTCACTTTGCACGCCGATATGTTGCACCTCCTTTCGAATCTCGCCTTCGGCGCGCTCTTCGGATATCCGGCCGCGCGCCTCTTTGGTCCGGGCATCGCCTGGCTTTTGATCCTCCTGGGGGGCGGCCTCGCCTATGGCATCGACGCCGTCCTGCACCCACCCGAGCATCACCTGCTCGGCGCATCGACCGCCGTGTTCACGGCGCTCGGGCTGATCGCGGCCTACGGATGGCGTCGCCACATGCGGAACTGGTCGCGCTGGATGCGAAATGCGGCGCCGCTGATCGGCGGGCTCGCATTGCTCGCCTTCACGGGTACGGGCGGCGAGAACACGGACATCCTCGCGCACCTCGCCGGCTTCGTGGTCGGCTCGGGAATCGGCGCGCTCTGCGCCCGGGTGCCGCTGCCCGCGCCGGGCCATCACGGCGTGCAATGGGCCGCGGGCGCCGCGGCGGCCGGCCTGCTGGCCCTCGCCTGGATGCTCGCGCTTGGTCTCTAAAGGGGACGTTCACCTTTAAAGGTGAACGTCCCCTTTGGAGTTGACGCAGAATATCGTGACGATGCTACCGCACTCGGACGCCTGCGAGCGCAACAAGGGCCCGATCTTGCAGGTCCTGCGTCCCGCGTTCTCCGCCTGCAAGCACGTCCTCGAGGTCGGCAGCGGCACCGGACAGCACGCGGTGTACTTCGCGGTCGAGATGCCGGACATCGTCTGGCAGCCGTCCGAGACGGCAGATTCCATGCCGGGACTGCGCAAGCGCATCTTCAATGAGGGACCATCGAATCTCCGCGCCCCGGTTGAACTCGACGTGACGCAACTGCCCTGGGACGTGCGGCGTGTGGACGGCGTGTTCACGGCCAATACGCTTCACATCATGCACTGGCCGCAGGTCGAGGCGCTGTTCGCCGGATTGCCTGCCGTGGTGAAGCCCGGGGCCGTGCTCGCGATCTACGGGCCGTTCCGCTACGACGGCAAGTACACCTCGGCGAGCAACGAATCGTTCGACACCTTGCTGCACGCGCGGGACCCGGAATCCGGAATCCGCGATTTCGAGGAAGTGGACGCGCTCGCGCGCGGCGCCGGTTTCGAATTCGTGGCCGATCATCCCATGCCGGCCAACAACCAGACCCTCGTCTGGCGGCTCGCCGCCAACTAGCGGATCAGAACGGCTTCAGCACCATCAGGCCGAGACCGATCAGCGGCGTGAGTGTCGCGACGGCGCCCCAGATATTCCATTGCGTGGCGATCCGGTGGTACGCCTCGAAGTCGAAGGAGCCGCTCGCAGCACCCGCCTGCGCCTGCGCGTGCAATTTCCGCTGCAGGGGCGCGAGCCGCATCATGAACACGAGGCCCGAGATGCTGAACATCACGAGCGTCCAGAGGATCCAGCCGGTGCCGAGGATCGGGAAGCCGCCCTGGATCGCCGCAAAGATTCCGGTTGCGAGGATGATCACGACGCCCGGCATGGTGAACAGGCGGTCGCTCTTGATGACGCCTTCCATGGCATGCGCGATGAGGCGCGGATTTCGCGTGCGCTCCGCATGCTTGTGCCAGAAGACGCCGGTCGTGATGTTCCCGATGAACATGATGACGGCGAGGATGTGCAGGAGCTTCATCCACAGGAACATGGTCTCATCCTCCGCTTGAATGGCCGCGCTGGCGGAAACCGGTGAGCTGGCGCAGAAAGGAACGGGGCGCTAGGCGCTTGAAGCGCCAGAGCCAGCGATAGCTGCCGGGCAACACGATATGCGTGGCGCCGCCCGGCAGGTCGCGCGCGGCGGCCGTGAGCTGCGACCCGTCGCGATCGAGGAGCGCGAATTTCCAGCCATGGGATGCCAGTAACTCGGCCGCAGCAAAACCGGGCCCGCTCGCGCCGCCAGTGATCACGGCGCGTTTCTTCGGAAATCGGGAATCGAGTGCGGCGAGACTCATGTGTCATGCGGACCGTGGACAAAGCGAGGCCTTGGTCCTCGGGAACCAGGGCCCTTTCAATGTAAGCGTCAGGCCTTGACGGGCGCGACTTTCTGCGCGACCCAGCCGAGCACCGCACCGGCGATCAGGTGCATCCAGATGCCCTCGATGAGCCACCAGGCCCAGATCCTGGTCGGCAGGTTGAACACACCCCAGTAACCCATGACTGCGACGGCGCTGAATATCCAGCCGATGACGCCGAACTTCACGCCGCGCACGACGGCGGAGCCCATGAGCGAGGAGCGGATGACGGAGTAGATTCCCGCCAGCAGGAATGAGCTCAGCATCCCGACCGGCACCCACATCTTCATGAGCGCGAGCATGTCCGGCGGCTCCGCCTGCAGTTCCGGCCGCCAGAACGAGGCGGTCTCCTTGTAAAGGGCGCCGAGCACGCCTTCCGGCGAATGGATGAATGAACCCCCGACCATCGAGAGCAGGAAAAACGTCAGGTAATAGACGACGCCGCCGATGAAGACGATCTTCCAGTTCATGTTGCTTCCCCCCGGCTGAGGGGCGCATGTTGCGCCGGTCAGAACCACCGGCGCAACAGTGCTCGGCGGAAAGGACCCCTCCTTCGACGGCCCGGGGTCCCTCTGTCAGGGGATGTCGAAACGGTCCAGGTTCGTCACCTTGGTCCACGCCGCCACGAAGTCATGCACGAACTTCTCCTTCGAATCCGCGCACGCATGGACTTCCGCGAGTGCCCGGAGCTGGGAGTGCGATCCGAAGATCAGGTCAACACGGGTGCCGGTCCACCTGACCTCGTTCGTCTTCCGGTCGCGCCCCTCGTACACGCCCTCGGAGCCGGCGGACGGCTGCCATTGCGTGCTCATGTCGAGCAGGTTGACGAAGAAGTCGTTCGTCAGCGTCTCGGGCCGCTTCGTGAAGACGCCGTGAGCAGATTTCCCGACATTTGCGCCGAGGACGCGCAGGCCTCCGACCAGAACCGTCATCTCAGGCGCCGTCAGCGTCAACAACTGCGCCCGATCCACCAACTGCTCCTCAGGCGACAGGCGCTGCTTGCCAGAGAGATAGTTGCGAAAACCGTCAGCGCTCGGTTCGAGCGGCGCGAAGGAGTCGACGTCGGTCTGTTCCTGCGACGCATCCATGCGCCCCGGGGTGAATGGAACCTTCACCTCGTGACCGGCGCCCTTCGCGGCTTTCTCGATCGCCGCGCAGCCTCCGAGAACGATCAGGTCAGCAAGCGACACTTTCTTGCCGCCGGACTGCGAAGTGTTGAACTCCTTCTGGACCGCTTCGAGCGTCCGCAGTACCTTCGCGAGCTCGGCCGGCTGGTTGACGTCCCAGTCCTTCTGCGGCGCGAGGCGAATGCGCGCGCCGTTCGCTCCACCGCGCTTGTCAGAGCCGCGGAACGTCGATGCCGACGCCCAGGCCGTCAAGACGAGCTGGGACACGGACAGCCCGGACGCAAGGATCTTTGCCTTCAGGGCAGCGATGTCCTGCTCCCCGATCAGCGGATGATCCACGGCGGGAATCGGGTCCTGCCACGGCAGCGGTACCTTTGGCACGAGCGGGCCGAGATACCGCGCGATCGGGCCCATGTCGCGGTGTGTCAGTTTGTACCAGGCCTTGGCGAACGCCTCTGCAAACTGATCCGGATTTTCGTGGAAGCGCCTCGAGATCTTTTCGTAAGCAGGTTCGAACCGCAGGGCAAGATCGGTCGTCAGCATGGACGGCGCGTGACGCTTTGACCGGTCGTGCGCATCCGGCACCGAACCGGCGCCCGCGCCATGTTTCGGTTTCCACTGATGGGCGCCGGCCGGGCTCCTGGTCAGTTCCCATTCGTAGCCGAACAGGTTCCAGAAGAAATTGTTGCTCCACTTCGTTGGCGTCGTCGTCCAGACGACTTCCAGGCCGCTGCCGATCGTGTCGCCGCCTTTGCCGCCGCCGAATGTGTTTTTCCAGCCGAAGCCCTGCTCCTCGATGCCGGCGCCCTCCGGTTCGGGGCCGACATACTTGCCTGGATCGGCAGCGCCGTGTGTCTTGCCGAATGTGTGTCCGCCGGCGATGAGCGCGACCGTTTCTTCGTCATCCATCGCCATGCGCGCAAACGTCTCGCGGATGTCGCGCGCCGCCGCGAGGGGATCCGGATTGCCGTTCGGGCCTTCCGGATTCACGTAAATCAGGCCCATTTGCACGGCGGCGAGGGGGTTTTCGAGATCACGGTCGCCGCTGTAGCGCGCGGCCTCGAGCCACTTGCCTTCGGGGCCCCAGTAGAGGTCCTCTTCCGGTTCCCAGACATCCGCGCGCCCGCCGCCAAAACCGAATGTCTTGAAGCCCATCGACTCGAGGGCGACGTTGCCCGCGAGAATCATCAGGTCGGCCCAGGAGATTTTCCGGCCATATTTCTGCTTGATCGGCCACAGCAGCCGGCGCGCCTTGTCGAGGTTCACGTTGTCCGGCCAACTGCTGAGCGGTGCGAAGCGCTGCTGCCCGGCCCCGGCGCCGCCGCGGCCGTCGCCGACGCGGTACGTGCCTGCGCTGTGCCATGCCATCCGGATGAACAAAGGCCCGTAGTGACCATAGTCAGCCGGCCACCAATCCTGCGAGTCCGTCATCAAGGCATGCAGATCCTTGATCACCGCATTCAGGTCGAGGCTCTTGAACTCTTTTGCATAGTCGAATGACTCGCCCATCGGGTCCGAGAGATTCGAATGCTGGTGAAGCGCATCGAGGCCCAGCTGGTTCGGCCACCAGTCGCGATTCGATCTGGCTGCGGGAGGCGCGTGCATGACCGGGCACTTCCCGGTGCTTTCGTTGCTGGTGGCTTTTTCCTGGCTCATTGAATTCTCCTCGTGAGACTCTTCAGGAGGGGACAGTCCACCTTTTCCGCTGCGCGGAAAAGGGGACAGTCCCCCTAGGCGGCGCGTGCGTTCTCGTAGTCAAGCACGCCGGCGACCGCGTGGATCACGGACGCGATGCGCACCGCCGACTGCACGGCCTCGCGGCTGATCTCGTGCTGGCGCAGTATGCGCTCGTGTGCGGTGACGCACTTGCCGCAGCCGTTCACGGCGGAGACCGCAAGCGAGATCAGCTCGAAATCGGCCTTCGCGATTCCTGGGCTTCCGATCACGTTCATGCGTAGCCTTGCCGGCAGCTTCGCGTACTCCTCGTCTTCGACGAGATGCAGGAAGCGGTAATAGACATTGTTCATGCCCATGATCGCCGCCGCCGCACGCGCGGCCTCGATCTCCGCCGGCGCGAGCTTTTCCGCGGCGACGGTTTCGACGGCGCGCGCGAGCTCGGCATTGCGGGAGGCAATCGCCGAGGCGAGCGCCGTCATCCAGAGCTGCGCCTCTGAGAGTCCGGGCGCGCCCTGCGGCGTCAACACGGATGAGAGGTTGAGCCGCAGGTCGCGGGCGTAGTCCGGAATCCGGTCCCTGAGTGCGTCCATGCTCAGGCTGCCTTCAGGGTGTCTTCGCCCTTCTGCCAGTTGCAGGGGCAAAGCTCGTCGGTCTGCAGGCTGTCGAGCACGCGAAGCACTTCCTCGGGGCTGCGGCCCACATTGAGGTCGGTCACGTAGACGAAGCGGATCACGCCTTCCGGGTCCACGATGTAGGTCGCACGCTGGGCGACACCGGCCTCGGGATCGAGAACGCCGAGTCCCGTCGACAGCTCACGCTTGATGTCCGACAGCATCGGGAACGGCAGGTCGCGGAGATCCGGATGCGACTTGCGCCAGGCCAGGTGCACGAAGTCCGAATCCGTGCTGACGCCCAGCACCTGCGCGTCACGGTCCGCGAAATCGCGGTTCAGCTTGCCGAAGCCCGCAATCTCGGTCGGGCAGACGAAGGTGAAATCCTTCGGCCAGAAGAACACGACCAGCCACTTGCCGGCGTAGGTCTGGTTGTCGATGTCCTTGAATGCATGGTTGGCGTCAATGCTGACGACGCCCGTCAGCTTGAACGCGGGGAATTTCCTGCCGATACCGAACATGGGGAGAACTCCTCTGTGGTTGCCGGCCATGATGCGGACGGAAGTGTGATTCGTACAATCGATTGATACGATATCTATGATAGGCTGCGTCTATGAACCTCCGGGACCTCCAGTACCTCGTGGCGCTCGCGGAGACCCGCCATTTCGGCCATGCAGCCGAGCGCTGCCATGTCAGTCAGCCGACCCTCTCCGCCCAGCTTCGCAAGCTCGAGGAGTTCCTGGGCGTCACGCTGATCGAGCGGCGGCCACGGCGTGTCGGCCTGACGCCCGCCGGCGAAGCCGTGGCCGAGCGCGCGCGGCGGATCCTGCGGGACGCCGACGACATCCGCGTCCTCGCCCGCGCCCGCCAGGACCCGCTCGCCGGGCAACTGAAGGTCGGGTTCATCCCGACGCTCGGACCCTATCTCCTGCCCCGTATCGCACCGCGCATCACGAAGGCGCTGCCGAAATTGCAGCTAGTGCTGCACGAGTACCAGACGGCCCCGCTCGTCGACCGCGTGGTCGCGGGCGAACTCGATCTCGCAATTCTCGCCCTGCCGGCGGAAACGAAGGGTCTCGTGACGCGCTCGCTGTTTGCGGAGGCCTTTCTCGTCGCAATGCCGGAGCACCACCGCCTTGCCGCGAAGAAACGCGTGAAACCCGCCGACCTTACCGACGAGAAGCTGCTTCTGCTCGAGGAAGGGCATTGCCTGCGCGACCAGGCACTCGAAGTCTGCGAGCTTGCCGGTTCGAAGGAACAGGATTTTCGCGCGACGAGTCTCGAGACCCTCCGGCAGATGGTCGCGGCCGGGCTCGGCATCACGCTCCTGCCGCGTCTCGCGGCCGAGGGTCCGTTCGCCTCGGCGCGCGGGCTCGTCGTGCGTCCGTTTGCACCGCCCGAGCCGAACCGCGTCATCGGCGCCGCGTGGCGGCGATCGACCTCGCGCGCGGAGGCGATCGCCGCGGTCTGCGACGTCATCGCCAGGGCCGTCTGAGCGCACAGGCATAAAATAGCGTCATGCGCGTGTTGGTGGCCGATGACCATCCCTTGTTCCGGGCGGCGCTGCGCCTAGCGCTCGCGCAGGCAGTTCCGGATGCGAAAATCGCCGAGGCTCATGATGTCGAGTCGCTGCGCGCCATGGCGAGCGTGAAACCGGAACCGGATCTCGTGCTGCTCGATCTGCTGATGCCCGGTGCGAGGAGTTTTGCCCCGCTCACCTGGCTGCGAAGCCAGTTTCCCGGCACCGCCGTCATGATCGTCTCGGCCAATGAGGATCCGGAAGTGATCCGGCGGGCACAGGAATTCGGTGCGGCTGGCTATGTTGTGAAGTCGGCGGCGCAGACGGAACTGATCGCCGCGATCCGCACGGTCGCGGACTGCGGCCAGTGGTTTCCGCCGGGCATCGCTGTAACCGCGAGGCATGCGGAGAACAGCCGCGAGTCGCTCGCAGCGCGGCTGAACAGCCTGACACCGCAACAGTACCGGGTGCTCGAACTCGTCGCGCGCGGCCGCCTCAACAAGCAGATCGCGGCGGAACTCTCGATCGAAGAGACGACCGTCAAGGCGCATGTTTCCGCCGCACTCGCCAAGCTCGGCGCGCGCAATCGCACGCAGGCTTCGTTCCTGTTCCGCGAGCTGGAGATCAGCCAGATCGGCGACTAGGCCGCGCCGTTGACCTCGTGCAGGCGCGCGAGCGCGCTCCTCACCGCAAGCGGCTTCAGGGGCTTGCGCAGGAATACGCAATCGAGAGACTCGGCTTCCTGGCGCACGGCATCGCTCGCATCCGCGGAAACCACCAAGACGGGGGCATGGATTCGTTCGACCGCGCGCAGGTGGCGCACGACATCGAGCCCGGTTGCGCCGCCTTCGAGGTGATAGTCCACGACGATGACCGCCGGCCGCCAAGCCTGCAGGCGCCGGGCCGCGACGAGGTCCTCGATACCCTGCGCCGCGAGTGTTTCGCAGCCCCAGGAATCGAGCAGCGTTGCGAGACCGCGGAGCGCAGACGGGTCATTGTCGATGCAGAGCACGCGCACGCCGGCCAGGGCGCCGGTCGCACGTGCCGGCAGTGCCAATGCCACGGGGCTTGAGACCGGTACGCCGCGCGGCGCTTCGATCCAGAATACCGAGCCCCGGCCCGGCACCGAACGCAGGCCGATCTCATGCCCCAGCACGCGCGCGACGCGCTCCGCGATCGCGAGTCCCAGGCCGAATCCGCGCATGTCGTCGGCCTCGCGCCGGCCGCCGCCGCGGTAGAACTCTTCGAATACCTGCGCCTGCTGCTCCGGTGCGATGCCGACGCCCGTGTCCCAGACCTCGATGCGAACGCGGTCGCGACTGCGCCGGACGCCGACCACGACACGGCCCTTCTCCGTGTAGCGCAACGCATTGCCGGCGAAGTTCTGCAGAACGCGGCGCAGCAGCTTCGGATCGGAGCGGATCACGGCGTGGCTCCTGTGCACCGTGAACTCGAGTCCCCGCTTGCGCGCGGCGAGCCGGAACTCCGCATCGAGGGCATCGAGTATGCCAGCGAGCGGCAGATCGACGACCTTTGGGCGGATCACGCCGGTGTCGAGACGTGAGATGTCCAGCAGGTCGGATATGAGTCCTTCCGCCGAATGCAGGCAACCCTCCAGATCCGCAAGCAGCGCGCGTTGCTCCTCGCCGCGCGTCTTCTGCGCGAGCGCTCCCGCGAACAGGCCCGCCGCGTTCAGCGGCTGCATCAGGTCGTGGCCCGCGGCCGCGAGGAAACGCGTCTTGCCCGCATTGGCACGCTCGGCCTCGGCCTTCGCATCGAGCAGTTCGACATTCATCGCGGACAGCGCCCGCGTGCGTTCGTGCACGCGCTGCTCCAGCGATTCGTTGGCGACGCGCAGAGCCTCCTCGGCGCGCTTGTACTCCGTGACGTCGGTGTAACTCGTGACGAACCCGCCGCCCGGCATCGGATTTCCGCGGATCTCGAGCACCGTCCCGTCCGGGCCCGTGCGCTGGAGCGCGTACGGTGTGCCGCGCGCGAGATGCGCAAGCCGGCGCTCGATGGCGCCTTCGCTGTCGCCGTCGCGGAGCCGGCCGCGCGCCGCATTGAATCGCAGCACCTCCTCGATCGGCTGACCGATGCGCAGGAAGCCCGCCGGATACTGGTACATCTCGACGTACCGGCGGTTCCAGGCCACGAGCCGGAGATCCGCATCGACCACGCTGATGCCCTGGCTCACGTTCTCGAGCGTCGACTGCAGAAGTTCGCGGCTGAACTCGAGCGCCTGCGACGCGCCGCCCACGATCGAGACGACATCTTCGAGCGGCACCTCGCGTCCGGCGACGGCTGCGTCGACCAGCCGCTGCGCGGAAGAAGCGCCGACCACCGAGGCGAGGAGTTTCTGGGTCGCCTCGAGTTGCTCCGCGTTCGGGCGCGCATCCTCGGCACCGCGCCAGCCGAGATCCGCGAAATGCCGCGCTGCGCGGCTGCCGCCGATGAAGCGCTCGACGAGCGGCCGCAGCTCCCGCACCGTAGGGTAGCGCGCCGCGCTTTCCTGCCCGCCGGCGCCCGCCGCCTCGGAGTCCACGAAGGACGCGGCCTGCACGCGCTCGAGCAGCGATCGCCGACCGAACTGCGAGCCGATCACGAGGCCGGCGGTCGCGAGCCCGAGGCTCCAGAACAGGCCGTGCGCCAGCGGCTGCCAGTCGAGACCGAGCAGTTTCGTGGGACGCAGCCATTCGAGGCCGGCCGGCCCGGAGGTCAGGAGCGACACGGGGAGTAATTGCGCCTGCACGAGCGTCGGCGCGAGCAGAGTCCAGGCCCAGGCGGCGAACCCGAGCGAGAGGCTCGTGATCGCGCCGATGCGGCTCGCGCCGCGCCAGTAAAGCCCCGCTACGATCGCGGGACCGAACAGGGCGACCGCCGCGAACGAGATCTCGCCGATCGAGGCGAGCGCGTCGTTCTGAACGATCCAGCGGTGATACAGCCAGCCAAGCGCGAGCAGGAGCACGATCGCGATGCGGCGCACCGCGAGCAGCGCGCCGGTCAGGTCCTGGCGCCTCCGCCATGCGGGCAAGGCGCGCATCAGGAGCGGCATCGCCACTTCGTTGCAGAACATCGTCGACAACGCGACCGATGCGACGATCACCATCCCGGTCGCCGCGGACAGGCCACCGATGAAGGCGACCAGCGCGAGACCCTCGGCCCCGGCCTCGAGCGGCAGTCCGAGCACGAAGAGATCCGCCTCTCCGGTACCACGCACCAGGCCCGCGTTCGCGATCGGCAGGATGAAGATACTGATCGCGACCAGGTACAGCGGGAACAGCCACCGTGCCAGGCGCAGATCGCGCGGGCCGCTGTTCTCAACCACCGCGACGTGGAACTGCCGCGGCAGGCAGAAGATCGCGAAGAAACCGAGCACGGCGAGCGAAAGATAATGCGACGTCGCGTTCTGCCCGGAACGCGCCTCGGCAAGGCCGGGGAGTGCCGCGGTCTGCCGCGCAATGTCGCCGAAGCCGTCGAACAATCCCCAGGTCACGAACACGCCGATCGCGATGAAAGCGATGAGCTTGACAACCGACTCGAACGCGACCGCGAGCATCATGCCTGGATGGTGCTCGGTCGCGTCCACGTGCCGCGTGCCGAACAGGATCGCGAACAGCGCGAGGGTTGCGGCGACGTAGATTGCCGTGTCGCCAACGGCGCCTTCGCCGGAAGCCGTCGCCAGCGTGTTGAAGGTGAGGTCGATGGCCTTTAACTGCAGGGCCACGTACGGGATGATCCCGCAAGTGGCAATCAGCGTGACCGCGACCGCCAATGTTCGGTCGCGCCCATAGCGCGCCGCGACGAAGTCAGCGACCGAGGTGATGCGCTCCCGCCGGCTGACGCGGATGAGCTTCGCAAGCAGCCCGGGTATCAGGACGAAGAGCAGGATCGTACCGACATAGGTCGGCGGGAATGGCCATCCGAGGCTCGCGGACTGGCCG
Source organism: uncultured Steroidobacteraceae bacterium (assembly GCA_964412975.1). Lineage (GTDB taxonomy): Bacteria > Pseudomonadota > Gammaproteobacteria > Steroidobacterales > Steroidobacteraceae > SCUD01. The sequence goes on from CAYPQX010000076.1 coordinate 16,437, forward strand.
ACCGTTCCGTAGAAGGCCCAGGACGTGCAGTAGACCGCGAGCGACAAAGAATAGATCAACGGCCGCGGCACGGGCTGGCGCCCGACCGCCGCCCAGCGGTCTCCGATCCACGCGATGGCGAACAGCACGCCGAGATAGGCGAGTGCGATCAGGGCGAGGAGCCAAGGGCTCAACATCGGGCAAGTTTAGGCCGTCAGAGGCTGAACAGCAGCACGGCGAGCGCCGTGCCGAGCGCCGGCACGATCGCGGTCAGCGCCGCAAGCGCCGGGTATGCGCCCCGATAGGTTTCGCGACAGATCACCCGGATCGTAGTGACGACATAACCGTTGTGCGGCAGTGAATCGAGCGCGCCCGAGGAAAGCGCGACCACGCGGTGCAGGGCATCCGGCGCGACGCCCAGTTCCAGGTAGTGTGGTGCGAGAATCGGCAGCGCAATGGCCTGGCCGCCGGAAGCCGAACCTGTGAGTCCGGCAATCACCGTCACGGCAATCGCGGCGCTGACAAGCGGCGGCCCGGGCAGGTCCGTGATGAATGCCACGGCCTGCTGGAAGGCGGGCGCGAGTTTCGCTACGCCGCCGAAGCCGACCACGGCTGCCGTGTTCGCGATGGCGATCAGGGCCCCGAGCGCGCCGCTGCCGACAGGCTCGTGCAGATTGTCCAAATGCCGCCAGTGAATCGCGAGGCATGCCAGGATTCCGCCGGCCAGCGCGACGATCAGCGCTGACTCGTGAAGCGTGTCGTGCAGCGCGAACGATAGACCGAGCACGGTCGCAAGCGGCACGAGCCCCATCGCGGGCGGTGGCAGGTCGCGGCTGCTGACAGCCGGATCGTCGTCGCGCGCCTCGAAGCGCTCGCCGCCGGCGAGCGCGCGTCGCATCATGGCGCGCAACCACAGCGAGCCCAGTACCATCATCACGATCGCGACGACGAGCGAAACTTCCCAGCCAGCCCATGGCGAGGTGCCGAGGTACTGGATCGGGATCCAGTTCTGTATCTCGGGCGAGCCCGCCGAAGTCATTGTAAACGTGACCGAGCCGAAGGCGATCGTGCCCGGCACGAAGCGGCGCGGCAGGTTGGCGGCGCGGAACAGCGAGAGTGCCATTGGGTAAACCGAGAACGCGACCACGAACAGGCTCACACCGCCGTAGGTAAGCACTGCACAGGCGAGCACGACGGCGAACACCGCGTTGCCGGTGCCGACGTGACCGACGATCCAGCGCGCGACGCTTTCCGCCGCGCCGCTCGCTTCCATGAATTTCCCGAACAGAGAGCCCAGCAGGAACATGAAGAACCAGGACGTCACGAATCCGGTGAACCCGCTCATGTAGGCGCCGGTGAAGGACGGGGCGCCTGCGGTGGCGAGCTGCGGGAACAGCTCGAATCCGCTGGCGAGCGCGACCAGGAGCGCGCAGGCCGGTGCGGCGATCAGCAGTTCGACGCCGCGCATCGTGAGCACGATGAGGAGCGCAAGCCCCAGCAGCAGGCCGATCATGCTCAGCATGGCGTGTCCTCGCCGCAACGGTTCGCGGGTGGCGGGGCATCATTCGCCCTGTCGTGCCGGGCGGGAATGCTACTAAGGTACAAGTGCCGGGAAAGGCTCCCGGGAGTACCTTCCCCCGCGAAGCTGGCCTGACTGACGCCAGGCGTGATGCGTATCCGCAACACATGGGGAATCCAATGAGCACCAGGCATTCTTCGACCCGCAACTTCCTGCTGGCTGCGGCGATCGCGGCGGCATTGCCGGTACCCGCGCTGGCGCAGGACGAACCCGCCGCGCTCGGCGAGGTCCTCGTCACCGCGCGCAAGCGCGAGGAGAGCCTGCAGGACGTGCCGATCGCCGTGACCTCGTTGTCGGGCGATGCGCTGCTGTTAGTCGGGGCCCAGGACCTGACGACAATCTCCCAGTCTGTTCCCAATGTGACGCTGGAGAACTCGCGCGCCACCAATTCGACATTGACGGCGTTCATCCGCGGTGTCGGGCAGCAGGACCCGGTCGCCGGCTTCGAGCAGGGCGTCGGCATCTATCTGGATGACGTGTACCTCAATCGCCCGCAAGGCGCCGTGCTGGACATCTATGACGTGGAGCGTATCGAGGTGCTGCGCGGACCGCAGGGCACGCTCTATGGCCGCAACACGATCGGCGGTGCCGTGAAGTACGTGACGCGCCGGATCGATTCCGACAGTGCCACGCTGCGGGCCAGGCTGGTCGGGGGCACCGACGAGCAGATCGAGGCGACGCTGTCCGGCTCAGCGCCGTTGTCCGACACGTTCCGGGTCGGGGGAGCGATCGCCAAGCTGATGCGCGACGGCTTCGGGCGGAATCTCACGACCGGCGACGAGAACTACGACAAGGACGTACTCGCGGCCCGCCTGTCGCTGGAATGGGAGCCTTCGTCGAACCTGCTCGTGCGCCTGTCGGGGGACTATATTCAGGACGACTCATCGCCCCGTCAGGGCTATCGGCTGCTCCCCACCCCCGCCCAGCCGGCGCTCCTCTCGGGCGACTACGACACGCTGGCGGGCATCACCACCTTCGGGCCGATCCGCCGAAACAAGGTCGAAGCGTCAGGCGGGCAGCTCAAGGTCGAGTGGTCGCCCTCCGAGGCGTGGAAGTTTCAGTCCATCACGGCCTATCGCGATGACGAATCCGAGTCGCCGATCGATTTCGACTCGACCGCGCCGCAGTCGTTCGACGCGCCCGTCGTCTACCAGAACGACCAGTTCAGCCAGGAATTCCAGCTGACCTACAGCAGCGATCGCTTGACCGTCGTGGGCGGCGCCTATTACCTGGACGCCAATGCCTTCGATGCCTTCGACGTCGTGTTCACGAGCGTCACGAGCTTCACGCTCGGCGACGTGGACACGGAGACCTGGGCGGTGTTCGGTGAAGCGACATTCGAACTCACCGATGCCGTTAGTCTCACGATCGGCGGCCGCTACACCGATGACGAGCGCACCTCGCTTGTCATACGCGAACTCTTCCTCGGCGTGAATTCGCCGTACTTCGGCAATTCGAGCGCGTTCAGCCTTACCCCGACGGTCCTCGTCGATGGCGTCGAGGTAGTCCCGCAGTTCAATGGCACGCGTACCGACACGGATTTCACGCCACGCGTCATCCTCGCCTGGCAACCGAACGAAGACCTCAACCTGTACGCGTCCTACTCGGAGGGCTTCAAGGGCGGCGGCTTCGACCCGCGCGGCAATTACACCAATGCCGACGTGCGTGGGGGCTTCCTGCCGGAAGTCGTGGAATCTTACGAGATCGGCGCCAAGGCCGTGTTCATGGACGGCCGCGCGCAGATCAATACGGCGGTCTTCTACGCGGACTACACCGACGTGCAGATCCCCGGCTCGGTCATCGTGCTGGGCCCGCCGGTGACGTTCCAGGGCACCGTCACGAATGCGGGCGCAGCCGAGATGACCGGTATCGAAGTGGAAGCATCGGCGCGCTTCACCGACCGCCTGTCCGGGAACCTGTCGTTTGGCTACATCGACGCCAAGTACACGGAGTTCGTGTTCGGTGGCGTGGACATCTCGGATCAGACCGACGTCCAGAACACGCCCAATTGGACCGGCAGTGCGAGCCTGACGTACGGTGTGCCGCTCAGCCTCGGGAGCGCGTCGGGCACGCTCGCGTTCACGGGCTCGGCGGCCTTCCGCGACGACACCCAGCAGTTCGAGCTCGCGATCCCGCTGCTCGACCAGTCCGCGTTCTGGCTCTACGACGCCGCAATCAACTGGACCGCGGACAATGACCGCTGGCTGCTGGGAATCTACGGGCGGAACCTCAGCGACGAGCGCCATGTCACGTCCGGTTACAACTTCCCCGGCGCAGCCACGGCTGACTCGGTGCTCGCTTTCTACGGCAATCCGCGCACGGTGAGCGTGGCGTTCGAATACCGGTTCTGACCGGCGCATTGCTGGCTGCCGGCAGGCCGCGGCGGTGGCTACTCACCGCCGGAGGCTGCATGCTTTCGGGCATGCGCCGACTCCTGCTGCTCCTGGCCCTGTCGGCACCGGCATTCGCCGACGATGCCCTGCCGCGCCTCAACATCCTGCCGGGCAGCCTGACGGTCTCGGGCGTCTCGTCAGGCGGCTACATGGCGACGCAATACCAGGTTGCCTATGCGAAGGACGTCATCGGCGCGGGAATCATCGCCGCCGGCCCCTGGTTCTGCGCGAAAGGCTCGCTGATGCGCGCGCTCGACGAATGCGTGAAGGGCGGCACCATCGGGCCCGAAATCGGGCCGCTGATCGCGGCCCTGCGTGCAAGCGCGATGGCGCGGGCGATCGACGACCCGTCCTGGATCGCGCCGGACCGTGTCTGGATCTTTCACGGCAAGCGCGACAGAACGGTTGGCGCGGCGGTGTCCGATTCGCTGCTGCGTTTCTATCGCGAATTCGTGCCGCCGGAGCGCATTCACTACGAAACGCAGGTCGATGCCGCCCATGGCTTCCCGGCAGACGGCCAGGGAGGCCCCTGCGATGTCGCGCAGTCTCCCTGGATCAACGACTGCTCGTACGATGCTGCCGGCCTGATGCTTCGGCACCTGTACGACGACCTGCGCCAGCCGGCGAGTGAGACATCCGGCGAGCTCAGAACATTCGGCCAGGGACGCTATGTCGCGGGCGGCATGCTGGCGTCGCTTGCGGACAGCGGCTACCTGTTCGTGCCGAAGGACTGCGCCGCAGGCAGGCCCTGCCGCGTTCATGTGGCATTTCACGGCTGCCAGCAGGGCAGCGACTTCATCGGCAGGGGCTTCGCGCAGAACGCCGGCTACAACCGTTGGGCTGACGCCAATCGCATCGTCGTGCTGTATCCGCAGATCGCGCGCAGCAGGATCTGGCCATTCAACCCGAAAGGCTGCTGGGACTGGTGGGGTTATTCCGGTGCGAATTACACGGCGCGGAACGGCAAGCAGCTCGCGGGCGTCCGCCGCATGCTCGAGGCGCTCGGCGCCCGCTGAGCGCCTATTCCGGGACCTGGAGCACGCCGCGCCGGAAACTGATTGCGTCAGCACCGGGCTGTTCGGCGATGCGGCCGAGATGATCCACAGTCAGCGGTTCGGGCTCGCCATTCACGACCGAACGCGTGCGCGAGCGCACCACCTGCGACGGCGGCAGCTTCGCTCCCGTCGTCAAATGCGCATGCATCAGGTCCATCGCGACCTGCAACTGCGGCTGCAACGACACGAATCGTTCGCCCCAGCCCGGCAACGCGTTGAAGGCGTCGAAGTGTTGGCCGTGTTGCACTTCGTAGTAGCGCAGCGTGTCCTCGCCCTGCATCCGGTGGTGCCCGAGATAGGCCCGGGAGCTGTGGTTCACCGGCACAATCGTATCGAGCCGGCCGTGCACGACGATCACGGGCCGGCCATGAAGCTTTCCGCTCATGCGTATTTCTTCGAGGCCGGCAGCGAGCTGCGCGGACAGTTCCGCGCGCTTGCCGGTGAGCGGCTTGCCCTCCGCGTCTTCGCCGCGGCGCAACGCACGGATGCACAGCGCATGCTCGAGGCTGCCAAGCGACGCGAAGCGACCCGACTCGTCCACGAGCTGGATGCCGGCGCCGGGCGGTATTCCCGCCGAATCGGCGGCGAGCCGCGCGAGTTCAGCCGGCAGCAGGGCGCGCGCCTGGAACTGCGCATCGGTCGCGGCGTAGGAGTGGCCGCAGGGCGAGTCCTCGACACCGAGGCGCGCATACGCGCTGGTGTAACCGTGAGTGATTGCCGGCCAGAGCCCAAACATGACATTCGGCACGCCGCCGTCCAGCGCTTCCCCGAGAATCCCGGCGTCCTCGAGCCGGCGCCGCGCATCCCGCGCCCGCGCCTCCATCGTCTCGCCCTGCAGCATGCCGGCCGCCGCGAGCCCGGCCGCCCTCGCTTCCCACAATGGACGTTGCGCGTCCGGTATCGCGGTGACAGGTGACGATGCCGCCGGCGCGAGGATTGCCGCCGGCTGCCAGAGTTCGTGCATCACCGCAAAGTCGAAGAGCGGCAGGCCGGGATTCGCGACAACCGGCCGGCGGCCCATCGCGATGCGCAGTTCGGGGACGACGCCGGGCTGTGCGTTCGGCTCGGAAACTACGGCGCCGTCCAGCAGCCCTTCCTCGTCGGCCTCGACGGCGCGCAGCACGGCGCCGCCGCCGTTCGAGACACCCGAGGCGATGATCGTGAGATTTTCGCGAGTGAAACGCGGCTTGCCCCCGGCGGGAAACTCGCGGTTCAGCAGTGCGATGCCGGCTTTCGCGGCCTGCAGCACGAAGCGACCCCAGTCGCGCTCGACGTTTCTTTTCGAGTGCACGTGCTTGACCGCGATGCGATGGGGATGAGCGCGCCGCCACTCATCCAGCCTGGCGCCCGTCGGTGGACGAAAGGTCAGCAGCGGATCGTCGGCATCCCGGGTTGACACCAGGTCGATGCGGTAGCCCGTGCCGTTGTCGAGGTCCCAGAAGCCGGTGCCCGTGCCCTTGTCGCTATGCGCGACCGCGCAGCCGTGGCGGAGGCCCCATTCGCCGGCAGTCGGCAGCGCACCATAGATGCCGCGCGACCCCGAAGACGCTGCGACGATGAGGCATGGCCGCGATGCGTCGAATGCGGCCGGAATCTGCAGCATCATCGTCGTGCTGCCCGCGCCATCCGGCGAGCGGATCGCCGCCAGATACTCGACGCCAGCGACGAATTCTCCGGGCCTCGGGCCCGATAGGCGGCCGAATCCACCCGTCTCGGTCTGGTCAGCGAGGCCCCGGTAATTGGTCCAGATGGCGCGTCGGCGGAGTTCGAGTGCCGTTGGCGCTTTGTCGTCGGCGAAGCCTGGAGCCAGCCCGCGCAATCCTTCCGCGCCGAGGCCCGCGCTCAAGAGGTCATCCGTCCTGCCGTCGAAGACGCGCCGGATCGGTTCGCCGATGATTTCCGCGGGGATGCCGGCGGCCGGGTCCGCGCACGCTCCGCCTGCGCCCCCGAGCATCGCCATGATCGCCGCCGACCACCGCATGCTTGTCCTGCAAT
>CAYPQX010000077.1:0-6133 GCA_964412975.1 uncultured Steroidobacteraceae bacterium
AATGATCGTGCCTGCCGGCAGAAGAGGCGCCGCGTCATCGTCGTACACGTATGCCTTCACCCAGTTGTGATTGTACCCGGCGCAATTCAGCGTCTCGCGGAAGCCGTTCGGAAGGATCGCTTCCACGCACATGCGCTTGCCGCTGGCGTGCAGATGAGGCTCGAACGTCACCCCTTTCGCGGGTCGGCGCAGTGTCGTGAATGCGTCGTGCCGCGCATTGTCCTGACCGCCGCGGATATCGATCTCCGTCAACCGGATGGGAAGGCTCGAGACGCCGCGGGGATATTTGGGCTTGTAGCCTGGCGGATGAAACGTAAAGGCCACCTGCATCTGAACCTTGACGTCCTGGCCGATGGAATGGAGGTGGACGTTCGGGAAGTAAATCGTCGAGTTGGCCGGCAGGAGAATGCCCACGTCATCCGGATAGATCATGGCATTCTGGCCGACTTCGAAAATATAGGAGAACTCGCCCGCCGGCAGGCTCGCGCGCTCCGTGTTGGTCCGCTGCTCGGTGGTGCGCTGGTCGGCGGCCCGTTCGTCGCTGCTCCGCTGATCGCTGTCGTCGACTTCGTCTGCGGGCTTCGAGGTGATGACCGCGTGATGGACCACGAAGTAATTGAGGTCGCCGCCGCCGGCCGCCTCACCGACGGCTCTGCCAGCCCGCTGCTCGTCGGGCCTGTATTCCCTCACTTCGACCGACTTGATATAGCGGTCCTCGGTGAATCCCGACGGCGACTGTCCCACGTCGCCATGCCAGTCAGGCGCAACAGCTTTGACGTTCACCATCGGCGACGACACAATCAGGTCAGGCGTCCCGAAGCTCCATCCGCCTACGGGTGGAAACTGCCGCGGCGGCGGCATATCCCCAGGATTCCCCTCCGGAGCGCCGCTGTCAGCCCAGGCGGCAATCTTTCCGATCTCCTCGTCGCTCAGTGAGGGATCGTCCTTGAACTTCTGGATCCCGACGTTCTTTTCGATGAACCATGGCGGCATTTCCCGCGTCGCCGTCTGCATTTTGATGGCCCTGGCCCAGGGCCGAACCTGCTGGTAGGTGGTGAAGGCCATTGGCGCCACGCCCTGCGGGCGGTGGCAGTTCTGGCAGGAGCGCTGCAGGATAGGCGCGATATCCTTTGTGAACGTCGCCTGCTGCGGCTGTGCAACCTGTCGTGCCGACAGCCCGGGGACCGTCGTTGCCACCAACACGAGCGCCACTCCAGCGATTAGAAACGCGAACTGGCGACCACGGTTCAAAGCTGTTGTCATCGTCGGATCCTGTCTCGTGAGCATCACCTCGCGCTCACATTCACATCACTTCCCAGAAATATCCTTCTTCGCCTTCTCGGCGACGGCTTCCTGGGCTCGAGTACCAGCAAGGATACCTAAAAGCCCGTAATTCCCTTCGTGACAGGCATATTCATACATCATATCGTTAGTTCTCGTCATCGGAATCGCTGCGGTCCAGGCTCGGGTAAAAATCGTCGGGTCATCAATGGTAAAGCGGTAGTCGATCGTACTGTCATCGAGGAGCGTAAAGCGCTCAATCAGGCGGAGCTTCTCGCCTGCCCCAAAGGCAGCGACTGATCGCTCATGAATCCTGCCGTTGAAATTCGTCGTTTCGACGACCAGCGTATTCCCTTCCCAGCGGCCGCGGCCGCTCCCCATCCATTGACGGATGTCTGGACCGAGCGGCGGGCGGGCGTCAAGCGGAATCACGCGCGCGTCGTGGATCATTTCGAGGAGAATCACGACGTAGCCGGGCGTCTGCAGGATTTGGTAGTTGTGGTTGTAGAAGCCGGGCAGCATCCCACCTGGCAGCCCGCGCGTGAGACAGCGCGTGAACCAGCTGAGATCTTCCCACGAGTCGGCCGGGTGATCGCGTCGATACGCGGCCCGTTCCGCCTGCTTCCGCTGTTCTTCAACAGTGAGAGCGGGAAGCCGGCCGTCCGACGGATCGACGATCAGCGACGTCTGTCTGAGCGCCTTCCCACGATCCTGCCAGAATGAATTGTAGGTTCCGGGATCGCCCTGCCGACGAACCCGCTCATTGCGATCCTGAGCTTCCGCAGTCAATGCGACCACCTCGACGTCTGTCAGCGTTTCCCGGGCGGCGAGCGCCGCAGGCCGCTCGAGCGGCGTCGGAGTCGCGTTCGTCCAGAATCCCTGAAGGTCTACGTCGCCCCATGGTGTGCGTGGCGGACTCCACGGGGTCGCATCGGATCTGGTCTGCCCGATGACGCGCACCGGAGCCATGGTTGTCGCGATGACGACCGCGCACCCGAACAGGATCGCCTGAAGCCGGTGCCTCATACGGAACCTCCGGATCGAGCCGATCACTTCTGAGATTGCGTCTCCTCCGCCCGAGCTCCGGACAGCACGCCGACGAGGCCATAGTTTCCCTCGTGGCACGCGTATTCGTACATCTGGTCATCCGTTCGTGCCATCGGCACCGCGGCGGACCAAGGTTGCGTCCATATCGTCGGGTCGGTCACCGTAAACTCGTACAGCAGCGTGTCCTGATCGACGCGCGTGAACCTTTCGACAAGCCGCAGGTTCGCGTCGGTCGCGGGACGCACCCTGAGCGTTCCGGTTCCGTGGTCGCTGAAATTTGCCGTTTCGACGACGAGAGTATCACCCTCCCACCGGCCGCGCGGATCACCCGCCCACTGCCGGATCGCCGCTCCAAGGCGCGGACGTCCGTCCAGCGGCACGATGCGCGCGTTATGAATCATCTCATTCAGAATCACGACGTAATCCCGCGTCTGGAGCACGTGAACGTTGTTGTTATAACCACCCGGGATCATCGGCGGCCCGGAGTTGAATCCGAGAATGCATCGCTCGTAGACGGGTCGACTCTCCGGCCCGGCCGCGCTTCGTTCCGCCTCGGCGAGCGCAGCCGCCCTTTTCTGCCCCTGCGGCGTGAGAGGCGGTAACCGGCCGTTCGAGGGGTCAAAGATCAACGAGGTTCTCCTGCTTTCGACGACCTTGCTTGCCCGTTCGAACCAGAACTCGTTATAGGTGCCGGTGTCGCCCGCCCTCGGAGGCCGATCCACCGCCGCCTCGATTGCCTGCTTTTCGAATCTGGCGGCTTCCTCGTCAGTCAGCACTTGCTGCTGCGCGAGATCAGCCGGTCGCTCGAAGGGCGTGAGGGTCCGAAAGTCCCACATGCCCTGAAGGTCCGGGCGTCCGTCAGCCGTGCGCGGTACGGCCGATCGTCTGGCCCCAGTCGTCGATACCACGTCCGGTTTGCCGGCTTGGTCCGCCGCCAGCACCGGTGCACCGGCGAGCACAGCGGAAAGCGCAAGCACCGGCCTGAAGCTTCGAGCGCTCATTGAACCTGCCCGCATCCAATCGATTGATGCTGCTCAGGGGGTCACGAGAACGCGGACGTTCTGGGTGGCGCCGAAGCCTCCATCGTGCGCCATCACCTGGAGTACATAGTCACCTGGAACGCCGAACGTTACTCGCACCGGGAACCTGCCATCAGGCGGAACGGGCGGCGGAAACCATCCCGAAGCGAAAGGAGAATTGCCGTTGTAGTCCGGATAGATCTTGAATTGCTCCGGATCGAACGTCACCTTGTTGGCCGACCCGCGGTACACGTACCACGCCACCCGGAGACCATATGACGGACGCCGAAAGGTGACCTGGGGAGGGCCCGCCATGACGGTGGCGGCCTGCGGCTTGAGGAGACCGTCATCCTTCACCAGCGCACTCAGCGACAGCGGCTGCCCCACTCGGACCGTCCGCTGTGTCTCCCCCTCGACGGTGATCACCGGCGGCTGGTTCTCGCGCATCGCCGGCGGCGTCGTCGAGACGAAGTTCCGCTGCAGCATGTCGCGCTCGAGAATGTAGTCGGGATGCAGCGTCGCATACGCGCGCTCAGTCTTGCCACGCGTTTTCAGTGTCCAGACGATCTCTTTCGTGCCGAAGTCCTTCGGCACCTGGACATGGAAGACGAACCGGTTGCGGCGGGGAAAGAAATGCGTGGGCTGGCCCAAGTCGGGTCCACCGGGCTCCAGCATGTTGTCCGGGCCAATGGGGACGTAGACCTCTTCCTCCCAGTTGCGGTTGAAATAGCCGAAGATCAGCGTGAAAGAGCCATCGGGATTTTCATCCCAGCCTTCAAATACCGGCGCGACCGTCTGCCCGCGCAGCATCTGGATCTGCGCGGAGGCGTCGGTCCCCCGAGTAATCAGGACGGCCATGGCCAGCGTCGCTATCACCACCAGACACCGAGCCCACCCGGATTCCGCCGGCCGTGTTCTTCGCATCGGAGACGCTGGTTATCGCCTGGCGGTCTGGGTCGCCGTGCTGCGGCGCTGTCTCGCCTCGCGTGCAGCCACCTCGGCCTGATATTCCTCTTCGGTCAGCCAGATCAGCTGCGACTGATTGAGAAACATGTCATCGACGGACCGCTGCCCGAACCCTTTCCAGTTGCGCGGGTCGGCGTTGCGCGGATTCTTCGACGAGTTGTCGTACCAGCCAATCGTGTGAATGATGGTCCCCTTCGGCAACAGCGGCGCCGCGTCGTCCTCATACACGTAGCCGCGCACCCAGTTGTGGTTGTAGCCGGCGCAGCTGATCGTTGCAATCTGCCCGCTCGGCAGGATCGCCTGCGCGCACATCCGCGTCCCGCTCGCATGCATGTGCGGTTCGTAGGTGACCAGCTTGGCCGGATGCTGCAGCGTGGTAAACCCCTCCACCCGCGCGTTCTCCTCCCCGGCCGGAATATCCAGCTCGATCACCTGCGACTGCCCGGTCAGCGCCGAGACCCCGCGTGGATACTTCGGCTGATACCCTGTCGGATGAAAGTAGAAGCCGATCTGCACCTGCACCTGCACTTCGCGGCCGATCGAGTGCAAATGGTTGTTCGGGAAGTAGATGTTCGCGCCCGCCGGCAGCCGGACGCCAAACTCGGCGGGGTAGATCATCGGATTCATCCCGACTTCGTAGGTAAAGGAATAGTCGCCGCGCGGCAGCGCGTTCTCCTCGCCGCGCGCCCGCCGCACGCTCACGCCCTGGCCCCCCTCGCCCTCCGGATTACACACCTCCGACCCGGCATACGTACACGAGGTCGTCGTCACCGCATGGTGCACCACGAACAAGTTGAAGTCGCCGGCCTTCGCACCCGTCGTCCGCCGAATCCCTGTTTCGTTCGGCCGGAACTCGCGTACCTCGACGGCCTTGACATATCGGTCCTCGGTCAACCCGCTCGGGCTGAATCCGAGATCGCCATACCAGTCGCTCCCCCGCGCCTTGACCGTCGTCATCTTCGACGTCACCACCATGTCCGGCGTGCCCAGCGTCCAGGCCCCGCTCGCCGGGAACTGCCGCGGTGGCGGCATGTCGGCGGGATTGCCCTGCGGCGCGCCGGCATCCACCCATACCCCGATCATCGCGATCTCCTCGTCGCTCAGCGACGGGTCATCCTTGAACTGCTGCACCCCGACGTTCTTTTCGATGTACCAGGGCGGCATCTCGCGCACCGTTGTCTTCTGCTTGATCGCCCGCGCCCACGGCCGCACCTGCTCATACGTCGTCAGCGCCATCGGCGCGCCGCCCCCCGGCCGGTGGCAATGCTGGCATGAGCGCTGGAGCACCGGCGCGATGTCCTTGCTGAAGGTTGGCGCGGTCGCCTGCGCCGCCGCTGGCGTCGCCTGCCCCGCTGCCTGCGCCGGTACTCCCAACACCCCGCCACCAGCGAGGATCAGAGCCGCAGTTGCCGTGAAACAGACGGAATACCAGCACTTCGTCGTAGTCATAAACTGGCCTCCAACACGCGCCTGGCCACCTGAGAAGCCCAGCGGCGTCCCTGAGGTCTATGGTCGGTTATCGGGTTTTCGGTGTCAAACGCCAACCTGCTGCCGAACAACTACTTGCTGCCCGGCTTTCGCAGATGGCCGTACAGAAGCTCTTCGACGAACTCGACGCATTTGAATTCCAGCAGCTGCATGTTCCTCTCGAGGCGTCGATAGAGCGGCATACTGATTTTCCAGGGACGCGTGAACACCTTCTCGTCTGTGATGGTGGCTTCGTAATTGAGCGCGTCCGGGCTGATCCGGGTGATTCGTTCGACTACTCGCAGCGCCTCACTGTGAAAGTTCCCTGAACGATCGAACCACGTCTGATCGTT
>CAYPQX010000078.1:0-12987 GCA_964412975.1 uncultured Steroidobacteraceae bacterium
GCCGGCCAGCTTGACCTCGCCGACCGTGTAGACGTCGCCCTCGCGCACGTTGATCGTGATGAAGATGTCATCCTTCTCGGGCGCGATCGCGACCTGGGTCGATTCCACCTCGAAGTTGGCATAGCCCCGGTCCTGGTAAAAGGACTGGAGCTTCTCGATGTCGCCCTGGAGGGACTCGCGCGAATAGCGGTCGTCCTGCCGGTACCACGAGAGCCAGTTTGGGGTCCGGAGCTCGAACGCGTCCTGGAGCTCATCGTCGTCGTAGGCCGTGTTGCCGACCAGGATGATCTGGCGGATGCGCGCGCGCGCGCCCTCCACCACTTCGATCTTGATGCGCACCTTGTTGCCCGGTACCTCTTCGACCTGGGGATCGATGCGCACCGCATACTTGCCGCGGCTGAAGTACTGGTCGGTCAGGAAGCTCTGCACTTCATCGAGCACCGACCGGTCGAAGGTCTTGCCAGTCGCGAGCCCGACCGAGCGCAGCGATTTCTGAAGGTCTTCGGTCTTGATGTCCTTGTTGCCCGTAATCTCGAAACTCTCGATCGACGGGCGCTCGCGAACGACCACGACCAGCGTCCCGCCGTCCCGCCGCAATTCGATGTCGCTGAAGAATCCCGTGCCGAACAGGGCGCGAATCGCCTCCTGCAGTCGGCGCTGATCCATCCGGTCGCCGATGTTCACCGGCAGGTAGTTGTAGACCGTTCCCTCGGAGATGCGCTGCAGGCCCTCGACGCGGATATTGCCGACCGTGAAAGCTTCCGGCGCCTGCGCGAACGCGACGCCGGCTTGGGCGAGCAGGATGCCGATCAGGAGTCGCCTCAGCATATTGCCGTTCAGTCCTTGCAGCTTCAGCCGAAGAGCCGGGTGATGTCGTTGTAGAAGGCAAAGCCCATCAGCGCGACGAGCATCGCGATGCCGACCTTCTGGCCGAATACCTGCGCCTCCATCGAAAGCGGCGCGCCCTTCAACATTTCCACGACCTGATAGACGATCTGGCCGCCGTCCAGCACGGGAACCGGCAACAGGTTGAGCACCGCGAGCGAAATCGAGACCAGCGCGAGAAAGCCGAGATAGTAGGTGAAGCCTTCGGTCGCGGTGAGCCCTGCGTACTGGGCGATGTTGATGGGCCCGGAGATGTTCTTGGTCGATACGTCGCCGGTCACCATTCGCCACAGGAACCGCACGGTCAGTGCGCTCTTCTGCCAGGTCTCGCGCACCGCGGGTGCGAGCGCCGCGAACGGGCCGTAGCGCTCAACCGTTCGCATGGAATCCGGGAACAGGCTGCCGTCGCCGAACACCGCTCCGAGGCCGATCTTGCCGACGGTCTGGCCATCCTCGACGACGGATTTCGGCACGAGCTCGAAATCGAGGCGCCTGCCGTCGCGGATCGCCGTGATGCGCGTCGGTCGGTCCGGGCGCGAACGGATCTCCGCAACGAACTTTGCGTAGTCGTCGAACGGGGTCCCGTCGACCGCAATGATGCGGTCGCCGAGTGCAAGGCCGGCGCCAATCGCGGGGTCGCCGGGTGACAGCTCGGCGACGACGACCGGCTGGGGGGGATACCAGAAAGAGAGTCCCAGGCCGCGGAGCAGGATGCCCGGTTCCGTGAGGGCCCGGCGTTCGCCTTCCGGCACGCGGATCGTGAGGCTTCGCAGGGCGCCTCCCTCATTCCGCACATCGAGCGGAACGGCGCCGTCCTCGACGACGTGCTCGAGGATCGACAGAACCGCAGCCTGGCGCGTCGGCGTCGCCTCGCCGCCCACGCTGACGATTTCGTCCTCTGGCCGGAGGTCCGCGCGCGCCGCATAGGAATCGGGCGCGACTTCGCCGATCACCGGCTTGAGTCCCGGCACGCCCTGCATGAAGAGGAGCCAGTAGGCGAAGATCGCGAACAGGAAATTGGCTCCGGGCCCCGCGAGCAGTACGGCGATGCGCGCGAGCGGCGGCCGGCGATTGAATGCGCGGTGCTCCTCCCCGGCCGGTACCGGGCCGTCACGCTCATCGAGCAGGCGCACGTAACCGCCGAGCGGAATCGCGGCGAGCACGTACTCGACCGGGTCCGCGCCCTTGCTCATGCGACGCAGGAGCGGCTTGCCGAAGCCGAGCGAAAAACGCAGCACCTTGAAGCCCAGGCGCCTTGCGACCCAGAAGTGGCCGAACTCGTGAACGGACACGAGCACGCCGATCGCGATGACGAAGGCCACGATCGACGTGATGATCGCGAAGCTCATGCGCCCGCCGCATGGCGCGACGTCAGGGCCGCCTGCGCGCGCTCGCGCGCCCAGGCATCCGCCGCGAGCGCGTCGTCCAGGCCCCGGAGCGGCCTCGCCTCGTGTTGTTGCAACACGCTCTCAATGACTCCGGCGATGCCGGCAAAGTTCAGCCGCCGGCCAAGAAACGCGGCCACGGCAATCTCGTTCGCAGCATTCATCACCGCCGGTGCCGAGCCCCCGGTACGCGCCGCTTTCTGAGCCAGCGCAAGGCAAGGAAACCGTTCTAAATCAGGGTCTTCGAACGATAACCTCCCAACCTGCACGAGATCGAGGGCGGGCACGCCCGAGGCAATGCGTTCCGGCCAGCCGAGCGCGTGCGCGATCGGGACCCGCATGTCGGGCTGGCTCATCTGCGCGAGCACCGAGCCGTCCTCATACTCGACCAGCGAGTGGACGATGCTCTGCGGATGGATGACGACATTCACCCGTTCGGGCGCGATGCTGAACAGATGGCAGGCCTCGATGATCTCGAGGCCCTTGTTCATCAGGGTCGCGGAATCCACCGAGATCTTGGGGCCCATGCGCCAGTTCGGGTGCGCCACCGCCTGCTCGGGCGTTACGGACGCGAGCTCCTCGCGGCGGGTCTTGAGGAAAGGCCCGCCCGACGCCGTGAGCACGATGCGACTGACACCCCGTGGCGCAACACCTGGCTCGCCATGCGACGGCAGGCACTGGAATATCGCGTTGTGCTCGCTGTCGATCGGCAGGATCTGCGCGCCGGATGTGCGTGCCGCCTCGAGCAGCAGGGATCCCGCCAGCACGAGCGTTTCCTTGTTGGCCAGGAGAAGCCTCTTGCCGGCAGCGGCAGCCGCGAGTGTCGGGGCGAGTCCCGCCGCACCGACGATTGCCGCCATGACGATGTCCGCCTGCGGCAGCGACGCGACCGTTGCAAGCGCGTCGGCCCCCGCGAGCACGCGCGTGCCGAGTCCCGATGCAGCCACACGTTCGGCGAGCTTCGACGCACCGGCACGATCGACGAGTGCCGCGAACTCGGGACGAAAGCGCTGGCACTGGGCAAACAGCGTCTCGTGATTCGAATGGGCCGCAAGTGCCACGATGCGATACCGGTCAGGATGGCGGCCGGCCACGTCGAGCGTGTTCTCGCCGATACTGCCCGTCGAACCGAGGATGACGACGCCCCTCATGCGAGACGTCCCAGCCAGCCAAGACCGAGCGCCAGGAGCGGCACCGAAGACGTCAGGCTGTCGATGCGGTCGAGCATGCCGCCGTGGCCCGGCAGCAGGCTGCCGCTGTCTTTCAGTCCGCTCTGGCGCTTGAACATGCTTTCCAGCAGGTCGCCGACGACGGACACGAGCACGGCAGCGATGCAGAGCGACAGGAATGCGAGCGACGGCAGGTCGAACCAGGCGCGCCCGGCAAGCGCCACCAGGAATCCCGCCACCAGCCCGCCGAACACGCCTTCCCAGGTCTTGTTCGGGCTGACGATCGGCGCGAGCCGGATCCGCCCGAAGCGACGTCCCGCGAAAAATGCGCCGATATCCGCCGCCCAGGCGAGCAGCAGGACGAAGACCACGAGTTCGGGGCCGTTCTCTTCCTGCAGGTAGAGCCGCGACAGGGCAAGCCAGGTCGGCACCAGCGCCCAGAGTCCCGCGAGTGCCGCGAGCACGGTCGCACGCCACTGCGGCGCGAACACGATCCAGCCGAACAGCGGAATCCAGCCGAGCATCGTCAGGAACATCACGCGCTCGAAATCGGCAAACTGCAGTGTTGCCTGCCACAGCGCAAACATCGCCGCGATGCAGGTGGCCACATAGGCCGACCGCTTCACCGGTCCCTGGAGACCCGCAAGCAGCGCCCATTCCCAGGCGCCGACCAGAATGAGAAGGCCGAGGGCGGCCACCGCGAAATCGCGCGGCAGCACTACCAGGACGAGGGCCAGTACGGCGACCAGGCCGGCTGCCGTCAGGATGCGTTGCCCGAGCATCAGTTGCCGCCCGCCGGTGCCGCGACGCGCCCGAAGCGCCTCTGCCGCCCGCTAAAGTCTTGAAGCGCGGCAGCGAGGCAGGCCGCGTCGAAGTCGGGCCAGAGCGTATCGGTGAACCAGAGCTCGGTGTAGGCGAGGTCCCAGAGCAGGAAATTGCTGATGCGGCGCTCGCCGCCTGTCCGGATGAAGAGATCCGGCGCCGGGCGCCCCGAAGTCTTGAGGCAGGCGCCGAGCGCCTCCTCGTCGATCGTCGACGGCTGCCGCAGCCCGGCGACGGATTCGGCCGCCAGCCTGCGTGCGGCCTGGGCAAGATCCCAGCGTCCGCCGTAGGCGACCGCGACGACAAGATCGAGCCGGTCGCGGCCGGCCGTGCGTGCTTCGGCCGATGCCATGCGCTCCGTGAGCGGGAGCGCGAGACGCGAGCGGTCTCCGATGAAGCGCAACCTCACGCCATTCGCATCGAGTTCCGCCACTTCACGATCAAGCGACTCGAGGAAGAGCTGCATCAGCACGCCGACTTCGCCCGGCGGCCGCTGCCAGTTCTCGCTCGAAAAGGCGAACAGGGTCAGCGCGCCAATGCCTTGGCGGACGCATTCCTCGATGGTCGTCCGCACTGCTTTCGCGCCCGCACGATGGCCTGCGGCGCGCGGGAGCGACCGTTGCTCCGCCCAGCGGCCGTTGCCGTCCATGATCACGGCAACGTGGCGCGGCACCGGGCTCGCGCCCTCCTGTTGGGTGGCTGCGACCGGCATCTCAGACCTGCAGCAGCTCTTTTTCTTTTTCGGCCAGCACCGTGTCGATCTCGTGCACATGCCGGTCCGTAAGCTTTTGAATCTCTTCCTGCACGCGCCGGTCGTCATCCTCGGAGATCAGTTTCTCCTTGAGCATTTCCTTCAATTCGTTCATCAGGTCGCGGCGCACGCCGCGTACTGCGACCCGCGCATTTTCGGCCTCGTGTCGCGCGACCTTGGTGAGTTCCTTGCGCCGCTCCTCGGTCATCGGCGGCAGCGGAAGGCGGATGACCTGACCCGCCGTGTTCGGGGTCAGGCCGAGATCGGATTTCAGGATCGCCTTTTCGACGGCGCTGACCGCCGACTTGTCCCACGGCGACACGACGAGTGTGCGCGAGTCCTCGACATTGATGCTCGCCACCTGCTGGAGCGGCACTTCGCTGCCGTAGTACTCGACCTTGAGACCGTCCAGCAGTCCGGTGTTGGCGCGGCCCGTGCGCATCTTCCGGTAGTGGTCCTTGAGGAGCGCCACGCATTTCGACATGCGCTGCGTCGCGTCCCGGTTCATTTCATCCTGCATGACAGCGTCCTCCGACCCCGCTACAGCCCGTTGGCGACCAGAGTACCGACGTCCTCGCCATCGACGATGCGCAGGAGATCGCCTTCATTCATGAGATTGAATACCCGCAGCGGCAGCGCATTGTCCCGGCACATGACGATCGCGGTTGCATCCATTACGTTGAGCCGGTCATCGAGCACCTTGTCGAATGAGAGCGTGCGGTAGCGTTGCGCTTTCGGATTCCGGACCGGGTCGTCGTCGTAGATGCCGTTGACCTTGGTCGCCTTGAGGAGCAGGTCGGCGCCGATTTCAATCGCGCGTAGCGAGGCGGCCGTGTCGGTCGTGAAAAACGGGTTGCCGGTTCCGGCGGCGAAGATCACGCAGCGGCCTTTCTCGAGGTGCCGGACTGCGCGGCGCCGGATGTAGTCCTCGCAGACTTCCTGGACGCGGACCGCGGACATGACGCGCGCGTAGCTGCCGAGCGATTCGAGTGCGTCCTGCAACGCCAGACCGTTCATGACGGTTGCGAGCATGCCCATGTGATCGGCCGTGACGCGGTCCATGCCGGCCCGCGCAAGGCCTGCGCCGCGGAAGATGTTGCCGCCACCGATGACGACGGCAACCTGTATGTCGCGGGTCATGACTTCCCGGATTTCGCCGGCGATGCGCTTCAGGATCGCCGGGTCGATGCCGTAATCCCCGGCGCCGAGCAGGGCTTCGCCGCTGATCTTGAGCAAGATCCTCGTGAGCGGCTGACGGGCCTGCGTATCGGCCATGCTACCCCCTACTGGTGCCGGGTCGTAGTTTTCGTAGTTTGCCCGCCTGCCATGATGCTGTGTCGTTACTTCCTAGTTTGCCAAACTACGAAAACCACGACCCGGCACCGATCAGGCCCTGCCTTTCGCGGCTTCGACCTGGGCCTTGACCTCGGCGGCGAAGTTCTCCTGCTTCTTCTCGATGCCTTCGCCGACCTCGTAGCGCAGGAAGCCGCCGACCGTGGCCTTGGACTTCTCGAGCAGCTGCCCGATCGACACATCCGGATCCTTTACGAACGGCTGGCCCGTCAGGCAGATCTCGGCCAGGTACTTGCGCAGGCGCCCTTCAACCATCTTGTCGACGATGGCCGGCGGCTTGCCTTCCGCGGCGGCCTGGGCTGCGAGAATCTCGCGTTCCTTGGCGACGACGTCCTGGGGCACGTCCGCAGGCGCGACGTACTGCGGATTGGCGGCGGCTACGTGCATCGCGAGGTCGCGCGCGAGCGTGTCGTCTCCGCCTTTGAGGCCGACCAGCGTGCCGATCCGGCTGCCGTGGACATAGCTGCCGACGCGATCCGCGGCACTCAGCAGGCTCGCGCGCCGGACGTCGATCTTCTCGCCGATCTTCGCGACCAGGTTCCGGCGCGTCTCGTCTGCGGTCTTGCCATCGGCCAGTTCGAGCGCGGCAAGCGCCTCCGGCTCCGTGGCGGAGGCCCGCAAGGCGGCCTCGGCGACCTGGGCCGCGAACGCCTGGAACTCGGGCTGGCGCGCAACGAAGTCCGTTTCGCAATTGACTTCGACCAGCACCGCAGATCGGCCGTCGGCGCTCTTCGCGACGACGATCGCGCCTTCCGCGGCGATCCGGCCGGCTTTCTTGTCCGCCTTCGCAAGGCCGGCCTTTCGCATGATCTCCGCCGCAGCGTCGAGGTCGCCGCCGGTTTCGATGAGCGCCTTCTTGCACTCCATCATGCCCGCGCCGGTGCGCTCGCGAAGCGTCTTGACCGTTTCAGCGCTGATGTTCATCGTCATTGCCCGGCCTTGTCCGGCTTGCGTGCCGCGGGGCGGCGGCGGGCCGCCGGCTTGGCACGCGTGGTATCCGCGTTGACTTCGTCCACGATGGGCTGGTCATCCGGTACATCCACGACGACTTCGGGCGCGCCGACCGGCGGCATGGTCGCCGCCGACGACGTTTCCGCGGACTGGCGCGCGCGCGCCGGTGTCTTGCGCCGGACGTTTGCCGGCTTGCGCGGCGCACGTGCCGCGGTCTTGCGGCGCGGCTGACCCTCCTCGTCGAGCTCGACGAACTCGTCTTCGCCGGCCGGTATGACCGGAACCGAAGATTTTCCATCCAGCACCGCGTCGGCAATGCCGGCGGCGTAAAGCTGGATCGCCTTCATGGCGTCGTCATTGCCAGGGATCACATAGTCGATGCCGTCCGGGCAGCAGTTGCTGTCCACGATCGCGACCACCGGGATGCCGAGCTTCCGGGCCTCGTGCACGGCGATCTCTTCGTGTCCGACGTCCACGACAAAAAGCGCATCGGGCAGCGCGTTCATGTCCTTGATGCCGCCCAGACTCCGCATCAGCTTGTCCATCTCGCGCCGGAGCATCTGCGCTTCTTTCTTGTTGCGGCGCTCGAGCGCACCCGAATCGCGCAGTTCTTCAAGCTCATGCAGGCGCTTGATCGACTGCCGGATGGTCTTGAAATTGGTGAGCATGCCGCCAAGCCAGCGCTGGTTGACGTATGGCATGCCGCAGCGGGCCGCCTCAGCCTGGATCGCGTCGCGGGCGCTGCGCTTGGTGCCGACGAACAGCACCTTGCCGCCGTCGCCGACCACGCCCTTGATGAAGCCGGCCGCGTCGTTATAGAGCGGCAACGTCCGCTCGAGATTGATAATGTGGATCTTGTTGCGTTCGCCGAAGATGAACGGCGCCATCTTCGGGTTCCAGAAGCGGGTCTGATGACCGAAATGAACCCCCGCCTCAAGCATCTGCCTCATGGACAGACTGGCCATGATTACTCCTTTTCGGGTTAGCCCTCCGCGAATCCGCATGCGGCAACCGGACTTTCGGACCCGGCACCCAGCCGCACGTGACGAAACGCGTGTGGATTTGGTTGAGAAAAAACGCCGCGCTTTATACCATCTTTGTCCCGTCGAAACAACGTGATAGGCGCATTTCGCCCCTCTTGTGCGGCCCTGACCCATGCTGATGCAAAGCCATACCCGGGTATCGGTCAAATCGTCTGCTGAACAGCAGGCGATGCGTCTGGCCGGCCGCCTCGCGGCGGACGTCCTCGATATGATCGGACCCCGAATCGCCGCTGGCATGACGACCGGCGAACTCGACCGGATCTGCCACGACTTTATCGTGGACGTCCAGAAGGCGATCCCGGCCCCCTTGAATTACAAGGGGTTTCCGAAGTCGATCTGCACCTCGGTCAATCATGTCGTCTGTCACGGCATCCCCGGAGACAAGGTCCTGCGGCCGGGCGACATCCTCAATTTGGACGTTACCGTCATCAAGGACGGCTTCCACGGCGATACGAGCCGGATGTACCGGATCGGCGAGCCGTCGATCCAGGCGAAGCGGCTTTGCGACGTCGGATTCGAGGCGATGTGGCGCGGCATCCGGACGATCGCGCCCGGTCATCGCCTCGGCGACCTCGGGCACACGATCCAGCAATACGTCGAGTCACAGGGTTATTCAGTGGTTCGCGAGTACTGCGGACACGGCATCGGCCGCGTCTTCCACGAAGACCCGCAGGTCCTGCATTACGGCGAACCGGGGACCGGGCTCGAGATCGTGCCCGGCATGACATTCACGGTCGAGCCGATGGTCAATGCCGGCCGCCGTCACGTGAAGCTGCTCGGCGACGGCTGGACGGTCGTCACCAAGGATCACTCGCTCTCGGCACAGTGGGAGCACACGGTGCTCGTCACGGCCGACGGGTTTGAAGTCCTGACACTCGGCGCCGCCGACCGCGCCGCGGCCTGATCGGTGCCGAACGGCACCCGAATGTTGAACGAGGGCCCCGCGACCCGCGCCGTCCAGGCAATTGCGGGCTGGAACTTTCTCGACACGCTGGCGGCACGGCTCGAGGCCGGATTGAATCCCGTCTCCAGATTCCGCGCGGCGCTTGCCGAAGGCGATCGCGAACTCGCGCGCCGATTCCATGCGGATGAGCCGGTCGAAACGCTCGTGCGAGATCGCGCAGCGCTCGTCGATTCGCTCGTCGCCCGCGCCTGGAACCTGCACGTCGGGACGGCCGCTCCTGCCCTTGCGCTGGTCGCCGTCGGCGGCTACGGCCGCGGCGAGCTCATGCCATGTTCCGACGTCGACGTCATGGCCCTCCTGCCCCCGGGCGAGGAACCCGCGTGGACAGCGCCGCTCGAGCGCTTCCTGGCTTTCCTCTGGGACATCGGGCTCGAGACGGGGCACAGCGTGCGGACGATCGACGACTGCCGGCGCGAGGCGCTCTTGGATCTTGGCGTCGCAACGACGCTCTTCGAGGCCCGCCTGCTCGCCGGATCGCCTGCGCTCTTCGATGCGATGCGCAGCGCTCTCGGCCCCGATCGGTTGTGGCCTGCCCGCGATTTCTTCGATGCCAAGCTGCGCGAACAGGCGGAACGGCATCATCGATTCCACGACACGGCGTACAACCTCGAACCGAACGTCAAGCAGGGTCCGGGCGGACTGCGGGATCTTCAGACCATCGCCTGGGTCGCAAAGCGTCACTTCGGCGCGGACACACTGCAGGAACTCGCCGCGCACGGATTCCTGGAGTCGCGCGAGCTCGCGCAGCTCGAGTCCGCACAGGCCTGGCTGTGGCGGGTCCGTTTCGCTCTGCACCTCGTGAGCGGGCGGCGCGAGGACCGGCTGCTGTTCGATCACCAGATCCGGCTCGCGCGCTTGTTCGGTTACGAGGATGCGACCTACACGCTGGCCGTCGAGCAGTTCATGCAGCGCTACTACCGCACGGCGATGGTCGTCAGCTGGCTCAACGAGCTCCTGTTGCAGCAGTTCCGGGAGGAGATCCTTGCCGACCGGGGCGCGCCGGCCTTGCCGCTTTCACGCTGCTTCCAGGAGCGCGATGAATCGCTCGAAGCGGCGTCCGACGACGTCTTCGTGCGAAATCCGTCGGCCCTGCTCGAGCTCTTCGTCGTCCTGCAGCAAAACCCGCGGCTGCGGGGCGTGCGCGCGCGGACCATTCGCCTCGTCAGCCAGCACCTGTGGCTGGTCGACGAGGAATTCCGCCAGAATCCGCGCAATCACCGACTATTCCTCGAGATCCTGCGCGCCCCGGCGGGCGTGACGCATGAACTACGCCGCATGAACCTCTACGGCGTGCTCGGCCGTTACATCCCGGCATTCGGGCGCATCGTCGGACGCATGCAGTACGACCTGTTCCACGCCTACACGGTCGACGCCCACACGCTGTTCGTCGTCAGCAACCTCAGGCGCTTCGCGCTCGAGCGCTACGACCACGAGTTTCCTAAGCTCGCGCAGGTCTTCCGCTCGCTGCCGAAACCGGAACTCGCCTATCTCGCGGCGATCTTTCACGACATTGCCAAGGGCCGCGGCGGCGATCATTCCGAGCTTGGCGCCGTGGATGCCGAGGCCTTCTGCCTCGAGCAGGGACTTTCGCGCTATGACGCGCGGCTCGTCGCATGGCTCGTGCGTCACCACCTGAAGCTTTCGGTCACCGCGCAGAAGCAGGATATCGCAGACCCTCTGGTCGTCAATGAGTTCGCGGACGCGGTCGGCGACCAGGTCCGGCTCGACTATCTCTATGTACTGACGGTCGCCGACGTTCGTGGCACGAATCCGAAGCTGTGGAACTCGTGGAAGGCGACGCTCTTCGACGAGTTGTACGAAAGGGTCAAGCAGGCGCTCAGGCGCGGACTCGAATCGCCGCTCGATCGCGAGGAGCTCGTCACCGAGAAGCAGGCGATCGCGCGCGCGCGCCTCGCAGCGGCCGGCGTCGCCACGGCAAAGGTCCAGCGGGTCTGGTCGAAGCTGACCGATGCGTACTTCCTCCGGCATTCGGCAGGGGAAATCGCCTGGCACACGGCCGAGCTCGTGGCACGGGACCCCGGAGACGGAAGCCCGCTGATCGCGGTCGCCGAGCATCCTGATCGCGGCGGCGCGACGGCCGTCCTCGTCTACACGCACGGCCGTCACCACAGCTTCGCGCGCGCGACCGCCGCACTTGACCAGCAGGGCCTCAGCATCCAGGACGCGCGCATCACTCCGACGGCGGACGGCGGCAGCCTCGACAGCTATCTTGTCCTCGAAGACACCGGATCGCCGATCGCAGACCGCGACCGCTTTGCCGGTATCGAGCGACATCTCGTGCGTGCGCTGTCGGAGAAAAGCGCTGCCGCGCCCCCGGTGACACGTCGCATGCCGCGCCAGGCACGCATGTTCACGACCGCGACCCTGGTAACGTTCAGTGCAGACCCGGAGAACGGGCGTACCATCCTCGAAGTCGTCGCTGGCGACCGGCCAGGACTGCTTTCCGAGATCGGAAAGGTATTCTGGGACCAAACCGTGGAATTACACGGTGCCAAGATCATGACCGTCGGCGAGCGCGCCGAGGACGTATTCACCGTGACCGATGAAACCGGCCGGCCGCTCGGGGCGGCACGCTGCCAGGCGCTCGCCGATGCGCTGCAACGGGCGCTCGATGCGCGCGTGGCCGCCGCCTGAGGCCCCGGTGGACACACGGAATCTCATCGAGCAGGGCTTTGACGAGCGATCGGCGCTTGCGCCAGGCAAGGCCTCGCGCGAATTGCTCGCGGCAATCGACGATTGCCTGCAACTGCTCGGCAGCGGGAAAGTGCGGGTTGCGGAACCCTTCGACGGCGGCTGGCGGGTCAACGAATGGCTCAAGAAGGCCGTGCTGCTTCATTTCCGCACGCACGACAGCGTCATCCAGGACGCCGGCGCCTTGCGGTTCTTTGACAAGCTGCCGCTCAAGTACGCGGAATACGATCTCGCCCGGTTCCAGGCTGACGGCACGCGCGTCGTCCCGGGCGCGATCGTCAGAAGCGGCGCCCACGTCGCGCGCAACGCCGTGCTGATGCCCTGTTTCGTCAATGTCGGTGCTTTCGTCGGCGAAGGCACGATGGTCGACACCTGGGCGACTGTCGGTTCCTGCGCCCAGATCGGCCGCAACGTCCATCTCTCCGGCGGTGTCGGCATTGGCGGCGTGCTGGAGCCGCTGCAGGCGCGGCCGACGGTCATCGAGGACGATTGCTTTATCGGCGCGCGCTCCGAAATCGTCGAGGGCGTGATTGTCGAACGCGGGGCAGTGCTCTCGATGGGTGTGTTCATCGGCGCAAGCACCCGAATTTACGATCGCGAGAGCGCCGAAATCACTTACGGCCGCGTGCCGGCCGGATCTGTCGTCGTGCCCGGCAGCCTTCCTGCGCCCGACGGTTCCCACTCCCTCTACTGCGCGGTCATCGTCAAGAAAGTCGACGCTCAAACGCGGGCTAAGACGTCGATCAACGAGCTCCTGCGGATGTAGCGGTGGCGACCGCGCGGACTGCGCCGGCCGGGACCGCGCTCGTTCGCTCAGAAGAACGGACATTCGCTCCCTCGCGGGTCCCGGCCAGCTGGTCCGCGCCATTGCTGACGCTGCTGCCGGCGCGCACGAGGTGGCGGGGTTCTCGCGAGCGAACTCGTAAGTTCCGGCGGAGTTCGCGAGCGAGAA
>CAYPQX010000079.1:0-4787 GCA_964412975.1 uncultured Steroidobacteraceae bacterium
GAAGGTGACCGCGCGCGACAACCGGCGCTCCCAGGAGCGCAAGCCGGTCCTGTTCCAATGCGAGGACGAGCGCCGCGTTGAGCCGGAGCCGGTCCGCGACCTCCTCGATCGAAAGTCCGCGCGCTTCGCGAGCGGCACGCAGCCGCGCACCCGGCGAGCTGCCGGCGGGCCTCGCGTTCATCCGCGATTCCGGCGTTCCAGGTCTGCGAGCGCGCGCGCCTGCTCCGAATTCGGAAACTCTTTGCGGAGCCTCGTGCTGAACACTTCAGCCGCGTCCGCATTCTTGAGCCCCTGCTCGATGTTGTGGCCCAGCAGGAGCATGTCGGGAGTCGCCGGCGCAATGGCAAGGAAGCGCTCGACGAACGCGCGCGCCTGCAGGTCGCTGCCGCGCTCGTGCAGCACGCCCGCGAGTTGCGCATAAGTCTCGGGGTAATCCACCTGTGACGCGAGAGCCCTGCGCAGGTACTGTTCCGCGCGCTCGAGGTTGCCGGCGCTGCGCGCGCAGACGCCCGCATTCGTGTACGCGACGTAGGGAGTCCGGTAGATCTGGTTCTGTGCGGCCTTGAGGAACATCTCCTCACCCTTCTTGTGTTCCTTGTTGCGGCACAGGAAAGCACCGAGCGCATTCTGGGCTTCGGGACTGTTGGCGTCGGTCCGGACCGCCTGGCGGAAGTGCTTCTCCGCGCGCTTCATGTCGCGCAGGCGTTCATAGACGAGGCCGGCAGCCAGCTGGACGTTGACGTCCTTGGGATTCTGTTCGAGCGCTTTCTCGACTTTTTCCTGTGCGACCTGGAGCTGCTCGCGTTTCAGGTATTCCATCGCCAGCCGCGCATTGATCTTGCCGGCCTCGAGGATCGGATCGGACGCTGGCGCCTGTGTCTGCGCCTGGGCAGTCACCGCCACGACGATGGCGAGAGCCAATGCGGCGACCCGGGAAATCATGCGCGCACCGCAAGGCTGAACCGCTTGCTCCCGAGCCTGACCTGGGTCCGGTCGAGCACCTGCCCGCGCAGCTGGCCGCAGGCTGCATCGATGTCGTCGCCACGCGTTCGCCGAATCGTCGCCATGAGGCCTCCCTGCACCAGCAGTTCGCGAAACCGGCGGATAGTTTCCGCCGGCGAGCGACGATACTTCGTGCCCGGAAATGTGTTGAAAGGTATGAGATTGACCTTTGCATCATGACCGCGGAGCAGCGCGACAAGTTCCCGCGCGTGTTCCGGCCGGTCGTTGACTCCGTCCAGCATCGTGTACTCGAAAGTCACGTTGCGGCCATTCTGGCGCTCGAGGTAATGCCAGCAGGCCTCGAGCAGCCCGGCGATCGGGTGCTTGCGGTTGATCGGCACCAGCTCGTTCCGCAGCCGGTCGCTCGGCGCATGCAGCGAAACCGCGAGCGCGACATTGCAGTCCTCGGCGAGCCGGTAGATCTGCGGCACGAGACCCGAAGTGGAAAGCGTCACGCGGCGGCGCGAGAGATCGTACCCGAGGTCGTCCATCATGAGCTGCATCGCCGGCAGCACATTCCGGTAATTCGCGAGCGGCTCGCCCATGCCCATCAACACGACATTCGTGACGATGCGCTCGCCGGCCGGGTCGTATCCGAGCTCCCGGTTGGCGAGCCAGACCTGGCCGATGATCTCCGCTGCCGTCAGGTTGCGATTGAATCCCTGCTGGCCCGTCGCGCAGAAGGAACAGTCGAGCGCGCAGCCGATCTGGCTCGAGATGCAAAGCGTGCCCCGCCCGGGCTCCGGAATGAAGACGGTCTCGATCACCTGTTCCGCGGCGTTGACTCCGGGCATGCGAAGCAGCCACTTGCGCGTGCCGTCCGTGGCCGTGCGGGCGCTCACGATCTCCGGAACGCTGACACAGGCGACGCGCTCGAGCGTCGCACGAAAATCCTTGGCGAGGTCGGTCATGCACTCGAACCGCGATTCGCCGCGGCGATAGATCCACTTCAGCAGCTGGCGGGCGCGAAACGGCTTGGCGCCGTGCAGGCCGACGAATGCCTCGAGCCCGGCACGCGGCAGGCCTAGCAGGTTCGTGCGATCCTGGGGGGCGGGAATCATCGCGTCGCGGTTCTCAGCGCGTGCGCGCACACAGCGCGGTTTCGGCAAAGAAGTAGGTGATTTCGCGCGCAGCATTCTTTGGGCTGTCGGACCCGTGCACGACGTTTTCCTCGATGCTCGTCGCGAGGTCCGCCCGGATGGTGCCGGCGGCGGCTTTCTTCGGGTCGGTCGCGCCCATGATCTCGCGGTTTTTCGCGACGGCCGACTCTCCTTCCAGCACCTGCACCATGACGGGACCGGAGGTCATATACGCGCAGAGGTCGCGGAAGAACGGCCGTTCGCGGTGCACGGCATAGAATCCTTCGGCCTGGGGTTGCGTCAAGTGGAGCATGCGCGCGCCGACGATGCGAAGTCCCGCCTTCTCGAAGCGGCGGTAGACGTCGCCGATCAGGTTGCGGGCCACGCCGTCGGGCTTGACGATGGACAGGGTGCGCTCGAGAGCCATGGAATCCTCAGCCTTGCGGAGCGAAGAAATCAGCCGGGTATTCTAGCCCCTGCCATGGTCCGGCGGCAATCGCAATGAGCGCGGAAGTGCCCGAATTGAAAGGAAAAATCAGACGCTGAAGCTCTCGCCGCAGCCGCATTCACCACGCACGTTCGGATTGCGGAAACGGAACGCCTCATTGAGGCCATGGCGCACGAAGTCGACTTCCGTGCCATCGATCAGCTCGAGGCTCCTGGCATCGACGAGCACGCGGATGCCCTGGCTTTCGAACACGCGATCGCCCGGCTCCACGTCATCCGCGTAATTGACGACGTAGGCGAAGCCCGAGCAACCGGTCTTCCGGACGCCGAGTCGTAATCCCACGCCGTGCCCTCGCTCGGCGATGAAGTGGCGGACGCGATCCGCGGCGGCGGGTGTCAGGATGACGGCCATCTGCCCGTCTATTGTACCGCACGCGCGCGTTCGAGCAGCGCCCGGAGCGCGTCCTCGACGACCAGCATCCGCCCCATTTTTCCCGCCGGCGCATCGAGTTCCCGTGCAAGGCGCGATGCGTCGATCGAAGCGCAGTCCGCAACCGTGCGTGCCCGCACTTCCGAGGCGACCCAGGCTGCTGCCGCGAGCGTATGCGGACAGCCCCAGGCGCGAAATACGCATTCCACGATGCGCGCCGCCTTGACGCGCGCATCGAAGCGGACCCAGGCCCCGCGCTCGACCACGATCGCCTCGCCGGTCACGGGAACGCCCGGCCCCGGCGGCAGTGGCTCCGCGCCGGGCAATTGCGCGAACAGTTCAAGCACGCGGGGCGAGTAGCGGGGCAACTGGTGATTCATGCGATGCGATCCAGCGCGCCCGCGGGCAATGCGGCCCGCAGACGCCGGACACCGTCGACGATCTGCCGTGCTGCGCGGTCGACGTCCCCGCTCCTCGTTCCACGACCCAGGCTCAGGCGCAGCGATGCCTGGATTGCGGCATCCGTTCTCCCGAGCGCGCGCAGGACGTAGGACGGTTCGGCCGTCGCCGAACTGCAGGCGGCCCCGCTCGATACCGCCACCCTGCCGTCGAGCTCGAGCAACAGGCTTTCGCCTTCGATGCCGGCGAAGCCGACGCTGAGGATCCCTGGCACCGACGGATCAGGCGCGCCGTTTCGCCAAAGCGGCGCCGCCGGTTGCAGGCCGAGCCAAAGGCGTTCGCGCAATGCCTGGATTCGCCCGGATTCCTCATCAAGCACGGCAGCCGCGAGCGCGCAGGCGGAGCCGAAACCGATGATCTGGTGTGTCGCCAGCGTGCCCGAACGAAGTCCCCGCTCGTGGCCGCCGCCAAAGACGAGGGGCTGGATTGCCGGCCGCGGCCGCCGGCGCACGTAGAGTGCGCCGATGCCTTTCGGACCACCCAGCTTGTGCGCGCAGAAGCTGAGGAGCGCGACACCCATGGCGGCGACGTCGATCGGGACCTTTCCCGCGCCCTGCGCCGCGTCCGTGTGAAGAATGACCCCGCGTGCGAGGCATCCGGCGGCCACGGCCTCGATGTCCGTCAGCACGCCGGTCTCGTTGTTCGCGTGCATCAGGGACACCAGCGCCGTGTCCGGCCGGATTGCAGCTGCGACCTCCGCGGGATCGATTCGCCCTTCGCAGTCGGGTTTCAGCCAGCTCACGTCGAAGCCCTCACGCTCGAGCTGGCGGCAGGCATCCTGGCCGGCGCGATGCTCGATGCGCGAGGTGACGACATGACGCCGGCCCTGGCCAGCCGCGCGTGCGGTGCCCAGGATCGCGAGATTGACGCTCTCGGTTGCGCCCGACGTGAACACGATCGATTCGGGCGGCGCGTTGATCAACCGGGCGACCTGCAATCGCGCGGTCTCGATGCGAAGTGCAGCGGCACGGCCTGGCGCGTGTGCAGACGCCGGGTTTGCCTGCAGCGCCGGGTCGGCAAGGCACTCGCACATGACCGCCGCGACGCGCGGGTCGAGCGGTGCCGTCGCCGCATGGTCGAGGTAGATCGGCTCCGTTGCAGCCACCTGGCTCACAGCAGAGGCCGCAGCCCGCGCTCGATCGCGGCCAGCATCCCGCGCAAGATCCGCACCTCGCCGTCGTCCGGCAGCGCGCGTGCGAACAGGCGCTCAATCCGTGCACCGAGCTGGGCGGCGTTGCCGTCGTGCATGAACCCGGCTGACCGGAGCACGCGGCCCAGGTGGGCGTGAAGCGCCTGAATCTCGTCTGCCGTCGCGAGCTCCGCCGTGCGCGCAACAGCTGGCTGCGCGCCCGCAAGCCGCCTCGCCATCA
>CAYPQX010000080.1:0-4073 GCA_964412975.1 uncultured Steroidobacteraceae bacterium
TTCAACTACCTGCGCACGCTGCCGGTGAACTACCTGAAGATCGACGGCAAATTCGTCCAGAATGTCGCAAGCGACCCGATCGACCGCAGCATGGTCGAGGCGATCGTCCAGATCGGCCGCGCGATCGGCATCGAGACCGTCGCCGAGCGTGTCGAGACGCCCGCCGTGCTCGAGACGCTCCGCCGAATCGGCGTCGGTTACGCGCAGGGATTCCTGTGCGGCCGTCCGACGTCGATGGCCGTCTTCCCGCACCGAAAGTAAGAGTCGTGCGCCCCTGGTATCCGGGGCGGCACCTGCGTACGACGATCGTTTGGCGCGATGGTTTTCCTGCAGTTCACGGCCGGCGCCTGCAATCAATCGATGTGCGTGAACTGCCAGGCAATGCCGTAGGCCGTGAAGTCGCTCCCGATTCGGGTCGACGCGCCCTCGCTCCAGCTGAATTTCAGAGACTGACCTTTCTTGAGAGGCAGGGAAAAGGTCAGGCCCAGGCGCAAGTTTGACTGCCGATTCGCTGAATCGATGCCGTTGATGTTCGTGCGTCCGCCGCCGTACAAAGTCGCGTCGAAGGCCAGCCACAACTGCGGCCGGAAGGTGTAGCTCACATGAGCCTGCAGGCTCGCGAGCGGGTCCTGCTCTTTCCGCTGGCCACCCAGAAAATTGTCGTTGTCCCCAAACAACCAGACGCCCGCATACGTTTCGAGATACCAGCGCCGACGGATCGGTGAGAACGCCGCCGGTGGAAAGGCCGAGTGCCGCGACAACAAACGTCACGCCGGCCGGGTTCGGCGAGTACGCGCGCGGCTCGATCTCCTGGCCCATTGCGCGGACCGGGATGCAAAAGGCGAACACGAGCACGAAAACGGCCAGCCGGGATTGGCGGAAATCCATGGAAGCGCAGCCTGCTACAGTACGCTCTACTTGGGCAATCGTTATTGGAGGCTGACAATGTATAGTCCCCGACTCAGGCCGGCGATGGCGGTGGTTGCAGCGATAGGCATCGGAATGATCAGCACGCTTGCGCAGGCCGACCCGGCCGGCAAATGGCGCGTGGGGTTCAACGGTTACACGGGCAACGACGGCACGATTTTGCTGCGCATAAACCCGGAGGGCGGAACGCCGGTCGACGTCGAAACCAGGATTCCGGCGAAGACCGGACCCAACAAGGTGGCCAAGGCGGTTCGTGACTCGCTCAAGGTTTCCCTCGGCGAGGGTTACCACGTCGAAACCGATGACGGAGAAGACGTCATTGTCGGAAAAACCGGCAAGACACCCAAGTTTGAAGTGACGCTCGTCAGCATGTCGCTGACCAATCTTTCGATTGGCATCAAGCGGGAATAGCGGTCCGGCCAGGTCGGACGCGTTCGCAAAGGCGGCCATACGAAGCGGCAAATTCTCAGCTTGCTTGCGCTGGCCGCCCTCGGCGGCTGCGCGCAGTTGCCGCCGCGTCCGGCCCTGCCGGACACGGTGGCGATCGCGCCCGCCGAAGGCGGAGCCCTGGACGAACTCGTCGCGGGCGCCGAGGCCCGGCATCCCGGCGAGTCCGCGTTCCGTCTCGTCACCCATGGCACGGAAGCCTTCGTCGTCCGCATGCAGAGCGCGCAACTCGCGTCGCGAAGCCTCGATGTCCAGACCTACATCTGGCACGCGGACCTCACCGGAATCTATCTCGGGCAACAGCTCCTCGCGTCCGCGGATCGCGGCGTGCGGGTAAGGCTCCTCGTCGACGACCTCGACGCACGCGCGAAGAACGACGGCTATGCGGCGCTGGCCGCTCATTCCAACATCGAAGTGAGGATGTTCAACCCGTGGGTCACGCGCAGCGGCAGCTTGCGCAAGGCGGGCGAGGGTGCGATGAGCTTCAAGCGCATTAACCGGCGCATGCACAACAAGAGCTGGATCGTCGATAACCGCATCGCGATCGTGGGCGGGCGCAATGTAGGCGACGAATACTTCGGCGCTGACGAAGAGATGAACTACATCGATCTCGATTTCGCGATGCTCGGGCCGATCGTGCGCGACGCCTCGGCCTCGTTCGACAAGTACTGGAACTCGGCATCTGCCTATCCGATGGAGACACTGGATGCCGACGGCGTCAGCGAGGAGGCGCTCGGAAAGCTGCGGGATCGGCTCAAGAAATACACGAGCGATACGGGGAATAGCCGCTATGCGGCTGCGTTGCGCAGTGACGAGGTGGTCAAGCGGATGATCACCGGCGATTGGCCGATGCAGTGGTCTGCCAAATATAAGTTCATCTCGGATGACCCGGCCAAGGTGACGATGAAGAGGCGCGATGCGAAGCGCACGCCCGTCGGTTCCGCCTTGCTGCCCATAGTCCAGGCGGCCGAAAAAGCGATCAACATCATCTCGCCGTACTTCGTTCCCGGAGACGGCGTGGCGACGGCCCTGGTGGGGGCCTCAGGCACAGGCAGGCAGGTGAAGGTCCTGACGAATTCGCTCGTCGCGAACGACGTTGCGGCGGTACACGGCGGTTACTCGCGCTACCGCCGCCGATTGCTGGAGGGCGGCGTTCAGCTCTGGGAACTGAAGCCGGCGACCGGCGGCGCGAGCAGCTCGAGTCTCTTCGGCTCGTCCGGGGCCAGCCTGCACACCAAGGCGTTGTCGACCGACGGCCGGACGCTTTTCGTCGGGAGTTACAACGTCGACCCGCGTTCGACCTGGCTCAACTGCGAGCAGGGCGTGCTGGTCGAGGATACGATGTTAACGGGCCAGCTCGACGCGATATTCGCCGCGCAGACAAGCGGCCAGCACGCCTGGCAGGTGACCCTGAAGAACGGCGAACTGGACTGGAGCGATGGCGTCGAGAATTTCGATTCGGACCCCAAGGCATCCGGCTGGCGCCGGTTCCAGGCCTGGCTGACGCGCGTGTTGCACCTGGACGCCCAGCTATAAGCTGACGTCAGTTCATGCTTTCCCGCAACTCGATGAGCAACTCGTCGGCGGCGTCTACCCGAATGAGTCCGAAGCGAGGGAATTCGAGGTCGACGATCACATACGTGGTCACCGTGAGAATGGCCGCGAATACGAGCGTATGCAGCCAGCTCCGGTTCCTGTTGAGGGAAGTCCCGTACCCGACGAGGAGGGTACCGATGAGCGATAGACCGACAAGCAATATAAACACGATCGGCGGCGGATGATTCCGTGCCGCCGTCAGGCGGCTGGTCGTGATATCGATCATCTGATTCAGCGCGGGCAGGAGCAGGATCGTGACCTGCGTGGGCGCTCCCGGTTCCTGGGCCGCCGCCACCGTCTTCTTCCAGATTTCATGTTGTAGTGCGGCATCGTGCGTGAGACTCGCCTTCACGGCGGCCAGGTCTCGCGTGTTCCGGTAGGTCTCGAGTCGGGAGTCGAGATACCGGCGAAATAGATCCCTCATCTCCGGCTGCGCGTCGCCTGGAAGCAGGTCGATGCGCAGCCAGGCGGTACCGATCGCATTCACCTCCTGCGTGATGAGATGACGGCGGTCTTCGAATCGTGACGCAGCGCCGGAGAACGTGAAGGCAAGCAGGAGTCCCAGCAAGGCGAATACGGCAGCCTCCGCCGCGCCCGATCCCTTCGGCAGGCCTTCCTTGTCGCGCTCGAGTCGCGCCACGCCGATGCGCCGCCCGACTTCGGCAGCGATTAGCATGCCAAGCAGCAGTCCGACGATTAGGAGCAACGCGATCACTGAAAAATTCATTCTCATTCTCCCGATGCCGGCGCTGCGGCGGAAATTGCGATCGGTTCGTGCCCGGCCAGGATATGGTTAACTAAACGCCGTCATGCGACAACTTTCCGTGGCGCCCATGATGGACTGGACCGACCGGCACTGCCGGTACTTCCTGCGTCAGTTCTCGCCATGGCTCCTTCTGTACACGGAGATGATCGTCGCGCAGGCGATCGTTCGCGGCGATCGCCGGCATCTTCTGGAATTCGACCCGGAAGAGCACCCGGTCGCGCTCCAGCTCGGCGGCGCCGAACCGGGCATGCGGGCCGAGGCCGCCGCGATCGGCGCCGGATTCGGCTATGACGAGGTCAACCTCAACGTCGGCTGCCCGAGCGACCGCGTGCAGCAG
>CAYPQX010000081.1:0-6160 GCA_964412975.1 uncultured Steroidobacteraceae bacterium
GCGGAATCGAGGGCGGCGGCGACTTCGAGGGACTCACCGGCAACCGGCACGGTTTCGAGGCACGCGTGGTGCGCAGCATCACCACCGGCCGCATCGTACTCGCCTACCAGTTCGAAGACAGCGATCTCGACGATCCCGCGCTCTCGTCCACCGCCAACGAGCTGAGGCTTGACGCCGCCTGGTATCCGCGCCGCGGCTGGTCATTCGAGCTCGCGGCGAGCTGGCGACGCAGCAATTACGACGCGGCCGAAGATGAAGAGGATCTGTCGCGATCGGAAGACCGGATCGGCTTCACTGCAGCCGTGGCGCGCGATTTTCTCGAGCGCTGGCGCTTCGTGGTCCGGGCTGGGTACCTGGACAACGCGTCGAATATTGCGTTGTATGACTACGATGCCGTGCGGTTCACCGCCGGCATCGAAGGGGTGTTCTAAAATCCGCCATGGCGATTGGTGAGAACCCACTCAAATTGCCGGTCAGGTGGCGCCTGACTCCCAGGGCGCTTATGTCATGAGCGATTACAGTGCGTTAACCACGGTCTCTCAAGAAATCTGGAGATTTTCACTAAACTTTAATATGAGCATGGCTTACTGCGCGCGGGTCACGCTGCTGCAGGAAGTCACATGCTTACCGCGGTAGACGATCGCTATCATTACCGGACGATCTGGCTCTCCGACATTCACCTGGGTACGCCCGGGTGCCAGGCGTACTACCTCCTTGATTTTCTCCGTACACACAAGACCGACACGCTCTATCTGGTCGGCGACATACTGGACGGCTGGCAGCTGAAGAACGGCTGGTACTGGCCTCAAGCCCATAACGATGTCGTGCAGAAGGTGCTGCGCGCCGCGCGCAAGGGCACCAAGGTCATCTATATCCCGGGCAATCACGACGAACATCTGCGCCAGTTCGTGGGGCTGCACCTGGGCGGGATCGCGGTCGTCGAAGACGACATCCACGTGACGGCGGACGGCAAGCGATTGTGGATCGTGCATGGCGATCTCTTCGACGGCGTGATGCAGCACGCACGCTGGCTCGCACACCTCGGAGACCAGGTCTACCGGCTGCTGCTGAAGCTCAACCGCTGGCTGAATGTCGTCCGCCAGCGACTGGGTATGCCGTACTGGTCCATGTCGCAATACCTGAAGCATCAGGTCAAGAACGCCGTTAACTTCATCTCCGACTTCCAGCACGTCATGACCCAGGAAGCGCGCCGGCGTGGCTGCGATGGCGTGGTCTGCGGCCACATCCACAAGGCCGAAGTCCGCGTGATCGACGGCATCCTTTACTGCAATGACGGCGACTGGGTCGAAAGCATGACCGCCCTTGCCGAGACCTTCGACGGCGAGCTGAAACTCATCCACTGGCGCACTCGCCTGGCAGCGCCACTGAACCTGGGCCGCACTATCGACGAGCTTCCCGCCGTCGAAGGCCTGGCGGCATGAGACCTGGAGGACGAATGAAGATCGCCCTCGTGACAGACGCCTGGGAGCCGCAGGTCAACGGCGTCGTGCGGACACTGAAGTCGACCGCGCGGGAGCTGCAATCCATGGGTCACGAGGTGGAGTTCATCACGCCCCTGGAATTCCGCACGCTTTCCTGCCCGACCTACCCGGACATTCGCTTGTCGCTCCTGCCGGGCGCCAAAGTCACCCGTCGTCTCGCCGACTTCAATCCGGATGCCATCCACATCGCCACGGAAGGCCCGCTGGGACTCGCGGCGCGGCAGTTCGCGATGAGGCAGGACATGCCATTCACGACCGCATACCACACGCGCTTCCCCGAATACGTCCGTGCGCGCACTGGAATGCCGCTTTCGTGGACGTATGCGTTCCTGCGCTGGTTCCACGGCCCCTCACAGGCGGTGATGGCGCCGACCGTCGTCGTCAAGAACGACCTCGAGGCCAACGGGTTCAAGAACGTCGTGCTGTGGTCGCGGGGCGTCGACCTCGACATCTTCAAGCCGCGCAAGAGCAATCGACTGAATACCGAGCCGCCGATCTACCTGTATGTGGGC
The DNA here is from genome assembly GCA_964412975.1 of uncultured Steroidobacteraceae bacterium. Classification (GTDB taxonomy): domain Bacteria; phylum Pseudomonadota; class Gammaproteobacteria; order Steroidobacterales; family Steroidobacteraceae; genus SCUD01. Next base: position 2,015 of record CAYPQX010000081.1, read on the forward strand.
CGCGTGGCAGTGGAGAAGAACATCGAAGCCTTTCTCGCGCTGGACCTGCCCGGCTCGAAGTGGGTCGCGGGCGCAGGTCCCGCCCTGGGCGGCATTCGCGTGCGCTATCCCAGCGTGAACTACCTTGGCGTCCTCAACCAGCATGAACTCGCGGAGGTGTACGCCTCGGCGGATGTGTTCGTGTTTCCAAGCAAGACGGATACGTTCGGGCTGGTATTATTGGAAGCGATGGCCTGCGGCCTGCCGGTCGCGGCCTACCCCGTCACCGGACCCCTGGATGTCATCGGCGATTCCAAGGCCGGTGTAATGCACGAGGACTTGCGCACGGCGTGTCTCGCGGCACTCGAGCTCAAGCGCGAGGACGCGACGGCGCACGCACAAAACTTTTCCTGGCGCGCCGCGACGGAACAGTTCCTGGCCAATCTGTATCCTCGCGATCGCTCGATTGGATTCGCCTTGGCGGGGGCCGCTGACGGGCATTAGACACCTGTATAAAAACGTTCCGGCGGGAACGTTTTCAGGCGATATCCCGCACCGCACGCAACACGGCTTCGACCTCGCGTTCGTCGTTAACGAGGCTCGGCGCGAGCCGCGCTTTCGAAATCTTGTACGGCGAGGACGATGCCACGACCTTACGCGCGTGAAGCTTGTGTACCGCCTCGCTCGCGCTCTGCCCTTCCACCTCGAAAGCGACGAGGCCGGCAGACAGGGCCGGGTCCTTCGGTGTCAGCGCCTTCACCTTCGGGATCTTCGCCAGCCTGTCCCAGCACTGCGTGTTGAGCACGGCGATGCGATCCGCGATGCGGGTGCGAGACGATGTAGAACTGCTAGAAGTGCATCCAGTCCGGCGCCAGGTCGAACTGCGCGCGAATCGCAGCCCAGTCGGAGTTGGCATCGACGGCAGGGGCGACAGCCGGTGCATTCGCGAGAGCCGCGCGTGCTGCTGCGCCCCCGACCAGCGACAAGCCGACGGTCGCAACGAAGTCCCGGCGATTCAAGCTCATGGCATGCGCTCCTGGAAGGATCGGTCAGCGATGGGTGCGAATATGATGGACGCCGTCAGACCTGCGCCAGCGCTCGATCGAGCCCCTCGAGCAGCATCCGCGCGTTGTCCGGCGTGAACACGAGCGGCGGCCGGATCTTGATGACGTTGTCGAAGGCGCCTGTACGCCCCAGCAGGAAGCCGTCTTCGCGCAGCAGGTTCATGATCCGGTCGGCCTCCGCGACGGCCGGCGCGCGTGACTCGTGGTCGCGCACGATCTCGAGCCCCCAGAACAGGCCCTTGCCGCGCACATCCGCGATCAGCGGATACTTGGCCGCTAGTTTCGCGAGCCCGGGCTCCAGGACTTGCCCCGCCGCGATCACGTTCTGCTGCACGCCCTCGCGCTCGAGCACGTCGAGTACCGCCAAGCCCACGGCGGCGGAAACCGGGTTGCCGCCGAAGGTGTTGAAGTAGGAAAACTTGGTCGCGAACTTTGCCGCGATCGCAGGCGTCGTGATCACCGCGCCGATCGGGTGGCCGTCGCCGATCGGCTTTCCGAGCGCGACGATGTCGGGAACGACGTCCGAGTAGCGGAACGCCCACATCTCGTCGCCCGTGCGGAAGAAGCCGGACTGCACTTCGTCGGCGATGAACAGCCCGCCGGCGGCGCGGATCGCTCCGGCGGTGTATTCGAGATAGCCGGGCGGCGACAGGATCGTGCCGTTCGAGTCAAAGATGATGTCGCACACCCAGGCCGCGGCGCCCTGCTTGCGTTGCTGCAGCTTCGCGATCGCCGGGTCGATGTGCGCGGCGTACTTCCGCCCGAAATCCGGCGTGCCATAGCGGTACTCGCCGCGGTAGCCATTGGGCGGCGGTACCGTCGCGAGCCACGCCGGCTGCTCCGACTTCGGGTACGTGCTGGTCGACGCCGCCCCCACGACGTTCGAGTTGCCGTGGTAGGAGTCGTCGGAAACGATTACGCCTTCGTTCCTGCTGACGACCCGGGCAATCCGGATCGCGAGGTCGATCGCCTCGGTGCCGGTGCACACGAAGTAACAGACTCGCAGCGGCTCCGGCATCGTCGCGGTCAATCGCTCCGCATAGCGCACCACGTTGTCGTGCAGGTAGCGGGTATGCGTGTTCAGGGTCGCCGCCTGGCGCGAAAGCGCTGCAACCACGTGCGGGTGGCAGTGACCGACCGAGGCCACATTGTTATAGCAGTCGAGGTAGCGCCGCCCCTCCGCATCGAAGAGCCAGGTGCCTTCGCCGCGCACCAGGTGGACGGGACGGTCGTAGAACAGGCGATAGCTCGGCCCGAGCGCGCGATCGCGCCGCTCGCGCAAGGTGTCGCTGTCGACATTCACCGGCGCGCGGCCGACGCGTCCGCAGGCCGCACGGTAGCGCTCGTGCACCTCCGCACGATCGAGCGTGAGGAATCTCGACAGCGCGCGCACGATGTCGGGCCGCTCTTCCGTGAGCCAGGCCTGCGGCTTCTGCGTCGCGTGAATGCGGAAGTCGTACAGGCAGAGCGCGGTCGCGAACCGCAGCAGCGTGAGGTCGTGCAGGACCTCCAGCTCGTCGTCCCCGAGCGGCAGGACGGCGTTCCAGGCCTCCACCTGCGCCACGGCATTCTCCAGCGACATCTCGCCATGACGCGCGAAGCTCGCGAGCGTCACCGCGAGATCCTGCACAAGCGGCGCGTGCACCGTGTCGCCGAAGTCGATCACGCCGACGATCTCGTCGGCGCCGGACTCCGCGCGCAGCAGGTTGTCGGCGTGCCCATCGCCGTGCACCACCTGCGCGCGCAACGCAGGCAGGCGCGGCAGCACTTCGCGCTCGAGGCGTCCGAGGAAATCCGCACACAGCGCTTTTGCGTCGTCGGCCACCCAAGCCTGGATGCCGGGCTCCAGCAGCAACGCGCGCTGGATGTCCCAGGCCACGAAATGCCGCGCATGCGGATGGAACAGGCCGCGCAGTCCGCGCGCGAGGCGCGCCTGGAAAGCGGCGATGTTTCGAAGCACGTTGATTGTCACCGGCTTGCCCTGCGAGACGGCCGTCCCGGGCAGCCAGCTCAGAAGTCGCACCATGTGGCGCGTGCCATCCGCGGCGGCAATCCACTCGCGGTCATTGCCCGATTTCGAGGCGATCATGCGCGGCACGGGCAGATCCGGGGCGTTCCGTTCCAGGTGGCGCAGCGCCGCGACCTGGAAATCCACGGCACCCTCGCCCTCACCCGCCGCGGAGACCTTCAGCACGTAACTCGCGCCATCCGCCGCCGTCACGCGATGGTTCTGGTCGCGCTCGCCGTCGAGGGGCGTCAGTTCGCCTTCCAGACCCCAGTGCTCGCGGGCACAGTCCTTAAGCTGCCCGAGCGGAAACCGGGGTGGATTGAAATTCAGGTCCACGGCGCTGAGCGGCCGCTGCAAGGCGACATTCATTCGTGATGGCTCCGTCGCGGAGGTAGGAGTATCGCGGCTGACCGCTTCCAGGTCGAGACGGAGATGGGTAAACGCTCAGGCGCTCTCGGTTGAATCCACCTGCTGGGGCGCCGAACCCGCCTGACTGCTCTTGCGCTTCGGCAGCGTCCAGTCGGGGCGGATGAAATGGCAGGTGTAACCGCCCGGATTCTGAAGCAGATAATCCTGGTGTTCCGGCTCGGCCTCCCAGAAATCACCCGCCGGCGCGACCACGGTCACGACCTTGTCGGGCCATAGCCCGGATGCATCGACGTCCGCGATCGTGTCCTCGGCGACGCCGCGCTGCTCATCAGTCGTGTAATAGATCGCCGACCGATAGCTCGTGCCGACGTCGTTTCCCTGACGATTGGTCGTCGTGGGATCGTGAATCTGGAAGAAGAACTCGAGGATCTTCCGAAAGCTGATCTTCGCGGGATCGAAAATAATCTCGACCGCCTCGGCGTGGTACCCGTGATTGCGATACGTTGCATTGGGCGTATTGCCGCCCGTGTACCCGACGCGGCTCGATATCACGCCCGGGTAGCGGCGAAAGAGATCCTGCACGCCCCAAAAGCATCCGCCCGCCAGTACTGCGCGTTCTTCGGTCACGACTTGTCTCCCACCTGGTTCAAGTAGGCCCCGTAGCCCTCGGCCTCCATTGTGTCCCGATGAATGAATCGCAGCGAGGCGGAGTTGATGCAATAGCGC